>NZ_CP126170.1:4427282-4734564 GCF_033170385.1 Xanthomonas rydalmerensis | reverse complement strand
CAAGACGCCCAAGACTCCCAAAGTGGTCGAGCGCGATCCTGTCGCAGAGCAGGCCGCGGCAGCGACCAAGGCGGCCAACGACTCCAACACCGAGGCCGCCGCGCTGAAGAAGCGCCGCAATCGTTCCAGCCTCATCACTGGGGCCGGCGAGACCGCAAGCGGATCGTTCATGCCGACCGCCCAGGCCCAGGCGAAGCCTACCCTGCTGGGTGGCGGGGGCTGACCGATGGCAAGCGCGCAGCAGATCCTGAAGCGGCACGAGAGTTTCAAGACCCAGCGTTCCACGCAGGTGGAAAGCGTGTGGCGGGAGTGCTTCGACTTCACGCTCCCCCTTCGTGGGTCTGGCCTCAATCAGGCCATCTTGACCGCCCAAGCTGGCACGGCTGCGCAGGCCCGATCCCTGGACAACACCGCGGCCGACTCGGCCGGCATCCTGGCGGCGAACATCATGGATGGCGTCACGCCGTCTAACTCGCTGTGGTTCGCCCTGGACGCAGGCAACGAGACCGACGAAGAGCGGCGATGGTTCGATGCTGCCGCGACGCTGCTGTGGGAGAACATCCACATGGCGAACTTCGATGCCGAGGGATACGAGTGTTGCCTGGACATGGTGTGTGCCGGCATGTTCGCCCTGTTCGTGGATGAGGACCGGGAGCAGGGTGGCTTCAGCTTCACCCAGTGGCCGCTCGCCTCGCTCTATTGCGGATCGACCAAGCCCGATGGGCGGATCAACGTCGTGCACCGGGAATACGAGTTGACCGCCGACCAGGCTATTTCTGAGTTCGGCGAAAAGGAAGTATCGGAGCGCATCCGGAAGGCCAAGCAGGACAACTGCGACGACAAGTTCAAATTCGTGCATGCGATCTACCCGCGCGAAACCAGCGTGGTGAATGCGCGCCTGGCCAAGAATCTGCCCATCGCGTCCGTTCACATCGAGATGGACACGCAGCTAGAGGTGCGCGTGTCTGGCTACCACGAAATGCCGGTGGTGGTGCCGCGCTGGCTCAAGGTCCCCTGCAGTGTGTACGCGGTCGGGCCGGTCTACCCGGCGCTGCCGACCATTCGCCAGCTAAACAAGCTGAAACAGCTTGAGTTGGACTCGGCGGATATTGCCGTCTCCGGCATGTGGCTGGCCACAGACGACGGCGTGCTCAACCCCCGGACAATCCGGCTTGGCCCCAAGAAGATCATTGTTGCCGCGGACACGGACAACATGAAGGCGCTACAGACCGGGGCTAACTTTGCTCTCGCAGAGCAGATGACGGCGCAGTTGCAGGCGGCCATCCGCAAAGCGCTCATGGCTGACCAGTTGCCGCCCGCCGATGGGCCGGCAAAGACCGCCTATGAGTACAGCGTGCGTGTTGAGGCCATCCGCAAGCTGCTAGGCCCCATGTATGGGCGCCTGCAAGCCGAATACCTCAAGCCGCTGGTTGAGCGCTGCTTTGGTGTTGCCATGCGCGCGGGGATCTTTGCCCCGATGCCGGAGACCCTGGCAAACCGCAACTACTCAGTGAAGTTCGTCAACCCGATGGCGCGCGCGCAGAAGCTGGACGAAGTGGCATCAATTGAGGCCACCTACCAAAGCGCCGCGGCATTCGCACAGTTCGATCCCTCTGTGCTGGACTACCTCAACCCCGAGGCGGCTCTGCGTCGCATCCGAGAGGCGCGGGGCGCGCCGGGCGACATCCTGCGTTCCGAGGATGAGGTGAAGGAGTACCAGGCGCAGAAGGCGCAGGCGCAGCAGCAAGCCCAGCAGCAACAGGGCATGCAGGTCGCGCAGCAGGAAGGGCAGATAGCCGCCGCCAAGACTGCGGCAGTTGCCGCGTAACAACCGAGGAACACGAAATGCAGAACTTGAAAGGCACGTTTGCCGCTGGTCAGAGCGTACTTACCAACGTGCATGGCGATGTCCTCATGGTGCCAACCGGCGTAACCACGCTGCGGCTGACCGCCACGGGGTTGGACGCCACTACCAACCTGCGCACCGAGAAGTTGACCCCCGGCGCTGGAAGCTGGACGAACGTCCAGACCTACACGTCCGCGCAGAACAATCTCGCGATCACCGCGGCGGACGGCGAGCAGTGGCGCGTGCGGGCTTTCGCTGTGCAGCCGCTGAAGCAGGTTGAATACAGCTTGAGCGCGGAGAGCTAACGTGGAGCTTGGGCGCCAGCCGTCGATAGTCGCTCAGGTGGTGCGCGGCCTTCAGCCGCAGATGGATGGCATCCCGCCGGCCCCGATGGGTCCAAACATCGTGACCAACGGAGACGGCAGCGACGGCACGAATGGGTGGACTGCCATTGGCGGCGCCCTCTCCAATAGCGGCGGCCGCTTGGTGGTATCTGCTGCCGGCCTAGTGGTCGCTGGCATGAGTCAGTCGCTAGTGACCACGCCAGGCACGACCTACCGCGTTGCCGCTACCGTCGCGAAGCCCGATGGGATCTTGCCGCTGGTGCAGATGAGCGCAGGCGGCGTCAGCGTTCAATCGGCGCTGCTTGGCGGGGACCAACTGCTTACGCTGGACTTCACCGCCTCTGCTGCTTCCACCACCCTGGCGATTCAGACAACCGGCAACGTCCTGGCCGGCGTGACTGTGCAGGTCGCCAACGTATCCGCCCGCGCTGTCCTCTAAGGAGCAACCCATGGCACAGACTGTCATCCTCGCCGCCGGACAGAGCGCGGCATCGTCGTCCACCATCACCGTGGCGTCCGGCGGCGTCGCGTCGCTGTCGATCCACGCCCCCGCCGGCCAGCCGATCCCGAAGAACATTAGCCTGCCTGTCATCATGGTGATTGACGGCACGGACACCGCAGTCGCATCGCTGAACTACATCAACCCGGTCGTTCCAGTCGGCGTGCCCGGCGTCTTCCGCGTGGATCGCCCGAACATCACTGCTTACGGCACCAACATTACCGTCGTGGCGGATCAGTAATGGCTAAAGCAGATGACCAAATGTATCGGCGCGTTTTCGGCCAGGGCGATGGCGAAATCATCCTTGAGGACTTGGTTAGGCGCTACGCCGCTAGGGCCAAGACCGATGGCGGGATCGACGCCATTTTGAAGACCTACCACGGCGCGGGCGCGCGCGAAGTTGTGGAACTCATCCTTTCCAAGGTCAATGCAGGCCGTCAGGAGATCGCAGACAGTGCAGAACCAAACGAGTGAAGACACCGCCCAGGCCCCGGGTGCAGCGGACGCCGCTACTGCCGCCGCAACGCAAGCTGCCGCAACCGTGGAGACCGCGAATGCCGCCCCGGCAGGACAAACCGAATCGCTGATCGCCCAGCCAGTCGATGGCGCTCCACTGGCTGCGGTGCCGCTGGCAGATCAGATCCCCGAAAAGTACCGGGTGATGAAGGACGGCGTGTTGGACTTGGAGGCATCCACCACCAAGCTGGCAGCCGCGCACAAGTCGCTTGAGAGCAAGCTTGGCAGCGCTGCCACCTCTACCGCGCCCGCGAAGCCGGAAGACTACGCGATCAAGGCGGGCGAGGGCCTGGGGATGTCTGAGGAAGAGATGGGCGCCTTCGTCAAAGACCCGATGACCCAGGGCTTTCTCGCGAAGCTGCACGCGGCCGGAGCCAGCAACGACGTTGCCAATCTCGTCCTCAATGGCTACTTGGAGTTCGCCCCCAAGCTGATCGAGGCCAACGCAGCACTGAGCGTCGATGAGGCGCGCGCCGAAGTGGCGAAGCTGTGGGCCGATGAGGCAACGCAGCAGACCAACTTTGCCGCAGCCCAGCGCGCTATCAACGGCTACGGCACCAAGAACGAAGCGCTGCCCGGCAGCGTCCAGCGCCTACATGCCAAGTACGGCACTGATCCGGACTTCATCGCCTTTGCGGCAGCGATCGGCGGTGAAATGCAGGAGGACAAGCAGGTTGCGCCGCAGGGGCTGCCCAGTGCCGAGGACGTGGAATCGCTGCAGAAGTCGGAAGCGTATTGGAAGCCGGAGCATCCGGACCATATGCGCGTGAAAGCCAAGGTGGCCGACTTCTACGCGCGACAGTACGGAACCGCGCGAACCTAATTCACCCGCCGCGCCTCTCTCGCCCCGCCTTGCCGCGGGGCTTTTTTTTGCCCGCATGAATGGCGGGATTCCGTCCTGCTAATCGCCGCAACCTTGCCCGCGTACCAAGCGGCCCGGTTGGCATCCGGATACCCGCGCAAGCCCGCAGCGTAGATCGGTAGCCGGATCGGCGCACGTATTCCCAGGCCCACTAAATGCGGTGGACACCCTGACAGGCGAACTCAATCACCTATCAGGAGTTCACCATGAGCAATACCGTCACCGAATCGATGGTTCAGCAGTTCGGCAACAACTACCGAATCCTGGGCCAGCAGAAGAAGTCCCGCCTGGCTACCTTCTGCCAGATGGAGGGCGACATCGTCGGCACCTCCAAGTCCGTCGAGCGCCTGGGCAAGACTGACGCCTACGACATCACCAGCCGCCACGCAGACACCAAGTATGTGGACACCCCGCATTCCCGCCGCTGGCTGGACCTGCAGGACAAGGGTTGGGCCGACTTGGTCGATGAGTTGGACAAGATCAAGCTTCTGGCTGATCCGACTTCGCCTTACGTTGGTCTCGGCGTTGCCGCGCTGAACCGTGAAAAGGACAAGGTCATCATCAATGCGGCTCGCGGCGTCGCGCGTGTCGGCAATACCGGCGGCACCATCGCGCTGCCGACCAGTCAGAAGATCGTGGAAGGCGGCACCGGCCTGACCCTGGCAAAGCTGCTGACCGCCAAGGAAATTCTGGACGCTGCCGAGGTGGACGCCGAACTGGACATGGACGGGCAGAACCCGAACATGGCCGCGCAGCGCGTGATCGTGGTTTCGACCCGCCAGCTCACGAACCTGCTGGGAACCACTGAAATCAAGTCGGTGGACTACAACAACGTCAAGGCACTGGCACAGGGCCAGGTGGACACCTTCCTGGGCTTCAAGTTCGTTCGTACCGAGCTTGTGCCGAAGGTCGGGACCACTCGCTTCTGCGTTGCATGGTCGCGCGGCTGCGTCGCCTATGGCTGGGGCAAGGACATCGTTACCAGCATCGACCCGCTGCCGTCCAAGAACTACAGCGTGCAGGTCTATTCCCGTGAGTCCATCGGCGCCGTGCGCGTTGAGGATGAGGGCGTGGTCGAGATCGGCTGCTTCGAGTAACCGGGCGCGGGCTTCGGCCCGCTTCCGCATACCCCATTCGCACTAGGAGTCATCGGCATGGCCAATTACAACGCAACCCTGCAGGCGCTCACGGCAAACACTCCGCCGCAGCGCGCGCAGACCAACGTCCTGCATGGACGCATCCGCTATTTCGAGTCCACTTTCACCGTGCCGGCTGCCGGCCTGGCTGTCGCGGACACCATCACCTGGGGTTCCATCCCGGTCGGTGCTCGCATCATCGGTCACCTGGGGCAACTGAACTTCGCAGCCGGAACCGCCAGTTCCACGATCAACCTGGGTGATGCCGCGTCAGCCGCTCGCCACCTGGCTGCAACGTCGGTGGCGGCTGCCGGCACCGCAGTTCCGCAGGCCGCGACCGCCAACGGTGTCGCCGGCTTCGTGGTCTCGGACCAGTCGGTGAACTCCACCAACAACAGCACGCTGATCTCCACCGTGGCGGGCGCGGCTCTGGCGGCTGGCCAGGTCATCACCCTTCGCCTGCCCTACGTCATGGACTGACCGGGGTGCTGTTCGCTGGGTGACACGACGGGCCGCCACCTTCACGGGTTGGCGGCCCTTTTCCGTAGGTAAGGGACATGGCAACCGAAATCAGCATCTGTTCCAACGCCAGCCTTCGTCTGGGTGGTCCGACGATCAGCAGCTTTGACGAGGCAGACGTAGACGGCTCCAACTTGGATGCGACCCGGTTGGCCCGCAACCTGTGGCCGACCGTCCGGCAAACCGTGCTGCGCAAACACAGTTGGAACTGCGCCACCTCGCGCGTGCTGCTGTCCCCGGATGCGACCGCGCCCGCTTTCGGGTTCGCCTATCGTTACCTGCTGCCGGCCGACTGGCTCAAGACCCTGCAACTTGGCACTGAGGAAGAGTGCACCTTCCGGTGGCGGACTGAAGGCCGATACGTCGTGTGCGACGAGAGCGCACTACCGCTGGTCTATATCTACGACAACACCAACGTTCCTACCTGGGACGCGGCGCTGGTCGAGGCTGCAGAGGTCGCTATGGCGGAGGCCATGTGCTATCCGCTCACGAAGTCGGCATCTATGAAGCAAGACCTAGAAGCTGAGTTCCTTCGACTCATCCAGCAGGCCAGGACCGCCGACGCGCAGGACGATCCTAGCGAAACGTTGGGTGGCTCGGTGCTGCTTGCGTCGCGCTTCGGCTACTGGGGCGGGACGCGCTGATGGCCAAAATCGACATCATGCAGACCAACTTTACCGCGGGGGAAATCTCGCCGCGGCTGAAGGGTCGGCAGGACATCGCGCGCTATCAGAACGGCGCCGACATCATCGAAAACGGCATCCCCGTTGTGCACGGTGGCGTGGACCGCCGCGCCGGCTCGCGCTATTGCGCGCCTGCAAAGTTGAACGAGGACAAAGGCACAATCCTGATCGGCTATATCTTC
Organism: Xanthomonas rydalmerensis; assembly: GCF_033170385.1. Lineage (NCBI taxonomy): Bacteria > Pseudomonadati > Pseudomonadota > Gammaproteobacteria > Lysobacterales > Lysobacteraceae > Xanthomonas > Xanthomonas rydalmerensis. The sequence continues at coordinate 4,727,977 of NZ_CP126170.1, read as the reverse complement.
AACGTCGATCAGTCTTTCATGTTGGAGTTTGGCCACCAATACGTGCGGTTCTACACCAACACTGGCGCGGTGATCCTCAATGCGGGCCTGACGCCGCTTGAGCTGGTTAGCCCGTACAGCCGCGACCAACTGGCTGAAATCACGTACACGCAGAAGGCCGACACGATGCTTCTGTTTCACCCCAATGTGCCGACCCAGCGCCTGCGGCGTCTCAATGCGACGCAGTGGTCAATCGGTCCCGTGCCGTGGGTGTCTGAGCCATTCGCGGAGAATGGCCATCTGCCTGACTCTACGCTCACCATTTCCGATGTTTCTCCGGGCGCTGGCAGGTCGTTTGCGGCCGGCGCGGGCACTCCGCCAGGTGCCCCGACGATCGGCAGCGCAACCCCACTCAACGCAGCCGCGAACGTCTCCTTTTCCCCGCCTGGGTCGTCGGGCGGCGCCCCGGTTTCCAGCTACACGGCCACGTCAAATCCCGGAGGCATCACCGGGACCGGCAGTGCCTCACCCGTGCGTGTCGGCGGCCTGACCAATGGTGTCTCTTACACCTTCACGGTTACTGCGTCGAATGCGTTTGGCACCAGCCCCGCGTCTGCCCCTACGGGGGCTGTAACGCCTAATGCGTCGCTACCCGGGTCTCAGATCAGCGTTACCGCTGCGCCGCTGGACGACTTTAATTCATTCCCGAACGGAACTCGGACGGGCGTCCCGGGGCCGACTGCCACGGCAAGCGGCGGCATTGCGCCTTACAGCTACTTGTGGGCGCCAATCGCTGGCACCACGCGCATATCGCTTGACGTGGCAAACCAAGCGCAAATGATCTACCGATCGACTGGGACCAACACTGAGAACTTCCGGTCCTTCCGCTGCACCGCCACTGACGCATCGGGAGCCACCGGCACCGTTGACGTGAACATTTACACCTCGCACGGGACGCCGCCATGATTCCCTTCATGCCGGCGGATGTCGGTCGATTTATCGAATGCGGAGGCGGCCGCGGAGAGATCACTGGCTACACCAACGCCAACAACGTTACCGTTCGCATCGATCAGGCGTTCCCATCCGTGACCAATGATGCCTTTACATGGACGATTCTTGGATCGCCCATGGCAACGTGCACCCCGAGTACGCAGGGAACCGTTGGCGTCACGATCACGCTTACCCTGTCCGTTGCCGGGTGGCGTGATGAGGACATCGGCAAGTATGTCGAAATCAATGGTGGCCTGTGTCGCATCACTGGCAAGTCGAGTGCAACGGCCGCATCTGCCGTAATTGAGCGCGCCCTTAGTAGCGCTGTCGCGGCGCCGCCGCTCGCATGGACGTTGAAGGGTTCCATGTGGGGTGGCATTTACGGGTATCCGCGGTGCGGCACGTTCAACAGCCAGCGGCTCTGGCTGGGTGGCTCGCCCGGCTTCCCGCAGACCCTGTGGGGTTCCGTTATCGGGGAATCTTTCGACTTCCTGTTAGGGCCTGATGACACGGACGCGGTTTCGTATGAGATCGCATCGGATCAGCCCAATGCCATCCTTCATCTGGCACAGACCCGCGGCCTCATCGCGCTGACCACTGGCGCCGAATACAGCGTGCGCGGCGGGCAGGAAAAGCCGATCACGCCTACCAACATCGACATTCGGGATCAGTCGGCCTACGGCTGCACACAGGTTCCCCCGCTTCGCATCGGTAGTGAGGTCTACATGGTGCAGCGGGCGGGCCGGAAGATCCGCGCCCTGTCACCGGACAAGTACGACACGGACGCCTACAGCGCGCCCGACATTTCGGTGCTTGCCGAACACATCACCGAGAGCGGTGTGGCCGGCATGGCCTACCTGGCAGAGCCGGACTCCACCGTCTGGATTTGCCGCAATGATGGCGTCCTTGCCACTCTGACGGCCGATCGAGACCAAGACGTTTTCGCCTTCGCGCGGCAGATCACGCAAGGAGAGGTGCAGTCGGTTGCCGCCATCCCTGTGAGCGACGGCTGGCGGCTCTTTGCTGTCGTGCGGCGAGTCATCAACGGGCAGTCGATCAGCTACGTGGAAATGTTCGACCCGGCCCTGTTGACCGACTGCGCCGTGACGGGGCAGAGCGAAGTTGGTGCCACGGTGTGGGGTGGCCTGAGCCATATAGAGGGGCGGCAGGTTGATGTTGTTGGCGATGGGATCGTGCTTGAAAAGCGCGTTGTCACAGGTGGACAGATCACCATCGAGCGACCGGCCAAGAAAATCGAAATCGGCCTGAACTACGTCACCCGCGTCAGGACGCTAAAGCCGGAAATCTCCGGCGGTGCAGGCAGTTCTCAAGCATCGTCCATGACCATTCACAAGATCATCGTTCGGCTGCGCGACACGATCGGTTGCACGATCGACAACCAGGCAGTCGCATTTGTCGGGCTAGGCGCTGAGGTGCTGGACAGCCGCCCGCAGGCATACACCGGCGATAAGCCGATCAGCGTAGTAGGCAAGTCCGATGGAATCACCTTGATCGAGCAGCGACGGCCCTATCCGTTTCACCTGCTGGCGGTGGTCACTAGCTACACGGTGAACCAAGGATGATCCGGTTCGCTCTCCACTCCGACATCCCGGCCATGTTGGTGCTTGGCGAAGCCATGCACGAAGAGAGCCGCTTCCGAAGCCGGCCATGGAACACCGAGAAGGTGCGCAAACTGCTTGCGTGGCTGATCGATGACCCGGACGGAATCGCGCTGGTGGCCGAGGACGACGGTCGAATCATCGGCGGATTCATGGGGATGGTGCAGGATCACTGGTGCACCGACTCGCGCGAATCCTGCGACCTAGCGTTGTACGTCACGCCCGAGCATCGCGGCGGCCTGACGGCTGCGCGCCTGCTGAACAAGTATCGCAATTGGGCGCACGAACGAGGCGCCGATTCGGTGCTGCTTGGCATCACCACTGGCGTGGATCTCGCGACCAGCACCCGGCTATTTGAGCGGCTGGGCTTCCAGCACGTCGGCCATTTGTTTGAGGAAAAGCACTGATGCGCGCCTCTGTCCGCCTGGCAACTCGCGCCGACATTCCTGTGATCGTCGCCATGGGTGAGCGGTTCTACCCGCGTTCCCAGCATGCCGTTCTCATCGACTACTGCCCCGATTCTGCAGCCCTCATGGCTGCCCACGTCATCGACAACGGGTTTCTCCTGATCGCTGAAGCCGGCGGCGAGGCGGTGGGGATGCTCGGCTTCATTGTGGCGCCGTTCGCCCTCAACCTGAAATTCAAGACAGCCACAGAGGTTATGTGGTGGGTGGACGACGATGCGCGAAGTACCGGCGCCGGTCTTCTGCTGATGCGCCGCGCCAAGTCAGAGGCTAGCGAACGCGGGGCCTGCATCCAAACCATGAGCACGCTATCGAGTACCCCCGGCCAGGTCGGTGACCTGCTGGTGCGTAGCGGCTTCCGGCACATCGAATCCACCTACATGGCGGAGGTCTAAGCCATGGCACTTGCAACTACTACCGTCGCGCTGATCGGCCTAGCTGTCACTGCCGCATCCACTGGCGCCGCCCTCTATGCCCAGGACACGGCAGCTAAGCAGCAATCTGCCAACGAGAAGTTCGCGGCAGATCAGGCGGCGGCCGATGCAAAGGCGGCACAAGGCGCTGCCCAGGTCGAGGCAGACCGAATCAGGCGTGCGGCGAAGAAGCAGAAGGCAGCGGCCATCGCGGCAGCGGCCGCATCTGGCGTAGACGTGAACTCTTCGTCTGCTTTGAAGATCAACGAGAACATAGACCAAGTCGCGGGAGAGGATGCCTACCTAACGCTAGTGGGTGGCACTGATGCGGCATCGAGGCTCAATCAGCAGGCTGACGCAAGCCGCATCGGTGCATCCTCTGCGCGCTCGGCTGGCCGCGTGTCCCAGGTAAGCACCCTCCTTTCGGGCGCCAGCAACGCAACGAGCTACTACGGCAAGAATTGGAAGCGAGCGGGAGACTCCTAACATGGCCACCATCCCACAGGGCAACTTTGTCCTGCCGAGCGTGCAGGCTCCGGTGCGAACTGGTGCCGCGGACAACTCCGGCGCGCTGGCAGAAGCCCGCGCACTGCAGGGCCTGGGCGAGACGGGCATGCAGGCCGGCGGTCGGCTGCTTAGCGCTGCCGGCCAGATGGCGGCTAAGGAACGCGAGGAATCCGACTCGTTGGCGCGTGCAAAGGCGGCCAACGCAATCCTTGACCAAGAGATTGCCACCAAGTCGATCACCGAGAACATCGCCAACCAGATCAACGATGGGACGTTGGATTGGCGCAAGGCCGGCGACGCTTACCAAACCGAGGTCAGCAAGCTACAGCGCCCCGACATCCCGGGGCTTCAGCCTGACGACGCCGAGCGGTTTGGCTCTGGCCTCAAGCGCTCGGTGCAGACGGGCAGCCTTGCCGTGCAGAACTTGGCCAAGGGCGCTCAGCGTGTCGAGTTCAAGTCACAGTTTTATTTGACGCTGGACAAGCTGGGCAAGCTGGCCGGCGACCCGAATGCCGACATCGACAAGATCAATCAGCAGGCTGAAGCGTTCGTGCCGCTTGCCCGTCAGGCGAACTTGGATGAGGCGACCATCACCGCGCGGGTGCAGCAGTTCAAGGACACGAATTGGTCGAACCAGGCCAAGTCCCGCCTCCTGTCGAACGTGGACAACGTGGAGGGGCTGGACAACCTGCAGCGCGACCTGACGGATGATGGCGGCTACTACGCCAACAAGCTGGACACCGACAAGCGCAACGCCGTGCTGTCTCAGGTCATTACGGCCAAGTCCCGGCTGGAAGCGAAGGCCCAGCACGAAGAAGCGAAGAAGGACGCTACCGCCAAACGCGCGATGGACGGCTATGACCGGCAGGTATCCAGCGGTGTTCCGGCTCCCGTGGACTACTTGCAGAGCGTGGCGGACGCTGTCAAAGGAACCGACTATGAGCCTGAGTTTCGCCAGCGGGTGAAAGACGAAATCGAGATTCGCCAGGTCATGCAAAAGCCGCCAGTTGAGCAGCGCGCCTACGTTGCCGAGCTGCAGGCCAAGCAGCAGCGCGACGGTGCGACGGTGCAGGAACAGGCGAACTTGCGCCGGCTGCAAAACGGCATTGAGTCGAACCTAAAGCAGTTGCGCGATGCACCGCTCCTGTTCAACGCCAACCGGACGGGCGAGCCGGCCGAGCCGCTGGACGTAAATGCGCTGTCTGCCGGCGACGTGTCAAAGGCGCAAACCCAGTTTGCCGATCGCATGGTGACCATCCGTGCCATGCGCAAGCAGTATGGTTCGGAGGTCGGGAACTCGCCGCTGCTGCCTGGCGAGGCAAGCATGATGGCAGCGGCTATCAACATGATGCCGCCCAAGGGGGCATTGCAGTTGTTCGGTGGACTGAGCCACGCAATCAACGACCCGGACGCCTACGAGGCGGCCATTCAGCAGATCGCGCCGGATTCTCCAGTGCGCGCGCTGGCCGGCCGCATCTACGCCAAGCAGGACACGAACAGCGGCGGTGTTACCAAGGGGACGCCCGGCGCCGATGCCGGGAATGTCGCCATGCTGATGGTACGCGGCGAGGCGCTATTGAACCCGGGCAAGGCAGAGGCGAAGGAAGACGGCAAGGGTGCCCGGATCAAGATGCCTTCCAACAATGACCTAGATGCAGAGATCGCCGACGCGGTTGGGGCCGCCTATGCCGGCCGCTCCACCGATTACCGAACTGCCAATCAGGCCGTGCGCGCGGTGTACGCCGCCAAGTCGGTGGATGCGGGCGACATGTCTGGCGAACTGAATAGCAAGCGGCTGCGCGAGTCCATCGCGGCGGTGGTCGGCGAGCCGGCCAGGGTTGGCGGCCGCGATGTTATCCCGCCTTGGGGGATGTCGTCAGATCGCTTTGAGGATCACGCGGAAACGTACATTGACGCGCGGTTCAAAGCCGCCGGCATCGAGAACCCTGGGAATGTCGGCTTGCTCAACGTTCCCGGCCGCGATGGCGTCTACATCCTGACCCGTGGCATGCAGCCGCTGGTGGACAAGCGCGGGCAGCCGTTGCTGATCCGCATGCGGGGTGACCAGTGACCGGGCCGCAGATCGACACTCAGCAGGACTTGGAAGACCTGGGCGCGGCAACGCGCATGCTGGACGAGCTGGGCGCCAAGCCCTACGACTACAACACCCCGGAGGGTCTGGACGGAACGCTGGAAGCCCTTAAGGGTTTCATGCGGCCTTCGGCTGCCGCGGGGCGCTCCCTGCTGATGGCGGGCGCCCCAGCAGCAGGCGCGCGGGACTCCTACCTGTCGTCATTCGCCACACCCGAGACTCGCGCGTTCTTGGAAGGCCAAGGCATCCAGCAGAAGCCGCAAGCCAACCCGACCGCGACGCAGGATGCCTACTTCCGCGACGTGGTCGAGGGTGTCGGCAATAGCGCCGTGGACTACTGGACGCCGGACCCTGTCACCCTGAGCGGAACGGCCAAGGCCATCAACCTGATTGGCAACGTGGCCGGCTCGGTGCCGCAGATGGTCGGCACGCCAGGGGTGTTCCTGGCGTCTTCTGGCCTGGACCCGTCCACCGAGTTGGTGCGCCAGGGCGTGGACGCGAAAACGGCCATGGCGGTGGGTGGCGTCAACCTTGCGGTGAACGCTGCCGGCATGCGATTGCCCGCGGCTTTCGGTTCGACGCTGACCACTCGGCTGGCCACGGGCGCCGGTTCCAACCTCGCGCTTGGCATCGGCGCAGACGCTGCCAGTGGGGCCGCCCTGCGCGCAGGTGGATACGAGGCCCAGGCAGAAAGCTACAACCCGAAAGACCCCTATTCGCGCGCGCTTGACGTGATGATGGGCTTGGCGTTCGGTGGCGCCGCCCACGTCGGTGCAGCCAAGGTGCCACCCGCGCAGCGTGACGCTGTGCTGGTGGCGCGCAATGCGGACCACATCGAGCGGGGGACCATGCCGGGCGAGCCACTGACTCCCGCGGCCGACATTCAGCACCAAAGCGCCCTGACCGCGGCCATGCAGCAAGTGCTGTCGGGGCAGAAGGTCGATGTTGCGGCGCAGATCAACCCGGGCGACTACCTGCTGCGGCCCGAGCTGGCCCAGGCCATCGGGGGCGCGGACGCTGGGCGCGTGATCGATTCGCGGTTGCAGCAGCTTACCGACCTGTCTCAAGCCGGCAGGCTTCCCAAGGAGGAATTGCAGTCACTGCAGGCACGCGATCAAGAGATCCGGGACATTCTGCGTCGCGAAAATGCGCTCAAGCGCGACGGGGTCTTGAGGTCTGACCCTGCGGCAGCGCCGGACATTGCGGCCCTTGCGCAAGAGCAGATCGCGATTAAGACCAAGCTTGATGGCGCGCGCAATTCGACCGCCTATGCCACCGAGCTAAAGAAGCTGCAGGACAAGTTGGGCAAGATGGACAGCGACGCTGCGCTCATTGACCTGGCCGTCCAGATGGGCGGGACTCGCCCCCGTTCTCTGGCAGCCGCGCAACCCCAGGGGTATGCGGCATATCGCCGAATCCTTGAATCCGGCGGCCGGCCAGATGCTCAATCGCCGACCAGTTCGGCTATGGGCATCGACCAGTTCACGGATGGAACCTGGCTGCGCATGGTGTCCGCCGAGCAACCGGCTTGGGCTGAGGGCATGACGCAGGAGCAGATCCTGGCCGCGCGCTCAGATCCGGCAAAGTCAGGTGAGATGGCCACGGCTCTGGACCGCGAGAACGCCGCAGCCCTGGCGCGCGCTGGCCAGGACGCCACGATTCAAAACCTGTACGCCGCACACCATTTCGGACAGCAGGTCGGCGTGCGTTTTGCCGCGGCTGCTGCCGACACGCCTGTGGATCGCATCCTGACGCCTGAGCAGATCGAGGCCAACCCCTACCTGAAGGGGAAGACCAAGGCCCAGGTAGTGGATACGTGGGATTCCCGCGCACGCCGCGGCGGTGTCAAGGCAGATGGCGAGTTGGTCGATACCAACCCAGCCGGCCAGGCGCTGCGGGAACGGCTCGTCAGGGAGCCTGACCAACTGGCGCAAGACTATGCGGCGCTGAAGGAGTCGCAGGGCGGCGTGGTTCTCAATACCGACACCGCGCGGGAGCTTTCCCCCGAGTACCTGGCCGACCGCACGCGCAGCGCCGACGTGCACGAGGCGGCAAGCGACACGGTGAAGATGCTCTATGAGCGCAAGCTGGCCGAACCGACCCCGGCCGGGATTGATCCCGTCGTGATGTTCACCGCTGGCGGCACTGGCGCAGGCAAGACCACCGGCCTGCAGGCGATCGGAAACGCCATGGGGCGCCCGGAAATCATCTACGACACCAACATGAACACGCTGGCGTCTGCGGTGCAGAAGGTCGAGCAGGCGCTACAGGCTGGCCGTGACGTGCGGATTGCCTATGTGTACCGCGACCCGGTCGAGGCGCTGACCGCTGGCGCCATTCCGCGCGCCCAGCGGCAGGCCCGCGAATTTGGGACAGGTCGCACCGTCCCGCTGCAGGAACATGCCCGCACCCATGCTGGCGTGCGTGGTGTAATGGAGGCGCTGGCCGAGCGCTACGCCGGGGACAAGCGCGTCGAAATCGTCCCCATCGACAATAGCCGCGGCAAGGGTAAGGCGGCCATCGCTTCTTCACTTGCTGATCTCCCCAGGGTGGATCAAAATGGACTCCATGAACGCCTCAACCAAGCCCTTGAAGAAGCCCGCGCAGCCGGCCTTGACGAGCGGACGTACCGGGGATTCGCCGGCCAAGCAGCCGAGCGGCCAGCCAGCCCCGAAGTGGGCACAGGCGCTGGTGGACAACCTCAATCGGAACGTGTCTCAGAAGTAGCGGCAGCCGCTGAGACCCCGCTTGCGGCCGCCACGCGGCTTGTTTCCGAGAACCCTGGCGCCACCGTAATCGACGGTTTCGACGCCGACGGCAATCCCATCTATCGCCCGCTCGCTGAAGCGCTGGCCGACATCGAGGCCGAGCGCCAAGCCGCTGCGCGCGATGCTGGCGGCGTGACTGCGGCGGCCAACTGCGCAATCCGCCGAGGCCCCGATGCACCCTGACTGTGTCCTTGAAGTTGCTGCCGCCATCGGCCGCACCCCGACCGCGCGCGAGATTGAAGAGATCGAGGGCAACATCCTGCGCGCCATGCGGGAGATCGCGCGCACGGAACCGCGATGGCGCCAGATGACGGGCGAACAGCGGTTGCAGGCCGCGGCAGCGATGGCGCATGAGCAGGCTTTGCAAGCCGCTGAAGTATCAGCCCAGCGCCGGGCATCCAACCTGCTGGCCCAATCGCGGGAGGCGGCAAGGCTGCAGGCGCGCGCCCAGGCCAAGGGCGGGAAATCCCCCTTCCATGAGGCACTGTTTGAACGCCTGCGCCAAGCGGACGATTACGTGTCAGGTGTGCGCAATGAGGCCATGTCCGGGCTGGTGGATGCGATCGAGGCGGTGGAACCGCGATTCTTCGGCCTGATGGATGACCCCAAGTCGATTGCGGCATTCGCCCGTGCAGTCATGGAGCCTGGCGGCAACCACTCGCCGGAAATGGTCAAGGCGGCCAAGGCGTACACCGACACGCTGGAAGACATGCGCGTGCGCGCGAACGCGGCCGGCGCCGACATCGGCAAGCTTGACTATGGCTACCTGCCGCAGCCGCACGACGTGGGGCGTATTTCCCGCGCGGGGAAGGAGAAGTGGGTAGAGGACATCATTGGCAAGCTGGCCCGTGATCGGTACACCAAGGCTGATGGCTCGGTGATGGATGACGCCGAGCTGGCCGACATGCTCGGCGGCGTGTACGACACGCTGTCCACCGAGGGGCGTAACAAGATGATCCCCGGGCAGAGCCGCGGAGGCTCGCGCGCGTCTCGGTTCGATGAGGCGCACCGCGTGATCCACTTCGCGGATGCCAAGAGTTACCTAGACTACCTGGGCCAATACGGCCGCGGCTCCATGATGCAGTCCATCCATGGCCACGTCGGCATGATGGCCAAGACCATCGGCCTGATGGAAGAGTTCGGGGCCAACCCGAACAGCACCTATCGGCTGCTGAAGGATCTAGCGGAGCAGGGGGACAACGCGAGCGGCCGTCTCGTCCGCCTTACCTCTGCGGACATGCTTTGGGACACGCTCAACGGTGTTACCGGTCAGCCGGTTAGCGCCAACCTTGCCGCCATCGGCCAGGGAATCCGCAACTTCACGACGGCGACCAAACTGCAGGGGGTGATGCTGTCCGCGCTGACGGACGCACCGCTGCAGGTGCTGGTCGCCAAGTCGGCGGGTATCCCAATGGGCGAAGCGCTCAAGTCGCTATTCGTGGGCTGGGGCAAGAACAAGCGCGAAATCGCCCATGACCTGGCGCTGGGCATGGACGAGATTGCCGGCGAAATGGCACGGTGGCACCAAGACCATCTAGCCCAGGGTTGGACGGCGAAGCTGGCCAACACCACGATGCGGCTCACGCTCGTGGAGGGCTGGACGAATGCGCTGCGCCGAGGATTCGCGCTGACGCTATCCGGCACGCTTGACCGGCTGCGCGCAACCGACTGGGACGCGCTGAAGCAGGGCGACCGCAACCGGTTTGAGTCTGCCGGCGTCACCGCAGATGACTGGCGCATCTGGCAGCAGGCACAGCCAACCCAAGTGGGTAGCTCTTCGCTGCTGACGAAGGACGGCATCCGTGGGGTTCAGGGGGTTAGCGAGGCCGACAAGAACCGGGCAACGGCCCGCTTGCTGGGCTATCTGGATCAGGAGGCGCGCATGGCTGTGTTCGCTCCCGACATTCAGACCCGCGCCCTGGTCCAGCAGGGTACGCGCCCGGGTACGGTTGGTGGCGAGGTGTTGCGATCGGTGATGCTGTTCAAGAGCTTCCCGGTTGGCATGCTGGTCCAGCATCTGCGCCGCCTGCAGGAGCTACCGAACAACGGCAGCCGCGTCGCCTACTCGGTGGCCATGATGACCGCGCTCCCGTTGTTCGGCGCGGTGTCGATGCAACTCAAGGATCTTGTGCAGGGCAAAGACCCGCGCGACGCGACTACCGGGAAGTTTTGGGGGGCTGCGTTTGCACAGGGTGGCGGGCTTGGCATCCTGGGTGACGTGCTTTACACCGGCTTTGGCGGCGAGTCACGGAACGGGCAGCCGAACTGGCAGAACCTGCTGGGGCCAATCGTCGGCACTGGCGTAGACCTAGCGAATGCCACCGTGGGCAATCTTGGGCGCTACGCGGCGGCCGGCACATCCAGCAAGCGCGACAAGGTCGCTGACAAGGCGGCTGCGGACGCTCTGCGGCTCGTTCGTGGGAACACCCCCTTCATCAATCTGTGGTACGCCCGTGCGGCAATCGACCACCTGGTGATGCACGATTTGCAGGAGCAGGTAAGCCCCGGCTACCTTCGCAAGATGAAGAAGCGGGCGCGCAAGGACTGGGAGCAGGAATACTGGTGGGATCCCGAGGACGCACTGCCGAATCGCGCGCCAAATCTTGAAAAGGCCATTGGAGAGAAGTAATGGATCAACCGGTCTACCCGTCTGCAGGGTTGGCGCTTTTATTCATCTTGTCAGTAGTGGCTTATAGGTTTGTAGATTCACGGCCAAAACTCAAAAGCGCCCTTTTCATTTTGGCTGCCGGCTCATGGGCTGCGTTGGCGGTGTTCCTTTCCGTATGGGGTGCATCAATTCAGTGGCAACGCGGTTGCGTTCTATGTGCCGCGTTCACTGTTTTTGTTTTCCTTCCCATCTTGCTTGTTCCTCCGTTCTTAATGGTCAACAGTAGGTATCGATTCTTTGGCTATTACAAGAGTAAAAGGAGGCGTCACTAATGCGCCAAGATCAACGCATCCGACTGATGGAAGTGAGCGAGCGCCTAGCCGAGGCGGTGCTACTGGATGCCGACCCGGACAACTGGGCCGGCGCCGGCAAAACGCTGATGGACATGTCAAAGGACGAGCGCGGCGATGCGGCGTGGTGCCGCAAAACAGCGGTGCAATCTGTGGCCCTGCTGGTACGCGTCGAGCAGTTGCTGCGCGACGACAAGACCGCGACCCCTGGCGATGGCGACCCCGATCCGCAGAACGAGATCGACCGCGCTGAGAAGGCCGCGGCCGCTGCGCTGGCGCGGGTTATGGCCAAAGGCTGAGCATGGAGCGCTCCGCCCCTAAAATTTCGTTCTTGGCGTTCTTTATGCTGTGGGCTGAGCGCATGGGTTGGGATGTCCCGCCTCTGCATGTGCGGGCCTGCGCGTGGCTTGAGGAAGCGTGGTGTAGCGGCTGGGAATTGTTCCTGCTGATGCTTCCTCGCGGTCATGCCAAGTCTACGATCCTAGAAGTTTTCAATGCCTGGCTCTATTACAACTGGCGCGTTATCCGCATCTTGCACCAGTCCGAATCCGACGGAACCGCACTCAAGACCAGCCGCGGCACACAGAATGTCCTGCGGCATCACCCACTGACACGCGGCATGCTGCCGGCTGGGCAGGGTACGGTAGAACAGTGGTGGGTCAACGGGGCCGCGGAAATCGACCCCCGCAATGCCAGCATGTATGCAAAAGGCATCCTGTCGAACACAACCAGTTCGCGTGCGGACTTCGTCCAGAATGACGACATCGAGGTGCCAAAGAACATCGCCACGCCAGAGGCACGCGAGAAGCTGCGCTATCGCCTTGGCGAGCAGGTGCACATCGCGGTGCCAGGAGCGCCCAAGCTCTATGTCGGGACACCGCACACGCATGATTCGATCTATGAGGAAATCAAGGCGCTTGGCGCCAAGGCGCTGATTGTGAAAATGTTTGGGCGGGAATACCGGATCGAGAAAGCGGATAAGAAGGTCTATCAAGTCGGGTTTGTCCCGGACATCGTGTTCTCTGGCATCGGCAAAGGTGCACGCATGCTGGTCCCTGGGCATGACTACAAAGTGGCTGGAACGGACATCATTCTGGCCAGCCCTGGTGGCGACCTGATCGACTGCTATGCAGACGCCGCATGGCCCGAGCGCTTCGACCATGCCGAAATGGTGAAGCGCAGGCGGGAAACGCGCACGATCAATGAATGGGATTCTCAGTATCAACTGCACTCCAAGCCGGTGACGCAGGTCCGTCTAGACCCTGATCGCATCACCGCCTATGACGTGCAGCCGCGACTGATCCACGCCAACGGCTCGGTAGCCATGTTCCTGGGCAATGTCCAGATCGTCGGCGCGGCCGCACGCTGGGACCCCTCCGGCGGCAAGATCCATTCGGACGCCTCAGCCTTCACCGTGGTATTTCAGGACGATGCGGGGCGCCGTTACTTGCACCACGCAGAGGGCGTGACCGGCGAGGTGGCCGAGTTCGCAGCCGACGGCAAGACGATCATTGGCGGCCAGGTGCACCGCATCTGCGAGGTGGTCAAACGCCTGAGCCTTCCCCGGGTGAGCGTGGAAACCAACGGGATTGGCGGCTTTGCGCCGGCAGTGCTGCGGGCGGCGATGAAGCAGCAGCGGATTGCGGCCTGCGGTGTGGTCGAGGTCAACAGCACCGCGAATAAGAACAAGCGCATCCTAGAGACATGGGAACCTCTGCTGCTTTCCCGCGGCCAGGTGTGGGCGCATATCGACGTGCTGCGCGGGCCGTTCAGGCCGCAGATGCGGGATTGGAAACCCGACGTAACGGTGCAGCCAGACGACTATCTGGACTCCTCAGCAGGCGCAATCGCCGAGACTCCGGAGCGCATAAGGGCGAATGGCGGGATTCCGTCCGGTGTGGGCGCCCAGGATTGGCGCCAGTCTGCGGGCCAGACGTTTGAGGCTACATTCGAGCGATAAGGCCCGCTCCCACGCCGGAGCGCCGAATGGCTCAGTTGCTGCCACTGCCAATATCGCCGAGCGACGCGCTCAACAAGATCATTGTTCCGGCACTCAAAGACCTGGGCGATGGCATGGACTCGCCGCCGGCTCGCGTCCAGATGCTCTGCATGTCGATGCAGGAATCCGGCCTGAAGTATCGGCACCAAGTCGGTGGCCCTGCGCATGGCCTATGGCAGTTCGAGCAGGGCGGCGGCGTCAAAGGCGTGCTGACCAACTCGGCGAGCCAGCGGCGCGCGCGGGCACTGTGCGAGCGTCGAGGCGTAGCGCCGACCATCGCCGCAGTGTTCGCAGCCCTTGAGCATGACGACCTGCTAGCGGCTGGCTTTGCCCGGCTGCTGCTGTGGACGCTTCCGACGGCCTTGCCGGCGCTGGGCGACGAGCAAGAGGCGTGGGATCAGTACATCGATGCATGGCGGCCTGGAAAGCCTCATCGGGACAGGTGGGCGAAGAATTACCCGCTTGCCCTCAAGACCGTGCGGGGTGGGTGATGGAAGTCAACTGGCAGATCATCATCAATGTGGCGGTCGGTGTGCTGATGCCGCTTGTGGTCTTTGCCCTGGGCTACATCGTGAGCCTATCTAAGCGGGTGAGTGACCTGCGCGTGCTGATCTCCGACGAGTTTGTCCGCAAGCCTGAGCTTGTCGAGGTCAAGCAGCTCATGCAATCCATCAACGCGACCTGCAACGACCTGATGAAGACGCTCGCCGAAATGAAGGGCGAGTTCAAGGCAGGCCAGCGATGACGCATCGACTTGAAGAGGTCGCAGACCGACTGAGTAGCCAGGTCGCATCATTGCGCGATGCCGTGAACAAGCAGTCGGGGTCAAACAACGTCAACACCGTGCGCGTGCAGGGCATGGGCAGCATGTGGAACGGCATTGCAATCGGTATCGCGCTGGGCGCCGTGATCGTCGCGACCGGGTGGAACGTCAGCAAGCTGGCTGAAATGAACGTGAGAAGCCAGCAGTCCGAAGCCTATGCGAAAGCGGTTTACATGCTGGCGCCACGGTTCGCGGAGGCGATCGACAAGGAACTGCAGCGCGACAAGAAAATTGACCAAGAGGCACAGGACAAATGAGCAGCCCGACCCCCATCATCACAAAGCCGCCGAAGAGAGAACCACAGCCGCAGCCGACCACGAAGGCCAAGGTCTCACTCGTTCCGCAGGGAGTCGAGTCCTGGCGCGTCATGCTGAAGAAGTACAGCACCGCGGCATGGGGTCTTGTCATCGCACTGCCTGACTTCTACTCCCAGGTGCTTGGCATGGGAGTTGTGCCGGATCGGTTCTCCAAGCTCCTTTGGGGCGTGGGAGCGTTTGGTCTGTTCTGTAGTTGGATCAAGCAGCGCCTAGAGCACTGAGGATGGGGCCGGCACGACGCCAACCGCAGGGATTCACGCCAGCCGTGTGGGTGACAATCGCCATTGCGCTTGTGCCGGCGATTTGCAGCATTGCCGTCACCGGCTACATCGCCAATCAGGCGAATAGCAAAGTTGACACGGTCAAGGGCGAACTCAAGGCCGAGATTGCTGCATCCGAAGGGCGTCTAGGCGAGAAGATCCGGGAGATTGACGTTAACTCGGCGAACCGTCGAAACGAGAGCCAGGCCGAAATGATGCGGCTCGATGAGAGTCGGGCGCAGCAGGTAATCCAGCTTCGCCAGGATCTCCGCGACCACATCCAAGACGAGAGCAAAAGGCAGTGAATCGTACCCTCGCAATCATCGCGGCTTTCGTCGTGTGGACGGCCCTCGCAGCCTTCGCCGGCTGGAAGTGGAATGACAAGACGTGCGACCTGGCCGATGCCAGGAATGAGGCTGCAACTGGTAAGCAAGCCTTACAGGTTGAACAGCAGGCCCGCGAGACCGAACACAAGCAAGCGGCGGCGACGCAAAGTGCAGCCGATATCGCCGATACCCGACAGGACAAGATCAATGATGACTACGACGCGCGCATTGCGGCTGCTCTTGCTGGCCGCGATTCCGAGCTTGGCCGCCTGCGCAAGCAGTGGGCAGGCTGTGAAACCAACCGCCTGTCCGGTAGTGCCGCCGTTGCCGCAGAGGCTGCTGAAGAAGACCGACTACGCCAGGCAAGTGCAGCACGAGCTTTACGAGCCGTCGAGCTCGCCCAGTCCGAGCGAGACGAAACCATCGACCGATACCAAGCCATCCAGCAGCCACAGGTGATCCAATGACGATCCCCCAGCAGTCGCCGCGAAACGTAAGCACCGCCGCCCCGGGCGCAACGGTGTTCCCATACGATTTCAAGATCCTTGCCGACACCGACATGCAGGTGCAGGTAAACGGGGTGACCAAGACGCTTGGCGTCCACTATGCGGTTAGCGGCGTAGGCAATGAGGGTGGTGGTCAAGTCGTGTTCACTGCTGCGATGGCCGGCGGCGAAACCGTTATGCGTCGGCGCCTGATGCCTTTCGCTCGATCGAATGATTTTCAGTACCTGGGCGACTTGCGCAGCTTCACGCTGAACAACGATCAAGATGCCCCGATCATGATGCTGCAGCAGATCGCGGACGACGTAGACCGTTCGTTGAAGCTGCCGCCATCTGCCACCGGTAACGGCAACATCGGCGAACTGATCCCGCTGGCGCCGCTTGTGGTGACTTCTGATGGTCAGAGCATCGAATCGGGTAGCACCCAGCTTACCGGCGACATGCTGCTACGCCCGAACCTTGCCCAGGATGCGCCGGGGAAGGGTGCCGACCTGGTCGCGTATCGCGATGGCCTATCGGCCGCGTACCTGCAGGTCACCAGCGCGATGGCCCAAGGCGCGCCCGTCTCGGTGCTGCGCGGTATCGATCCTACCAAGCACGCCGCCATCCTCGATGGCAGCACGACGGTCGATCACGCCCCGGCCATCCAAGCCTTGCTGTCGGAGATGGGGAGCAAGGGCCGCGGCCACCTCATGCATGACCACGGCACGCTGACGATCGGAACCCAGCTCAACATCCCGGGTGACGTCACTTTCTCGGGCGGTGGCATCAAGTCGATCCTGAAGCCGGTGGCCACGGTCAACGCCATGGTGCGCACCAACGGCAGCAACGCGCAGGTGCGCTCCCTTCAGTTCCTCAACTCGGGTGGCTTGGCCACCGCCGGCCTGACCCTGGGCGCCGACTTCTGCCGTACCTACGATTGCTACTTCGCCAACCTGAAGCGCGGCATCCAGATCGATGGTGCGCAGGCGCTGCGCATCGTGCACCCGGTGATCATCGGGTCCGACTTCGGCATCTTCAACATCAACGACGGCCGAAACTCGGTCATCGATCAGGCGCACATCCAGGGCGGAACGTGCATCTGGATCGACAAGGTTTCGATCCAGAACGAGGGCCTGCGCATCGTCAACTCCTTCCTGGCGCCGTCGATCACCAGCGACCCGAACTCTGGCCATGGCATCGTGATCACTGGTGGCCTAGAGATCGAGATCGCGCAGTGCATCATCGACAACGTGGACCGTTACGGCATCTACTTGCCGAACGTCTACACCGTGGAGGCAATCAAGCTGGTCAACTCTTGGATTGGCTGCGACGCAGGCGTCACCGGTTCCTGTGGTGTTGTGACGCGCGGTCCAGTGAAGCAGATCCAGCTGATCGCAAATACGATCACTGGCGCCCAGGGGTACGGCCTGGACATCGACAACTCGGCCGGGCCGCCCAACGCATTCGACGTGTCGCACAACCGGTTCTACTCGAACCAGGCGGGCGACTACAGGATCCGCGGCCTGATCGAATCAGACATCGCGTTCAACCAGTTCAACAGCACGACCGGCAGCGCGGAGATGGACAACACCAGCGCGGTTCGGTTCGTCGGGAACACGTACACCATGGCCCCGCTGCTGAAATCCACGGCGTCCAAGTACACGCAGAATAAGGGCGTAGCGGGCGTTGACACCGACCACGGCACCTGGGTGCCGAGTTACATCAATGTCGCCAACGCAACCAGCATCACCAACTCATTCGCCTGCTTCGAGCAGGTGGGCAAGACGGTATACGCCTCCGGGAATTTCGGCGCCAGCGCTACCGCGGCAAATACGTTGACACAGGTGCGCGTGTCCCCACCGCCCGGCCTGGCCATCACTGGTGGCAACAAGGCGGCTGGCACCGCAGCGGCCTATACCGGTTCCAACTTTATCGCTGGCATCTGCAACGAGCATTCGTCAGGCGACATCCTTGTTTCCTATCAGCCCACCGGCACCGGCGGCATCGGCGTCGATTGGTCTGCCATGTGGCGGGTTCCCTAATGCCGGCCGAGGGGTAGGAGATCCCCGACATTGCACCGCGTTGTTCGCCGATGTTGGGATTCCCATATAGGTGGCAGCATGTCCTTGCTGGGCGCGGGGCCGCAGGCAGCTCAACCCGCGCGACGCCTGAGCAGCGTCAACCCCGGCATCCTGACTGATCGCCAACTGCCATGGTTGATTTTGTAGACATCAAGCAACCTGTTCTGGGTTGATCTTGTACGGCAACCATCTCAGGTTTAGCGTTTGGATTCCCACCAACATGGAGAGTTGCCGTGCGCAAGTTAAACCTGCTTCTCCCCGCCATTCTGCTGGCTGTCAATGCAAGCGCAGCCGACGCCGCGAACAAGAGGACGAACCCCGCAGACCTGATCCCCGGCTTGGGCGAGAGCGTGCCGGCCGGTGTCAAGAACATCAGCCTGTCGCCAAAGTTTAAGGCGTACAAGTTCAGTAAAGACGGCCTTGACTATGTGCAGGTCAATTCGCTGAAGGATGAGGTGCTTTCTGTCACCATCGTGACGCCGGGAGTGCAGTCCACGTTGCCGATTGGGCGCGCCGCCGAGACGACCATGGCGGTTGTCAGCGACGACAAGCAGCAGCCCATGGGGATGGTGACAGCCGCGGCCACCTGCCCCTGCAGTTCTCAGGTCATCTACGACGACGCCACTACTCGTATCGTGGTGATCTACGGCGCGAACGGCGAGTACATTCAGACCGTCGTCATCGACAAGCGCACGCCGAGCATCCCAAGGCCGAACACGTGACCCGCTCTGGCTGAATCTTTCAGTCACTGTCTCTGGCGATGCGACCGCCATCGGTAGCATCGCTGGCATGCGCTACGAACTGCCTCCTGACTTCGAGTGGGAACCTACTAACCGATGGGGGCAGGATTGGCTTCTGTGCGGTAGGAAGATTGTCGCTGGGGTGTCCAAGACCGTCTTTCCAGACGGTCGCTGGATCGCGAACGTCAACGGGCACTATGAGCGAATGACCAAGCATTCGCACGCCTATTTCCGCAGCCGAGAGGCCGCAATGCGTTCGGTAGAGCGCTGGGCCTGCGCCCACGCCTCACGGCTACGGCACGAGCTTCAGGCCGGTCTCCACCCTGCCGAGGTGATGCAGCCCACGCGCGAGGAAAAGAGGTTGGAAAGGGTGTTGCGAGGCTAGAACTGCCCGGCTCCCGCCCAAGCCATCCTGCCTCCATGTGAAGACTGGCCATGCAAGCATGTTGACTGTTCGTGCTTGCGGTAGTAAAAAAGCAAGCACGATCAAATGGGATGCTTGCTATGGCAAATGATGAAGAAGGCGAAGACCAAAAGCCCCAATCAGCCGGAGGGAAAGCTAGAGCGGAATCACTGACTCCGGAGCGGCGTCGCGAGATCGCAAAAAAAGCAGCGGCGGTGAGGCATGAGAACAAGGGCCTTCCTAAAGCCACTCATGAAGGGATGATCCGTCTTGGGGATATCGAAATCCCTTGTGCCGTCTTGGAAGATGGGCGTCGTTTACTGACTCAGAGCGGCGTCATGAAGGCTTTGGGACGGGCACGTCAAGCCAAGGGGCGAGGGCACTATGATGCTGACGTCAATCTCCCCGCGTTTCTCACTGCAAAGAACCTAAAACCCTTCATACCCAATGACTTAGCTGTGACGTCGAGCCAGGTTGAGTTCCTGCGCTCTAAGGGCGGCAGGGCGTTTGGCTATGACGCTGAGTTGCTGCCCCGGGTTTGCGAGGTGTATCTGCAGGCGCGTGATGCCGATGCGCTGGATAAACGTCAAGAGCATGTTGCAGAGCAAGCAGAAATATTGGTCAGAGCGCTTGCGCAGGTCGGTATAGTTGCGCTGGTAGATGAAGCGACAGGCTTCCAGGATGTTAGGCCGAAAGACGCTCTCCAAATGTACTTGGAGATGCTGGTTCGTAAGGAGCTGGCGGTCTGGGCTAAAAAATTCCCAGATGAATTTTATGAGAACATCTACAAGCTGCGCGGGTGGACCTGGCCCGGCATGGGCAAGAACCGCTTTAGCGTAGTGGCTCACTATACGCGCGACCTGATATATGAGCGGATGGCTCCGGGATTGTTGAAAGAACTCGAAGAAAAAAGCCCAAAGGATGAGAAGGGCAATCGAGATAACAAGTTGCACCAATGGTTAACGGGCGATGTCGGTGACCCGATGTTGGCCAGCCACTTGCAGTCAATTTTGACGTTGCAACGCCTAGCCCTAGCAAACGGATGGGGCTGGAACAAGTTTATGGGGATGGTAGATCAAGTCATGAAGAAGAAGGGGGATAACTTGGATCTGCCACTTAGCGATACTACCGAACCTTAGCGATAACCCAACCTAAGACTAAAACCCGCGCTTCGGTGGGGTTTGCTCTAGGGTGCCGAGTGCTATGGAACCTTGTTGGACTTCCACGCTGGGGGGGAGGGCTTCTGCTTCTCTGTCGGCTCAACCGCAGAGCGCAAAACCACTGGCCAACCATGCGCGTCTAGGTAGTGCCGTATCCCATTCTGCTGAAGGAACCTAGCCTGCCGGGCACGCTGGGGCGAGCGGCAAAGCTCGGCTATTTCGTCGCGAGATAGGCAAAGCTGAGACATCGTTACTCCTTGCGCGTGTCCGGAGTGCCAAGATTGCCACTCAGTCAGCCGATCTTGCGCTTCCTGATCGGTGCCCCTTGGCAGGCCCCGGGACTGTCCCATCAGGCATAGCCAGGCTCACGAAAGGCACACGGCACCCCGCCAGCCCTTGGGGCGCAAGGAGATTCGTGTCCGATAAGCGGCACCATCTTCCGCTACGTCGGCATCTGTGGATGTCCGCGTTGCGCCATCAGCCCGCTGAAAAACAGCGGGTTTTTGCTTTCTGTTGCGCGTGCTCACGAACATCCATTCGAGCCGGGAACAACTGCGCGTTACGCGAGCCGGGTGGATGGCGCGGCAGGTGGCAGGCACGCCGCAGCGCAGGTGCGAAGCAACAGCCGATCAACCGAAGCGCGCTTGGATCGCCGTGCGCTGTCGGAAGCTGCGCTACGGGCTTCGCGGTAACAGCAAGGACTGCGCACGCGCGGAAAGCGGGCAACCCTGTCGCTGCAACAAGGCGATGGCCTCTCTGGTGCGCCGGACCAGTCCGGTGTTCGCGATGAAGGTGGTCTTCGCCCCCAGGAACTCCAGCACGACGTTCTCGGTTCCCCACGCTTTGCGATAGTCGACCCTGGCGATCTCACGGTACGGGCGGGTGCGCGTGCGCAGGACGCGGTACTCCACGTGGTCCGCGTGCAGGATCAGCGTGGGGTTGAGGCTGTTGTGCGCCCACGCGAACCAGGGAAGGAACGTGAGCCCGGCGAACGCGGCCTCCAGGGTCACGACCAAGGGCTTTTCCAAGGCGATCTCCAGAAACGGCGGAGCAGCTTAGCCAGCCAGCGCCGTGGGCGTCCAACCGCACGCCTTTGGCAGCCGCAATGTACATGCCGCCTGCTGCGACGCGGCGAGTCGTGTCATGCCGGTCCCGCTAGACTGGGCCACTTTTTTGGTTGGAGCGTATGCGCATGAAGTCGTCTTTTCTGCCGGTGTCCCTGATCGGCGTTCCTACCGACATCGGTGCTGGCCATCGCGGTGCGCGCATGGGGCCGGAGGCGCTGCGCATCGCCGGCTTGCACGAGGCGCTGGCCAATCGTGGCGTGGAGGTGCGCGACGTCGGCAACATCGATGGCCCGCGTAATCCCTGGCAGGCGCCGGTCGACGGCTACCGCCACCTCGACGAGGTGGTGGCCTGGAACCGCGCGCTGATGGAGACCAGCTATGCCGAACTGCGTGCCGGGCGCATGCCGATCGTGCTCGGCGGCGACCACTGCCTGGGCATCGGCTCGATCACCGCGGTGGCGCGGCACTGCCGCGAGCAGGGCCGCAAGCTGCGCGTGCTGTGGCTGGATGCGCACTCGGACTTCAACACCAGCGAGGTCACGCCGTCGGGCAACGTGCACGGCATGCCGGTGGCCTGCCTGTGCGGGCTGGGGCCGCAGGCGCTGACCGAACTCGGCGGCAGCGCGCCGGCGCTGCGGCCGGAGCAGGTGCGGCAGATCGGCATCCGCTCGGTCGACCCGGACGAGAAGCGGCTGATCAAGCAGCACCGCGTCGACGTGTACGACATGCGCTACATCGACGAGATGGGCATGAAGCGGACCATGGAGGCGGCGTTGGAGGGGCTCGATGCCGATACCCACCTGCATGTCAGCTTCGACGTGGACTTCCTCGACCCCAGCATCGCCCCGGGCGTGGGCACCACCGTTCCCGGCGGTCCCAACTACCGCGAGGCGCAGTTGGTGATGGAGATGATCGCCGATAGCGGGCGTATGGCCTCGCTGGACATCGTGGAGCTGAATCCGGTGCTGGACCACCGCAACCTGACCGCGGAACTGGCGGTGGACCTGGTGGAAAGCCTGTTCGGCAAGTCGACGCTGATGCGGGACTGAGAGGCCCGGCCTGGCTGGGTGGCGCCGCCGCTGCCTGAATGGGTCGCCGGTTCATTCACGTGAAATCCACAGTCGTGACGGCAGATTCACCGCCAGACGGTAGCGCGGCGACGCCTATCGCCGCCCACCCGACCACCTGCGATTGCCGAGGACGACCACGATGAAGCGACTGACCACCCTGTTGATGCTGACCCTGTTTTGCGCTGGCGTTCTGACCGGCTGCAACACCGTTGCCGGCGCCGGCAAGGACATGCAGAAGGCGGGCGAGAAGGTGGAAAACAAGGCGGACGATTGCAGCGCGGGCAAGTGCTGAGCGCCCCGGTCGATCGCGGCGGCGACACGCCCCGCGGACGACCGATCCACGAGTTTCGTGCGGCCGTAGTGGCCGCGTTCCATGACCATGAAGGAGTGAACCTATGAAGCGTACGTTTGCGTGGATGCTGCTGGCGATGTTCTCGGTGGGCCTGCTGGCCGGTTGCAACACCGTTGCCGGTGCCGGCAAGGACGTGCAGAAGGCGGGCGAGAAGGTCGAAGACGCCGCCAAGAACTGAGCCTCGGCTCGGTCACCAAAACGGGTCGGCTTGCCGACCCGTTTTTTTTGCGCGATCGTCGGCGATGCATAACGGTTCGCGATGCTCATGCATCGCTGACGCTATGTTGATCGGTTCGCGACGCAGGCCGCGCGATGCTGCGCGAGCGGCGTGCAGCGCCGCTTACACATCACGAGAGATTCCATGAACAAAGACATCATTGCCGGCAAGTGGACCCAGCTCAAGGGCAAGATCAAGGCGCAGTGGGGCGACCTGACCGACGACGACTTCGACGTCGCCGAGGGCAACACCCAGTACCTGGCCGGCAAGCTGCAGGAGCGCTACGGCTGGGCACGCGATCGCGCCGAGAAGGAAGTGCACGCGTTCCGCGACAGCCTGGGCAAGGAATACCACGACTGAGACGCACACCGTCCCATCGTCACGACACGGGCCGCATTGCGGCCCGTGCTTTTTTTTGCGCCGGGGGGCTCAGCGCTCCGGCGGATCGGGCACGTAGTCGCCGGGAAACGCGCTTGGCGCAACCGCCACGCGCCGCGGAAGCAGGTCACGCGGCAGCACACCGCGTGCGATCAGCCGTGCGCGGCTGTCGTAGCGCAACTCGGTCCGTTGCATCGGCACGTCGCTGGCGCGCTCGAATTCGGTGACCCGCGATGGCGACCACTCGCGCGCGCCGTGGCCGGTGCCCAGGCGCTGCTGCACGCGGGCAGCGGAGGTGCCTTCGCGCGCATACGCCCGCGCGTCCGCGGACGGCGCCGCCGCGAGGGGCGCAGCCGCACTGCGTTGCGGCATGTCGGCGGCCAGCGCCGGTGCAGGCATCGCGTCCGGCGCCGGGACGACGGGCGTTGCCGCGCGCGCTGTTGCGTTGGCAGCTCTCTCGGCGTCGACGCCTGCGTCCCCCAGGACGGTATCGGGCCACGCCCGCGCTTCGTCGAACACCGCCATGCCGATCACGCCCACGTTGCGCGGACGGCCGGTGCGTGCCGCATAACTGTCTTCAAGATCGGTGAACACGAACTGCGCCACGTCCTCGGAAGATTTGCGCCAACCGGCGATCTCGGTGCGTTGCCACGGCGCCAGCACATAGCCGCGTTGGTCGCTGGCCGCGGTCTGGCCGCTGACCGCGTTGACGCCGTCCACCGACAGCACCACCAGCACCCGCGCACCGGTCAGGTTGGTCAGGCGCAGTGCATAGCGGTGGCCGGGGGTGGCGGCGATCCAACGCTCGCCGCGCCAGGCATGCGCCGGCAGCGGCGCCTCGCCGGCATCGCGATCGATCACCTGCAACTGCACCGCCGGCGCCGACGTCGGCGGCGACGGCCATGGACGGAAGCCGCACAGCCCGCCGATGCACACCAGGGCGAAGGCCAGGACGGCGAGGGAACGGGAACGGCGGGACAGGAGCGGAGGAAGAGGATGCATCATGGCGACTCCAGAACGGGGACGCCGGATTGAACGCGCCATGCGCCGGAACGGGGTTGTCGCGCAGCGGGTAAACTCGTCGGGTTTCCCCCCGGACCGTCCATTTCGCATGACCACCCGCGTTCTCACCGGCATCACCACCTCCGGCACGCCGCACCTGGGCAACTATGTCGGCGCCATTCGTCCCGCGCTGCAGGCCAGCCGCCGTCCCGGCATCGAGAGTTTCTTCTTCCTGGCCGACCTGCACAGCCTGATAAAGGCGCAGGATCCTGCGCGCACTCAGCGCTCGACCCTGGAGATCGCGGCGACCTGGCTGGCGGCGGGCCTGGATCCGGCGCAGGTGTGGTTCTACCGCCAGTCGGACGTGCCGGAGACCAACGAGCTGACCTGGTTCCTGACCTGCGTCGCCGGCAAGGGCATCCTCAACCGCGCGCATGCCTACAAGGCGGCGGTGGACAAGAACCGTGCCGACGGCGAGGACGACGATGCCGGGGTCACCGCCGGCCTGTTCATGTATCCGGTGCTGATGGCCGCCGACATCCTGCTGTTCAAGGCGCAGCAGGTCCCGGTGGGCCGCGACCAGATCCAGCACATCGAGATGGCGCGCGATTTCGCGCAGCGCTTCAACCACGTCTATGGCCGTGAGCACTTCGTGCTGCCCGACGCGCTGATCGACGAGCAGGTGGCGACGCTGCCCGGGCTGGATGGGCGCAAGATGAGCAAGAGCTACGACAACACCATTCCGCTGTTCGCCCCGCGCGAGGAGCTGAAGAAGCGGGTGTTCGCCATCGTCACCGATTCGCGCGCGCCGGGCGAGCCGAAGGACACCGAAGGCTCGGCGCTGTTCCAGCTGTACCAGGCCTTCGCCAGCGCCGAGGAGACGGCCGCGTTCGCGCAGGCGTTCGCCGCAGGTATCGGCTGGGGCGAGGCCAAGCAGCAGCTGTTCGAACGCATCGATGCCGAGATCGCGCCGATGCGGGTGCGCTACGAGGCGCTGATGGCGCGCCCGCAGGACATCGAGGCGATCCTGCGCGACAACGCGCAGCGCCTGCGCGAGCGCTATGCGATCCCGTTCCTGGCCGAGCTGCGGCACGCGGTGGGCCTGCGCGACCTGTCGGCGCAGGCCGGCGGCGCCGCCGAAGCGTCGACGGCCAAGCAGGCGCTGCCGAGCTTCAAGCAGTACCGCGAGGCCGACGGTCAGTTCTACTTCAAGCTGCTCGATGGCGAGGGCGTGCTGCTGTTGCAGAGCGGCGGCTTCGCCTCGCCGCGCGACGCCGGGCAGACCATCGCCGCGCTCAAGCAGGCCGTGCAGGCCGACGCGCTGCAGGCCGCGCCGGTGACCCTGGAGGCACCGGCCGAGACGGTGCTGGCGGTGCTGGCGCGGCTGCGTGAGGCGGGCTGAGCGCTCGCACGGCGGTCCGTCGTAGGAACGGCTTCAGCCGCGACGCCTCAACGGCAAAGCGTCGCGGCTGAAGCCGCTCCTACAAGATCCTACAAGGCATACGACGCGTCCTGGTGCGACACCCCGAGCGCGTGTGGTTGCCGGTCGCATGCAGTCGGGACTGAAGTCCCTCCCACGGTGAACCCTCGCGGTCGTCGGGTCGGTTCCGTCCTTCGTCCTCATCCGGCCGCTGCCGCGCAGCACTGGCAGCGCCCTCCATACCGCCTAGAATGGTGGCTCGCCCAGCCACGCTCTGCGCCATGCCACGCGATCCCAGCATCCATCTCGTCGATACCGGCTTCCAGCGCGCGCAGTTCGATGCCGCCTACCTGATCGTGGAGAACGGGCGCGGCGCCTTCGTCGACTGCGGCACCAGCCATGCCGTGCCGCTGTTGCTGGATGCGCTGGCGCGCGCCGGCCTGGCGCCGGGCGAGGTGGACTGGCTGATCCTCACCCACGTGCACCTGGATCACGCCGGCGGCGCCGGTGCGCTGCTGCAGCACTTGCCGAACGCGCGCCTGCTGGTGCATCCGCGCGGCGCGGCGCACATGATCGATCCGGCGCGGCTGATCGCCGGCGCCACCGCGGTGTACGGCGAGGCGGAGATGGCACGCAGCTACGGCAGCATCGTGCCGGTGCCGGCAGAACGCGTGGTCGTGGCCGAGAACGGCCATCGCGTGTCGCTGGCCGGGCGCGAGTTGCTGTGCATCGACACCCCTGGCCATGCTCGCCATCACCTGTGCGTGTGGGACGCACGCAGCCGCAGTTGGTTCAGCGGCGACACCTTCGGCCTGTCCTACCGCGAACTGGACAGCGCGCGCGGCGCGTTCGCGATCCCGACCTCGTCGCCGGTGCAGTTCGAGCCGGACGCGATGCAGGCCTCGATCCAGCGCATGCTCGGGTACGCGCCGCAGACGCTGTATCTCACCCACTACGGTCCGGTGGAGGGCGCCGACACGCTGGCGGCGGAACTGCTGGAACAACTCGAGGCGATGGTGGCGATCGCGCGCGGCTGCGATGGGCGCTCCGATCGCCATCGCTGCCTGGTCGCGGCGCTGACCGCGCTGTATCTGGAGCGGGCGCGGCTGCATGGCTGTCCGCTGGACGATGCCGGCGTGGAGCGCGTGCTGCACATGGACATCGAGCTCAACGCGCAGGGCCTGGCCTGCTGGCTGGATCGTCCCGCGCGCTGAACGGCGCTTCGGTCGCACGCACGCGAATGCGTCGCCGTGCTGTCTCGGCACGACGCCATTCTCTACACTGTGCGGCCCGCTTGTTGCCAGGTCGTGACCGTGAACCCGATGCGCATGTTGCTGCTGTCCGCTTCCCTGTTCATGGGAGGTGCGGCACAGGCGGCCAACGATGCGCTGGCCGGCGACGCGGGCGGCGATGCCGATGCGCTGGAGCGGCATGCGTTGCCTGCGCCCTGCGATTCCTCCGAGGCCTGTGGTCCGGCGATGCCGGGCTGAGCGATCGGCGGGGAGGGGCTTTTTTTACGCAGGCCAGGCGCATGTGAGCGCCGCGATGTCATCCTGCACGCGCTTGGCGAAGCCGAAGAACAACGCGCAATCCGCCGAGGCGGCCACGCAGCACTGCTCAGGCAGTGGTATCGATCAACCCGCCGATGATACCCTGGTTGAGCAGATCGCCGGTCACCGTCCCGCTCAGGCTGGGATTGGACTGCAGCAGGGACGACAGCTGCGGGGTCAGGCCCTGGCTGCTGAAGACGCCGGAGGCGTTGTACAGGCCCGGGGTCGACGGCGGCGTAGTAATCGTACCGAGCAGTCCCTGGTCGTAGGTCTGGGTGGCCTGGTCTAGGGTGGGATACGGCGCGGTGCCGGTCGAGGTCGACGTGCCTGTGGACGAGGTCGATGCGCCGGTGGTCGAGGTAGAGCTGCCGGCAGACGAGGTCGAGGCCGCATCGGTCGGGCCGGCGCTGACGATGCTGTTGAACAGCCCGGCCGCGTTGTAGGTCAGGCCCGTGTCGGCCGGGGTGCTTCCCGCGAGGCCGCCGAGGCTGAAGATCACCGAGGCGTCGCCGGACAATTCCACCGCCTGCTGCACCGCCGCCGGGTCGTTGCTGGCCACGATCGGGTTGCCGGCCTGGGTCGAATCGCTGGAGGCGCCCGTTGCCGGAAAGCCATAGGGCGACGCCCCGTAAGGCGAGACGGTGCCCAGTGGCGACAGTGCGGTATCGATGGCCATGGTGGTGCCCAGCGAGCAGTAGGGATTGGCGCACTGATACGCCCATGCGGCTGAACGGACTCTTAGGTCTTTCTGGGCGCCGCGACGCGCCGGAACAGGCGGCGGCCGCGCTGCCATGGACGTCCCGGCGCAGGGGAGGCGAGCGCACCCGAACTGCATTACGCCGCACGCGATGGACGCGACGTCGATTCCATTTCCCCGCCCGAGCATGGCGAGGCGATGGGGCGACCTGCCGATACGCGCGCGCCTGTCGCCAAGGCGGGACGAAGCACAGGCACCCGTCCCGCATCGGAATTGCGCAAAACAGCGTGCCGCCATTGGCGCTGGTGCGCGGCTGTCGCCGCCGGTGGCCGCTGGCCTAGAATTGCGCCATACCCGTTCCGCGTGCACGCATGTCTTCCCCTTCTTCCACGGCCGCCGCCGCACCTGCGCGCGGTGGCTTCGTCGTTCTCGCCCTGTTCCTGGTCTACGTCGTCTGGGGCTCGACCTATCTGGCGATCCGCTTCGCCCTGGAAGGCGGCGCGCCGCCGCTGAGTGTGGTGTCCGGAACCCGCTTCGTGATCGCCGGCAGCGTGCTGTACGCGGTGCTGCGCTGGCGCGGGGTGGCCGCGCCCACGCGCGCGCAGTGGCGGCCGCTGGCCATGCTCGGTGCGCTCATGCTGGTCTGCGGCAATGGCCTGGTGGTGCTGGCCGAGCGCCAGGTGTCCTCGGGGCTGGCAGCGGTGGCGGTGGCTTCGGTGCCACTGTGGATGGCGCTGTTCGGCACGCTGCGCGGCCACCATGCCAGCCGCGGCGAATGGCTGGGGATCGTGGTCGGCTTCGCCGGGGTGGTGTGGCTCAATGCCGGCAGCAGCCTCAATGCCAGCCCGCTGGGCCTGGTGCTGCTGTTGATCGCGCCGGTGGGCTGGGCGTTCGGCTCGGTGTGGTCGCGTGGGCTGGAGTTGCCGATGCCGTTCATGGCGGCCGCCGGGCAGATGCTGTGCGGCGGCGTCATGCTGGTGGCGATCGGCCTGCTCAGCGGCGAACGCCTGCACACCTTGCCGAGCGCGCAGGGGATGCTGGCGGTGGCCTACCTGTGCGTGTTCGGCTCGATCGTCGCGTTCACCGCCTACGTGTGGCTGCTGCAGAACGTGCGCCCGGCGCTGGCCGGCAGCTATGCCTACGTCAATCCGGTGATCGCGGTGGCGCTGGGCAGCTGGCTCGGCCAGGAGCGCTTCAGCGCCAGCGACTTCGGCGCAATGGCGGTGATCCTGGCCGGCGTGGTGGTGATCACCGTGGCGAGGACCCGTCGATGACCGCGGTCGCCGAGCAGGAGGCCCGGCGCGGCCTGTGGATCACCGCGGCGACCTTCGCACTGTGGGGCGTGGTGCCGGTGTACTGGCACCTGCTGCAGGCGGTGCCGTCGCCGCACATCATCGCCCACCGCATCGTCTGGAGCACGCTGCTGGTGGTGGCGTGGCTGGTGTACAGCGCGCGCCTGCAGTGGTGGCGGCGCATCGCCGCGCAGCCGCGCGCGCTGGCCACGCTGGTGCTGAGCAGCCTGGCGATCGCCTTCAACTGGGGCCTCTATATCTGGGCGGTCAATGCCGGCCATGTGATCGAGACCAGCCTGGGTTATTTCATCAATCCGCTGGTCAACGTGCTGCTCGGGGTGCTGGTGCTGCATGAGCGGCTGCGCCCGCTGCAGTGGCTGGCGGTGGCCTGCGCCGCGCTGGGCGTGGCCTGGCTCACCGTCGACGCCGGCACGCTGCCGTGGATCGCGCTGGGCCTGGCCGGCTCGTTCGGGCTGTACGGCCTGCTGCGCAAGCTGGTGCAGGTGGATGCGGTGGCCGGGCTGGGCGTGGAGAGCCTGTACCTGTTCCTGCCGGCGCTGGGCTTCGTGCTGTGGGGCGAGGCCGGTCACGGCGGCGGCTTCGCCGGCGAGTGGGGCTGGCGCAACGACCTGCTGCTGGTGTTCGGCGGCGTGGTCACCGCGGTGCCGCTGATCGGCTTCGCCTACGGCGTGCGGCGCATCCCGCTGTCGCTGGTCGGGCTGCTGCAGTACATCGCGCCGAGCCTGCAGTTGCTGCTGGGCGTGTGGTTCTTCCGCGAGCCGTTCGACACCGGCAAGGCCATCGGCTTCGCCGCGATCTGGATCGGGTTGCTGCTGTTCGCCGGCGAGAGTCTATGGCGGTCAGGTGTGTGGCGGCGAGCGGGGATTAGGGTTAGGGATTAGGGATTCGGGATTGGCAAGAGCCGGCGCCCGCCTAGGTCGCCAGCGCAGCCGCTCCTACGAATCCCCAATCCCGACTCCCCACTCCCGGCTCAGCCGCGGCTACCGCTCGCGGCCGGCCCACCGGTCAGCTGCAGCTCGGGGTCCGCACGCGGCGGCAGCGGCTGCGGGCAGCGGCCGTCGTGACGCTGTGCCGGCAGCTCGGCGAACCAGTCCTCCACGGTCGGTGCCAGCAGGTCCAGCCGCATCGGCAGGCTCAGGTGGTTCTCGCCGGGCATCTCCAGGTAGTGCGCGCGCGGTGCGTCCAGCGCCAGCAGGCGGCCATGCGCCACCGGGATGTGCTGGTCGGCGCTGCCGTGCAGCAGCAGCACGCAGGCCGGTGCGGCGCGCGCGGCGGCGGTGACGTCGACCTGGTCCAGGTTCAGTGCCAGGCGCTGGTTGGCGTTGGCGATCACCGCGTCCAGGTTCTGCCCGCCGTAGCGCCAGCGCGCCAGGTCCATCGCCGCGCTGGCCATCCAGCCGCGCGGGCGGCTGGCGAGCATGTGCGGGATCATGTCGCGGATGCCGCGGCCGGCGTTGGCGAAGGATTCCATCGCGACTACGCCATCGACCTGGTCGCCGAGCTTCTGCGCGGCGAACAGCGCGGTGGCCGCGCCATAGGACACGCCGAACAGGTACAGCGGGCCCTGCACCTCGCCGCTGGCACGCAGCGCGCGGATCACCGCGACCACGTCGTCCGACTCGCGGGTGCCGTAGCCGGCCGGGCCGCCGCCGGAGCGGCCGTGGTTGCGCAGGTCGATGCTGATGCTGCGGTAGCCGGCCTGGGCCAGGTCCAGCGACCATGGCAGCAGCGAGTCGCCGTCCATCATCCAGCCGTGCAGCAGCACCACGGTGCCGCGCGGGGCGACCTGCGTGGCCGGCGCCGGGGTCGCCACGTCCATGGCGAAGTCGGCGTGCTCGTGGCCGCTGGCGTCGCGGCCGGCGTGCTCGTAGCGGTAGCGCATGTGGTAGTCGCCCGGGTCGATGGCGCGCCAGAAGATCGGGATGCCGCCCGGCACCACCACGTGGCCGCTGCGGTTGGGCAGGGTCGCCAGCAGGCTCTGGATGCGTTCCTCGTCCATCAGCGGCGACACGCCGCCCGGCGCGACCAGGCGGTCGCTGATCGAGGTGGAAGAGCAGGCGCTCAGCCACAGGCTGGCGCAGAGGACGAGCAACAGGCGCAGGCGCGAGGACATGGGGGTGGCGGCGTGGAACCAAATGGCCGCGCAGGCTAGCGCCTCGGCGGCGGCCGTTCTACCGCGTTTCGATGACGAAACGATGACGCGTCATCCGCCATTGGGCCGGGCCGGGACAGGGGTCCCGACCCAGCGCGTTCAGCCGTGGCGCTACAGCGCGCGCAGGGCGGTGGTGATCGGCAGCCGCGCCGCGCGCAGCGCCGGGAACAGGCCGCCGACCAGGCCGATGCCCAGCGCCCACTTCAGCCCGGTCCACAGCAGCGGCGGGGACACCTTGAACTGGAACACCACCTGGCTGAAGTTGCTGCCCAGCGTGGACACGCTGTAGCCGTTGAAGATCGCCCAGGCGATCAGCCCGCCCAGCACCCCGCCGAGCAGTGCCAGCAGCATGGTCTCCAGCATCACCGCCACCACCACCGGCAGCCCGCGGAAGCCCAGCGCGCGCATGGTGGCGATCTCGCGGGCGCGGGTGGCGACTGCGGCGTACATGGTGTTGAGCGCGCCGAACACCGCGCCGATCGCCATGATGGTGCCGATGAAGGTGCCCAGGACCTCCAGCACCTTGCTGAGGTTGCCGCCCTGCTTGCGGTAGTACTCGCGGGTGGTGAACACGTCCAGCTTCAGCCGCGGGTCGGCGTCCATCGCCGCCTTGAACTGGCGGAAGCCGTCCTGGCCCTGGGTGCGCACGCTGATCGACTGGTAGGCGCTGCGGTTGTAGGTGGTGGCCAGGGTCTGGGTGTCGGTCCACAGTTCCGAGTCGTGCGCGTCGCCGCTGGCGAACACGCCGACCACGGTCCAGGCCTGGTTGCCCAGGGTCAGGGTCTGGCCGAGCTGCAGGCCGCGGAACTGCGACTGCGCGCCCTTGCCGACCACGATCTCGCGCAGGCCGGGGGTGAAGCGACGGCCCTGCACGATCCTGACCTTGTCGTGCACCGCCCAGCCCTGCTCGCCGACGCCGCGGAACTGCGCGTTGACGTCGGTGCCGTCGGACTTGGACTGCAGGTTCACCACCTGCGACAGCTCCGGCGAGACCAGCGGGCGGTTGTCGGCCCCGCGCGCCACCCCGGCCAGGCCGGCGATCAGCGGCACCTGGTCGCGGAGGATGACCGAGTTGGTCTCGGCCTGGGAGCCGCCGCGCAGCACGATGGCGGTGGTGTCGTCGCCGGTGCTGTCCAGGGTCGCCTGGAAACCCTGGCCCATCGCCAGCATCGCCACCAGCACGCCGACCACGCCGGCAATGCCGACCACGATCACCGAACTGGCGCCCCAGCGCTGCGGCAGGCTGGCGATGCCGATGCGCGCGGCGGCCAGCGACAGCCGGCCGCTGCGGGTGGCCAGCAGCAACACGGCCAGCACCGCCACCAGCGCCAGCACCAGGAACCAGGGCAGGGCGATCCAGATTCCCAGGCCGATCGCCAGCGCCGCGATCGCCAGGACATTCCATAACCATTGCATCTTCATTGCGTTGTTCCTCGGGTCTGCTTTGCCGTCCGTGGCATCGATGTGCTGGAGAGAAGGTGCGGGCTCAGCGCCCGGCCAGGGCGTCGACGATCTTCAGCCGTTGCGCGCGCAGCGCTGGCAGCAGGCCGACCACCACGCCGATGACCAGCATCAGCGCCGCGCCGATCAGCCAGGTCTGCGCCGGCACCGCGTGCACCGGCAGCGCGCCGCGGCTGGCGCTGGCCAGCACCGGGATCGCCGCCGCCGCCAGCGCCATGCCGAGCAGGCCGCCGAGCACGATCAGCAGCACCGACTCCACGATCACCAGGGTCAGCACGGTGCGGTCCTGGAAGCCCAGGGTCTTGAGCGTGGCCAGTTCCGGGATGCGTTCGCGCACTGCCTGCGCCATGGTGTTGCCGGTCAGCAGCACCAGGGTGAAGAACACCGCGCCCATGATCGAGGTGACGATCAGGCCGATGTCGGCGAACTGCTTCACGAAGGCCTGCTGGAACGCCGACTCGGTCTGCGACTTGGTCTCGTGATCGGAATTGGCCGACAGCGCATCGATCGCCTGCGCCACCCGCGAGGCGTGCTCGGGGTTGTCCAGCCGCACCGTGTACCAGCTGACCTTGCCCTTGATGTAGTCGTTGCTCTCGTCGAAGTACTTCCAGTTCATCATCAACTGGTTTTCCGCCTGCACGTTGGCGCGGTCCTTGGCGCGGAAGATCGCCTTCAGCTCCAGCGGCCAGTCGTTGCTGCCGCCGCGGGGGAAGATGGTGGCCTGCAGCGGGATCACGTCGCCGACCTTCCAGCCGTACTTCTTCGCCAGCGCCTCGCCCACCGCCGCCCCGGTGCGGGTGTCGCGGAAGGCCTTGAGCTGCTCCGGCGGCATCTCGTACTCGCTGTAGACGTCGAAGAAGTTCGGCGCGACCGAGAAGTTGGGGAAGAAGTCCTTTGGGTCCTTGTAGATGCCGCCGAACCACATCGCATAGGTCACGTCGCGCACGCCGGGCACGCTACGGATCTGCGACTCCAGGCGCACCGGCAGGGATTGGGTGATCGACAGGCGCGAGGCCACGACCAGACGGTTGACCCCTTCCACCGAGCCGCCGGCGGTGAACGCGACGCGGACCGAGTCGAGCAGGCCGAACAGCAGGAACGCGACGATCACCGAGAACAGGGTCAGCAATGTCCGCGTCTTGCTGCGGAACAGTTGTGCCCAGATCAACGAGAAATACTTCATGGCATCGCCTCGCTCAGTGCGCGGCCGGCGCGTCGGCCAGCTCGCCCTTGTCCAGGTGCACGGTATGGGTGGCGTACTCGGCGGCCTTGGGGTCGTGGGTGACCATGACGATGGTCTTGCCGTGGCTGCGGTTGAGTTCCTGCAGCAGGCCCAGCACGTCCTCGGCCGAGCGCCGGTCCAGGTCGCCGGTGGGTTCGTCGCAGATCAGGAAGGTGGGGTCGGAGACGATGGCGCGGGCGATGGCCACGCGCTGCTGCTGGCCGCCGGACAGTTCGCTGGGCTTGTGGTTGCGGCGGTCTTCCAGGCCGACCAGGGTCAGCGCGATCTCGGCATTGCGTTTGCGCTGGGCGGCGCTGAGCGAGGTCAGCAGCAGCGGCAGTTCGACGTTCTTCTGCGCAGTGAGCATCGGCATCAGGTTGTAGAACTGGAACACGAAGCCGACGTGGTGGCTGCGCCAGGTGGCGAGCTGGCCGCCGCTCATGCGGTCGATGCGCTGGCCTTCGATCTCGATCTCGCCGCCGCTGGGCGAGTCCAGCCCGCCGATCAGATTGAGCAGGGTGGTCTTGCCGGAGCCGGACGGTCCCATC
The DNA here is from genome assembly GCF_033170385.1 of Xanthomonas rydalmerensis. Classification (NCBI taxonomy): domain Bacteria; kingdom Pseudomonadati; phylum Pseudomonadota; class Gammaproteobacteria; order Lysobacterales; family Lysobacteraceae; genus Xanthomonas; species Xanthomonas rydalmerensis. The sequence continues at coordinate 4,693,144 of NZ_CP126170.1, read as the reverse complement.
AGGGCGACGAAGTCGCCGCGGGCGATGTCCAGGTCGATGCCGTGCAGGACCTGGACTTTCTCGGGGCCGCGCTGGTAGGTCTTGGTGACGTTGCGCAGGGTGACGAGGGTGGACATGGTGGTGTTCCTGGCGGTGGACGAGGTGGAGGCGATGCGGTCGCCGATGAGCGATGGGATTACCGTTGCGGTTGCGGTTGCAAATGCAGTTGTTGCTGTTGCTTTTGCTGTTGTTTCTGCCGTTGCTGTTGTTCTTGCTTTTGACTTGCCGGGTTCCCTTCCGAAGCGGCGGCCAGCGCGGGGAAAAACCCGAAGGGCGGCGTACATGGATGTACGCCGTCCGCGGCAGGGGCAGGATGCCCCTTCCGCGGATCCCCGTGCTGGACGCGGACCCGGAGCGCGTTAGCGCGGAGGGCGCGTAGGCAGGGTGTGCTTTCTTTTGGTTACTTTTCTTTGCACAAGCAAAGAAAAGTAACTCGCCGTCAGGCGAAAGCATTTGCTTCTGCTTCAACGCTTTTCTGTAGGAGCGGCTTCAGCCGCGAGCGGGCTTTACCGTGGAGGTTGCGGTCGCGGCTGAAGCCGCTCCTACAGTTCTTCTTGTCAGACACTCAGGATTGAAGCAACAGCAAAGGCTTTCGCCCTTTCGGGCGAGTTACTTTTCTTTGCTCGCGCAAAGAAAAGTAACCAAAAGAAAGCGCGCCCTGCCTTGCGCCCTCCGCGCTGCGCGCTCCGGGTCCGCGGATGCACCGGGGATTCGCGGAAGGGGCATCCTGCCCCTGCCGCGAACGGCGTACATCCATGTACGCCGCCCTTCGGGTTTTTCCCCAGTCCATCCGCCGCTGCGGAAGGGAACCCGGTAAATCAAAAGCAAGAGCAACAGCCAAAGCCACAGCAACAGCTAAAGCAACAGCTAAAGCCAGAGTCGTGCGGCTGCGGTCTGCCGCACCGGGGACATCGAATACGTCAGGCGAAGACGGCGGCGCGCTACTGCGCAGCCGCCTCCGCCGTCTTCACCTGCATGCCGGCATGCAAAACCTCCGGCGGATCCAGTACCACCGTGTCGCCTGCGGCCAGGCCGGACAGCACCTGGCGATCGTCGCCCAGGGCGATGCCGGTCTTCAGCGCGCGCTGCTCGACCGTGTTGTCCTCCTTGACCGCGAACGCCACGTCCTGGCCCTCGCGCTTGACGATCGCCGCGCCCGGTACCCGCACGCCCTGCGGTTTGTCCTGCGCCTGCGGCTGCGGCGCCTCCAGGAAGCTGACCCGCACGCCCATCTCCGGCACGATCCGCGCGTCCTTCTGCTTCAGTGCCACGCGCACCTTCACCGTGGCCTTGCCGCGGTCCGCGGAGGGAATGATTGCGATCACCTCGGCCGGGATCTTCCAGTCCGGGTAGGCGTTGAGCACCGCTTCCACCGGCATGCCCGGCTTGACCCGGCCGATGTAGGACTCGCCCACCTCGACCTCGATCTCCAGCGACTCCATGTCGACGATGGTGCCGATGCCGGTGCGGGTGAAGCCGCCGCCGGCCGACAGCGGCGAGACGATCTCGCCCGGCTGCGCCGCCTTGGCGGTGACCACACCGGAGAACGGTGCGCGCACGATGGTGTTGTCGACGTTGAGATCGGAGATCGACAGCTGGTTGCCGGCCACCGCGACGTTGCGCTGCGCGTTCTGCAACTGCGCGCGCAGGGCGTCGCGCTGCGCCACCGCCTGCTCGTATTGTGAGCGCGAGACCAGCTGCTGGCCGGCCAGGGTCTGCAGCCGTTGCGCGTCGGCCTCGGCCTGGCGCACCTGCGCCTGCATGTTGGCCACCAGGCTGCGCGCCGCATCCAGTTGCGAGGCCGACAGTACGCGTTGCGCGTTGGCGTCGATCGGGTCCAGCGTCGCCATCACCTGGCCTTCCTCCACGCGCATGCCTTCCTCGATGCGCACCTCGCGGACTTTGCCGGTGATCTTGGCCGAGACCGTGGCCATGCGCCGCGCCACCACGTAGCCGCTGGCGTCCAGCACCGAGGCGCTGCTGCTGCCGGGCGCGATCGCCACCACCGCGGCGGTGCGCACTTCCAGCGGCTTGCTGCGGCCGAACAGCAGCCAGGCGCCGGCGCCGAGGGCGAGCAGCACCACCAGCAGGACCACGGCGATCCACAGCCCGCGCCGCGACGGCGGTTCGCTCGGCGGCGCCTTGCGGTCGATACGGAGTTCCCTGAGCAGGTCGGAGGAAGTACTCATCGTGTCCTTGATCGAAAACGGTCGGCGCGCTGCAGTGTGCGAGCGTCCGGTCGCCGTGGGCATGGCCGGAAGTCACTTTCTGCGGTGCGATGTCGCGGGAGAACGCCGCCCCTCGGCGTGGATCGCAGCATGCGGCAATCGTGCCGGGGCTGCCAGTGACAGATGTCATCCGCTGCAGTTGACGCGCCACACTGGGCGGCGGCCCCGTCGCGGCGCAGCCTAGACGCTCCTTGCCATTCCGGGAGCGTCCCATGTCCGATCACGATGCGTTGCCGCTGGCGCAGCTCAGCGGCGTCCACAAGCGCTACGGCGCGCTGGTTGCGCTCGACGGCGTCGACCTGCAGTTGCGCCGCGGCCAGTTGCTGGCGCTGCTCGGCGCCAACGGTGCCGGCAAGAGCACCGCGGTGAGCCTGCTGCTCGGGCTGCAGACGCCCGACGCCGGCAGCGTGCGCCTGTGCGGGCAGGATCCGCGGTCGTTGGCGGCGCGCCGCCAGGCCGGGGCGATGCTGCAGACCGCCGGGCTGCCGGAGACGCTGCGCGTGGGCGAACTGCTGCTGCAGGCGCGCGGCTATTACCCAACGCCGCGCAGCGTCTCCGACTGCGTGGCGCTGGCCGGGCTGGACGGGCTGATGGCGCGCCGCTACGGCCAGTTGTCCGGCGGCCAGCAGCGGCGTGTGCAGTTCGCGATGGCGATCTGCGGGCGGCCGCAGGTGCTGTTCCTGGACGAGCCCAGCACCGGCTTGGACATCGAGGCGCGGCAGGGCCTGTGGCGGGCGATCCGCGAACTGGTCGCCGATGGCTGCGCGGTGCTGCTGACCACGCACTATCTGGAAGAGGCCGAGGCGCTCGCCGATCGGGTGGCGGTGCTGCAACGCGGCACGCTGATCGCCGAGGGCAGCGTCGCCGAGCTGCGCGCGCGCTTCGAGCAATGCACCATCCGCTGCCGTAGCGCGCTGCCGGCCGCGCAGGTGGCGCAGTGGCCGCAAGTGCGCCGCGCCGACACCCGCGATGGCGTGCTGGAGGTGGTCGCCGAGCCGGCCGAGCCGGTGGTGGCGCGGCTGCTCGCCAGCGATCCAGCGCTGCAGGCACTGGAAGTCCGCCGTGCCGGCCTCGCCGACGCCTTTCTCGCCATCACCCGTGCGGAGGCTGCATGAACCCGATCGATCTTTCCGTTGCCCCGCCGGCGGCCGCCTGGTCGTTGCGTGACCAGTTCGCGCTGCTGCTGCGCGAAATCCGCTACGAGGTGGTGCGCTGGCTGCGCACGCCATCCTTCGCCTTGCCGACGCTGCTGTTCCCGCCACTGTTCTACCTGCTGTTCGGCGTGCTGCTCAATCATGGGCGCCACGATGCGGCGGTGTACCTGATGGCCAGCTACAGCGTGTTCGGGGTGATGGCGCCGGCCTTGTTCGGCTTCGGCGTCGGCCTGGCGCTGGACCGCGAGCGCGGGCTGTTGGCGCTGAAGCGGGCGATGCCGGTGCCGCCGCTGGCGCTGCTGCTGGCGCGCACCGCGCTGGCGATGGCGTTCGCGCTGGCGATCGGGGTGCTGCTGCAGGCGCTGGCCGCACTGCTTGGCGGGGTCATGCTGACGCCGACGCAGCGGATCGGGCTGCTGCTGGTGGACGTGCTGGGCACGCTGCCGTTCTGCGCGATCGGGCTGGCGCTGGGTGCCTACGCCGGCGGCAGCGGCGCGCCGGCGCTGGTCAACCTGATCTACCTGCCCATGGCGTTCCTGTCGGGGTTGTGGATCCCGCTGCAGCTGCTGCCCGCGTGGCTGACCACGCTGGCGCCGCTGTGGCCGTCCTATCACCTGGGCCAGCTGGCGCTGCGCGTGGTCGGGCAGGGCGACGGCCATGGCAGTGCCGGCCATGTCGCCGCACTGCTGGCGGTGACGGTAGTGTTCTACGCACTGGCGCAGCGGCGCCTGCGCCGCGGCTGATGGTGCGCCCTGCCGATCCCGGCGCCGCCGCGCGGCTCTGCGCGCCGGCGCCGGCGCCTTCGCTAAGCTATGCGCCGCGGCAGCCGTGCCGCCCTGGGAGCCCGACGTGATCGCCTTGCTGCACGCCTCGCCCGACTCGTTGATCGCCCGCCGCATCGGCTGGAGCTCGGCCAAGTCCAGCACCCACTGGTTCGTGTGGCTGTCGCTGGTGTGGTCGATCTGGCTGTTCGTCACCCCGTTGTACGAACCGCACTACTTCCGCAACTGGGTCGTGCCGACCCTGGCCAGCTATGCGGTGTTCCTCGCCTTGTACTACGTGGCCTATTACCGCCACCGGCGCTACCTGCCCTGGTGCGTGGCGGGCATGACGGCGCTGGCATTGGTGCTATTGCCGTACAACCCTGGTGCGCAGTGCTACATCATCTATGCCTGTGCGTTCCTGGCGTTCTGCCTGGAGCCGGTGCGTGCGGTGGTGGTGATGCTGCTGGTACTGGCGGTGTTCGCGCTGGCGTGGACGCTGCGTGGCTGGTCGCCGCTGTACATGGTCAGCGCGGTGGTGGTGGGCCTGTCGGTGGGGCTGATGAACATCAGCTTCGAGCGGCGTGCGCGCGGCGAGGCGCGACTGCGCCTGAGCCACGAGGAAGTGCGGCGCCTGGCGGCGGTGGCCGAGCGCGAGCGCATCGGCCGCGACCTGCACGACCTGCTCGGCCACACCCTGTCGCTGGTGGCGCTGAAATCGGACCTGGCCACGCGCCTGCTCGCCCACGACGCCGCCGCAGCGCAGCGCGAGATGGAGGAGGTGGGCCAGGTCGCACGCGAGGCGCTGGGCCAGGTGCGACGCGCGGTCAGTGGCATCCGTGCGGCGCAGCTGGCGGCGGAGATCGCCTCGGCCAAGCTGCTGCTGGAATCGTCGGGGGTGACCTTCCGCTACCAGGTCGAGGCGTTGCCGCCGTGCCCTCAGCTGGAGACGGTGTTCGCGCTGGTGCTGCGCGAGGCCGCCACCAATATCCAGCGGCATGCCTCTGCCCGCAACGCGCAGCTGCGGCTGTGGTGCGAGCGTGGCCAGGCCTTGCTGGAACTGCGCGACGACGGCCGCGGCGGCGCGCTGCAGCCGGGCACCGGGCTGAGCAGCATGCGCGAGCGGCTGGAGGCGGTGGGTGGCAGCCTGCGCATCGCCTCCGAGCGCGGCCTGGGCACCTGTCTGGTCGCCGCCGCGCCGTTGCCGCGGGCCGAGGTGGCCGTGCCGGAGGCCACACTGGCGCCGCGGACGCAGGCCCCGGCGGACCAGGACGCTGCGCTCGGCTGAGCGCCGGCCCGGGCCGGGCACTACAATGGGCCGACAAGGACCGGGGGGTGCCGTGATTCGTTTAGTGCTGGCGGAGGACCAGGCGATGGTGCGCGGTGCGCTGGGCGCACTGCTGGGCCTGGAAGCGGATCTGGATCTGGTCGCCAGTGCGGCCGATGGCGAGGCCGCCTGGCGCGCGCTGCAGGCGCATGCGCCGGATCTGCTGGTCACCGACATCGAGATGCCCGGCCTCAGCGGCCTGGAACTGGCCCAGCGGATCCAGCGCCAGCAACTGCCGGTGCGCGTCATCATCGTCACCACCTTCGCCCGCCCCGGCTTCCTGCGCCGCGCGCTGGACGCAGGGGTCGGCGGCTATCTGCTCAAGGATGCGCCGCCGCAGCGGCTGATCGAGGCGATCCGCCAGGTGCACCGCGGCGGCCGCGCGATCGATCCGGAACTGGCGCTGGAAGCCTGGTCCGAGGCCGACCCGCTCAACGACCGCGAGCGCCAGGTGCTGCGCCTGGCCGGCGAGGGCGCCTCGGCCGGCGATATCGCCACGCAGCTGGGACTGTCGGCGGGCACGGTGCGCAATTACCTGTCCGAGGCGATCGGCAAGCTCGGGGTCGGCAACCGCATCGAGGCGGCGCGGCTGGCCCGGCAGAAGGGCTGGCTGTGACGCCACACTCGGTTCGGCCCGGAATTTGCATGGCTCCCTGCGCTTGACTGCGCAGCGCCGTGCGGGGTGCGCGCGGCCTTCCCTCCTTCCCACTGGCCGACGCCATGCCTTCCACCACGATCAACCGCTATGGCGTGCCGCTGGCCTTGCTGCTGCTGTTGGGCATCAGTGGCGGGGTGCTGGTGGGCAGCGAGCGCTTCCTCGACGATGCCGCCGCGGTGCAGCGCAGCCACCATGTCATCGCCGAGATCAATGGCCTGCAGCTCAACCTCGCCGACTGCGATGCCTCGCTGCGGGGCTTCCTGCTGCTGGAAACCCGCGAACACCTGGTCGACTTCCAGCAGTGCCAGCGCGCGCTGCCGCCGCGGCTGCAGCAGCTGGCCACGCTGCTGCAGGGCAAGCCGGCCCAGCAGCAGCGGCTGCAGGAGGTCCGGGCCCAGATCCAGGCGCGCATGCGCGACAGCGCGCGCGCCGTGGCCCGCTTCCAGGGCAAGGACGCGGGCCTGCTCAAACCCGACCCCGAACGCGCGCGGCACGGCCGCGCGCTGTCGCAGGCGATCCGTCGCAACACCGACAGCATGGTGCGCAGCGAACGCGCGGCGCTGGCCAGCAGCGCCCGCTCCACCGCCGCCAACGCCGACCTGCTGCGCCGGCTGGCGGTGGTCGGCATCCCGGCGGTGTGCGCGCTGACCCTGGGCCTGTACCTGCTGCTGCGCCGCGAGATCGGCCGCCGCAGCCAGGCCGAGCAGCGCGGCCACCATGCCAATGCGCTACTGGTGGGCACCGTGCAGCAGATGCAGCGCACCGAACAGGATCTGCGCACACTCAATCGGTGCAGCCGTGGGCTGCAGAGCTGCGTGCAGCAGGACGAGGCGGTGGAGGTCGCACGGCAGGCGCTGGAACGCCTGCTCGGCGACGCCGGCTGCAGCGTGTACTGCACCGACGCGACGGGCGAGCAGGCCGTCTGCGTGGCCCACTGGGGCGAGGATGCGGTGTGCGCACCGGCGCTGACGCTGAGCGGCTGCGAAGGCCTGCGCCGCCGCGCCACCCAGATCCAGCGGCCGGGCGCAGCGCCGGCCTGCGCGCACGCCGCCGGCGCCACGCGGCATGGCACCTGCGTGCCGATGATGGTGCAGGGCGAGCCGCTGGGGCTGATCCACCTGTCCAGCCGCGATCCGGGCTTGCTCGAACGGCTGCACCTGGTGGAGGTGGTGGCGGAGCAACTGGCGATGGCGCTGCACAACTTGCAACTGCGCCAGCGCCTGCAGATGCAGTCGATCCGCGATCCGTTGACCGGGCTGTACAACCGCCGCTATCTGGAAGAATCGCTGGTGCGCGAGCTGGCCCGCTGCGAGCGGCGCGACCAGCCGCTGGCGCTGATGATGCTGGACCTGGACCACTTCAAGGCGCTCAACGACCGCCTCGGCCATGCCGGCGGCGACGCCTTGCTGGCCGCGTTCGGCCAGTTGCTGACCGGGCTGGTGCGGCCGGAGGACATCGCCTGCCGCTACGGTGGCGAAGAGTTCACGGTGATCCTGCCCGGCGCCAGCGCCGCCGCCGCGCAGCGTCGCGCCGAGCAGATCCGCGCCGCGGTGGCGGCGCTGCAGGTGCAGCACCAGGGCCAGGCGCTGCCGCCGGTGACCGTGTCGATCGGCGTGGCCGCCTATCCGGACCATGGCGGCAGCACCGAGGAACTGCTGCGCTGCGCGGATGCGGCGCTGTACCGCGGCAAGCGCAGCGGCCGCAACCGCGTCGCCGCCGCCGGCGATGTGCCGCTGTGCGTCGTCGAGGCCTGACCGCGCTGGCTCAGAACGACCAACTGAAGCTCAGCGCGCCGCTGCGCGGTTCGCCCCAGGCGCCGTAGCCGTAGATCTGCGCGTAGTAGCGCTTGTCGAGCAGGTTGTTGAGGTTGAGCTGCACCGAGAACGCCGGCGACAGGCGGTAACGCGCAAAGGCGCTGACCAGCGCGTAGCCGCTCTGCTCGAAGCGGCCATAGGTGGGGTCGACGTAGTAGATGCGGTTCTGCCAATTGACGCCGCCGCCGAAGGTCAGTTCGCTCAGGCTGCGTGGCGTGTAGCTGCTGTAGAGCTTGAGCGTGGTCTGCGGCAGCTGGCTGTTGATGTCCGCGCCGGCAACGTCCTTGGCGACGTAGCGCGAGGCGCCGAAGGTCGCGTTCCAGCCCGGCGCCAGCTCACCGTTGAGCTCGAGTTCGAAACCGCGGCTGACCGTGCCCTGCGCGGCGACGTAGGCGGTCTCGGTGGTGCCTTGCACGAATCCGGCAGTGGCCTGGGCGACGTTGTCCTGGTCAATGCGGAACACCGACAGCGCGGCGTTGAGGCGGTCGTCGAACCAGGCGCCCTTGATCCCGGCCTCGTAGCTCTTGCCGATCACCGGGTCCAGGTAGGCACCGGTGGCGGTGCGCGCGGTCTGCGGCTGGAAGATGTCGGTGTAACTAGCGTAGACCGACCAGACGTCGTCGAGCGTGTACACCAGGCCGGCATAGGGCGTGGTCTTCTCCTGGTGCAGCACATAGCCCACCCCGCTCTCGGCGCCGTCCACCTTCCAGTCGGTGTAGCGCGCGCCCACGATCAGCTTCAGCGGATCGGCCAGCGACAATCGCGCCGCCGCATAGCCGGCCTTCTGGGTGACGGTGCCGCGGCTGAACTCGCTGATCGGCGACCAGGCCGGTTCCGGATACGCACCGGTCCAGCCCAGGTAGCTGGGCAGCGGCCCGGGGAAGTCGAACGCGCCGGTGTTCACGTAGCGGCGGCGGTTGTAGCTGAGCCCGGCCATCAGTTCGTGTTCGCGCCCGCCCAGTTGGAACGGGCCTTCGGCGTAGGCATCCAGGCCGTCGACCTTGCGCCCGATGATGTAGTCGCCCGAATACGGCACCACGCCGGCGCCGGTCTGCCGGTCGAAACCGTAGATCGTGTAGTACGGGTAGAACAGCTTGTCGGTGACGTCGGTCTGGTCGTGGGTGGCGTTGAGCTTGAGCTGCCAGCCGTTGCCGAAGGCGTGCTGCAGGGTGGCGAAGGCGCGCTTGCTGGTGGTGTCCCAGAACGTCCAGTCCGCGGCCGGGTTGAACCAGCGCGGATAGTCGGTGCGGCTGCCGTCGGCGTACCACAGCGGGAAGCCGCCCCAGGTGACGCCGTCGGACTGCTTGTTCTGGTAGTCGTAGCCCACGCTCAGCTGCGTGTCCGGGGTCAGGTCGGCATCGATCACCGCATAGCCCAGCGACTTGCGCTGGCTGTAGCGCTGCACGTACGAATCGGTATCCAGGTAGCTGCCGATCACCCGTGCGCGCACCGTGCCGCTGGCGTTGAGCGGCGTGGTCACGTCGACCGTGGAGCGCGTGCGGCCCCAACTGCCGGCGCTGACGGTGACGCTGCCGGTCAGTTCGGCGCTGTCGGCGTGCTTGCGGATCAGGTTGACCGAGGCCGAGGGGTTGCCGGCACCGGTGAGCAGGCCGGTGGCGCCGCGCACCACTTCCACGCGGTCGTACAGCGCAAGGTCCAGCGCCGAATCGCCGTAGCTCCAGTTCTGCACCATCGTGGTCGGGATGCCGTCGAACTGGTAGTTGTCGATGTAGAAGCCGCGCGCGTAGAACTCGAAGCGCTCGCTGTCCGAGCGCGTGCTGGACACGCCGGTGGTGTTCTCCAGCACGTCGATGATGTCGTCCAGGCCCTGATCCTCGATGCGCTGGTGGCTGATGATGCTCACCGACTGCGGGATCTCCCGCGGCGCCAGTTCGAAGCGCGTACCGGCACTGGTCTTGCGCACGCTGTAGCCCTCGGCGCGCTCGCCCTTGACGCTGATCTTGTCCAGGGTGGTGACGTCGCGTTCGGTGTCCTCGGCGCCGTCTGCAGCGGCCGCGTTCGGTGTCGCGGCGAACGTCGGCACGGCGGCCAGCAGGCAGGCGACGGCAAGGGCCGAACGGTGCGGGAAACGGCAGGCGGGGGCAACACGGGACATCGTGGACTCCAAGGCAGCAGGCATGGCCATCGCCGGCGCGGACGCAGCGCCGGACGACGATCGGATGGTGAGCTGGCTTGGCGCGGGCGCCCGCAGGCCGGCGTGGCGGCTGCGGACCATCGGCGCTGGCTGGCGCGGTCGCGGCGCCGGATTCCCATGGGGGCGACCGGCGCGCGGGAAGAACTGGGGGCGGACGAGCGTGCCCGTCCGCCGGCAAGTGTAACGGCGGCCCGACGCCGGGACCATGTCGTTGCCGACACAAATGCCTGGCGCGGCCCTGCAGGGCGACCCCGCGGCGGCCGCTGCGCGCGAGCGGGGCCAGTGCGGCGCGGCGGCGGTGCCTGCGTGCGCGGCAGGCGGCGCTCGCGCGGCCCCGCCTGCGTGTCCGGGGGACTACGTCTGGTCGTGCGGCGCGACTGGCGTCGCCGGGCCGCGCGCCATGCTCGAAAACACGCCGTCGCGGCGCACCCAGGCATGGAACAGCGCCGCGCACAGGTGCGCCAGCACCGTCGCGAACAGCAGGTAGGCCAGCCAGCCGTGCGCGCTACGCAGCCAGGCGTACAGCGCCGGGCTGTGCGGGGTGATCGGCGGCAACTGCATGCCCGGCCACAGCACGATCGGGTAGCCGCCGGCCGAGAGCATCGACCAGCCCAGCAGCGGCATCGCCAGCATCAGCGCGTACAGCAGCCAGTGCGAGGCATGCGCGGCGGCCTGCTGCCAGCGCGGCAGGTCGGACGGCAGCGGCGGCGGCCGGTGCCGCAGGCGGTTGCCCAGGCGCACCAGCGCCAGCAGCAGGATGGCGATGCCCAGTGGGCGATGCAGGTCCAGCAGCCAGGGCCGCTGCGACACCGAGGCGACCATGCCCACGCCGACGAACAGCATGGTCAGGATCATCGCCGCCATCAGCCAGTGCAGCACCCGCGCGGGCAGGTTGAAATGCGCGGAGCGGTCGTCGCGGTTCATTGCGCACCTCCGTGCGGCGCGCCGGTGGCATCGGGGGCCTGGCCGTGGGCGATCTCGCGCTCGCGGCGGTTGAAGGACTGCGAGTACACCGCCGAGCGCGCGGCCAGGATCGGATCGTCCGAGCCGGCGATGCCGCGCGGCAGGATCAGCGGATCGTAGTTGAGGTCGCGGCACGGCCCGGTGGCCTGCGGCTCGGCATGGTCCAGCACCAGGGTGCCGGCGACCACCTGCTGGCGGTCCTGCGGCCACGGCTGCGACGGGTCGTCGACCGGGTCGCCGGGCGCGGCCACGGTCAGCACCAGGTCCCAGCGCAGCGGCCCGCGTGCCAGCCGCGCCTGCAGGTCCTCGCTGAGGAAGTCGGCGTCGGCCTTGGCGCGTTGCTCGGCCGACAACGGCGCGAACGGGGTCTGCGGGCGCATCGACCAGCGCACCGCATGCGTGCTGCCGTCGGCGGCGGTGAAGCGGAACGCGTTGACGCCGTTGTACTGGGTGTTGGCCCAGCTGTTCGACCACGGCGCGGTCTTGGCCCATTCCTGGAACTTCTTCGCCTCCGGGTAGCGCTGCACGAACGCCGCCATCTTCGCCGGGTCCGGCTTGCCGGTGGCCGGGTCGGGTTGTGCGGCCAGGGTCTGCGCCATGAAACCCTCGGGACTGGCGACCACGAAGAACGGGAAGCTGTTCATCGCCGTGCGCCATTCCTGGCCGTCGTCGCTGCGCAACTGCAGGGCCATGCTGCGCACGCGCGCCGCACCGTCTGCGCCGTGCGGGTCGCCGCCGCCGATCGACAGGCGGCCCAGCACCGGCACCGACGATTGCGCGAACACCCGCGCCGAGGACAGCGCGCTGCCCTGGCCGTTGCCCTCGAAATGGCCGCTGACGCACACGCCCTTGCTGTGCGCGCGGCGGAAGCCCGGATGCGGCGGGCCGCCGGCTTCGATGGCGTCGGTCATGCGTTGCGCGGTCAGCCGTTGCGGACCGCCCAGCCAGCCGGCGCTCCAGGCGAAGGCGGCGGCGAGCACGGCGGCGATCGCGGCGATGCCCGCCAGCGCCAGCCAGGGCCGCCGCGGTGGTGTGGGATCGGGACGGGACATGGGGCGGCTCCTGTGGCGATGGCGAGGGAGGGACGCGGTCGGGTGCGTGGCAGGCGCTAGCAGACACGGTCGGGCATGAACGCGGTGCAGTCGTGGCGGGCGGCTGCGCGCGGTCGGCCGCCGTAGCGTGCCATGAGCGGCGGGGTGGCACGACCACGGCGGCATCATCGACGCTGCGCATAGAATCGCCGCATCTTGCGGGCAGGAGTCGGCGATGGCCGGTGCGATCGGGTGGGTGCTGGTGGGGCTGGCGTTCCTGGCGCTGGGCGGGGACTCGATCGTGAAAGCGGCCTCCGGCCTGGCCCAGCGCTGCGGCGCCTCGCCGTTCGTGGCCGGGTTGCTGCTGGTGGCCTTCGGCACTTCGCTGCCGGAACTGGCGGTCAATGTGCGCGCCTACGCGGCCGGCGCGCAGGATCTGGCGCTGGGCAACGCGGTCGGCAGCAACCTGGCCAATCTCGGCCTGACCCTGGGCCTGGCCGCGCTGGCGGCGCCGCTGCTGCTGCGTACCCGCCTGCTGCCACCGCTGCTGGTATTGCTGACCCTGGCGACGCTGGCGCTGATCGGCTTCGGCCTGGATGGGGCGATCTCGCGCGTGGAAGGCGTGGCGCTGCTGCTGGCCTTCGTCGGCGTGGTCGCGTTCCTGCTGCTGCGCGCGCGCCACGAGCCGGCCGCGCGCCAGCTCGGCGTGTCCGGCTACGCAGTGACCCGCACCGGACTGGTGCTCAACCTGCTGCGCTTGCTGATCGCCATCGTGCTGTTGAACGCCGGCGCCAACCTGGTGGTGACGCATGCGCCGCAGCTGGGTGCGGCCTGGGGCCTGTCGCCGCTGCTGGTCGGCCTGCTGCCGGTGGCGATCGGCACCGCGCTGCCGGAAGCGGCCGCCGCGGTGGCCGCGGCACGCCGTGGCCAGGGCGACATGGTGGTCGGCCACGTGCTGGGTTCGAGCCTGTTCAACCTGCTGGTGGTGATCGGCGGCATGGCGGCGCTGCGGCCGCTGCCGTTGCCGGCCTCCTTCGTGCGGCTGGAGCTGCCGGCGGCGATCGCGCTGGCCGTGGTGCTGTACCCGATGCTGCGCGGCGACATGCGCTTGAGCCGCGGCGAAGGTGCGGTGCTACTGGTGGCGTTCCTGGCCTGGGTGGGCCTGGAGTTGGCGTTGGTGGCTTGAGTGCCGAGAGTGGGGATTCGGGAGTGGGGATTGGAAAAAGCGGCTGGCTTCAGTCGGAGGAGCGGCTTTAGCCGCGACGGGCGTTCCCGGTAAAGCCTGTCGCGGCTAAAGCCGCTCCTACGCAGACCTGCGCGCTCAGCGCTCCTCCGGCTGCTCCGGCGGCGGCAGCCCTTCCTGATCGGCGTGGTCGCTGCCCGGCACCTGCGGGCGCTGTTCCAGCATCAACGACAGCGCCGCCTTGGCCATCATGTGCGCGCTGATCGGCGCGGTGATGAACAGGAACGCGGTGATCAACAGTTCGCGCGGCTGCGGGTCCTGGCCCAGGAACAGGTGGTAGCCGACCGAGGCCAGCAGCACGCAGCCCACGCCCAGGGTGCTGGCCTTGGTCGGCGCGTGCAGGCGCTTGAAGAAGTCCGACAGCTTCACCAGCCCCAGCGCGCCGACCAGGATGAAGAAGCAGCCGACGATCAGCAGCAGCGACAGCCCGACCTGCAGTGCGGCGATCATTCGACGATGTCCCGGCGCAGCACGAACTTGCTCAGCACCACGGTGCTGCCGAAGCCGAGCATGGCGATGATCAGCGCCGCCTCGAAGTAGACCGGCGAATCCAGGTACATGCCGAACAGCATCAGCTCGGCGATGGCGGTCACCGACAGCGTGTCCAGCGCCAGGATGCGGTCGGGCACGGTCGGCCCGCGCAGCAGCCGCCACAGCGCCAGCAGCATCGCCAGCGCCACCACGTGCATGCATACGACGATCGTGGTCTCGATGAACATGTGGCTGGTCATGGGAAGATCTCCATCAACGGCGCCTCGTAGCGCGTCTTGATCTGCCGGATCACGGTCTCGGCATCGTCCAGGTGCAGCACGTGCACCAGCAGGTACTTGCGGTCGTCCGACAGCGCCGCCGACACCGTACCCGGAGTCAGGGTGATCATGCTGGTCAGCGCGGCGATGCCGTGGATGTTGGCGATGTCGAGCGGCACCCAGATGAAACCGGGGTGGATCCGTTTCTCCGGGCCGAGCACCTGCAGCGCCACCACCACGTTGGAGCGCACGATGTCCCAGGCGGCCACGCACAGCATCTTGGGCACCGAGCGCAGCGAGCCGATGCGCGCGAACTCGCGGTCCAGGCGCGCGGCGAACAGCGGCACCGCCACGCCCAGCATCGCGCCCAGCAGCAGCTGGCCGAGACTGAAGCTGTCGCTCATCAGCAGCCAGAACGCGGTGACGGTCAGGCTCAACGGCCAGGACGGGAACAGGCGGCGCGACCAGGGACGGGCGGACATGTCAGGGCTCCCGCAGGATCGGCGCGGTGCCGCGCAGCTGGGTGGTGTAGTCGGCCGGGCGCAGCAGTTGCGCGGCGGCGGCCTCGCCGTAGCGCAGCAGCGGCCCGGCGGCCACGGTCATCGCCACGCCGTAGCCGAGCAGCAGCACGGTGGCGGCGGTTTCCAGCGGCCGCGCCGGCGCCTTGCGCGGGGCCGGGCGCGGCAGCTCCACGGTATCGTCCTCGGCCGTCTCCTGGTCGCCGGGCACGCGCCAGAACAGGCGCACGCCGCCGCGGGTCAGGCCCATGATCACCATCAGGCTGCTGAGCAGCACCGCGGCCCACACCGGCCCGGTCAGCCCGCCCGGCGTCGCGCTGAGGATCGCCACCTTGGCCAGGAAGCCGGACAGCGGCGGCAGCCCGGCCACCGAGATCGCCGCGATCAGGAACAGCACGCCGGGCACGGTCTTGCCGGGCAGCGGCGCGATGATCTCCTTGCGGTCGCTGGCGCCGCCGCGGCGGCGCCGGATCAGGTCGGCGATCAGGAACAGCGCCGCGGCGACGAAGCTGCTGTGCGCCAGGTAGTACAAGCCGGCGCCGAGCGTGCCGGGCGCATCCAGGGCGAAGGCCACGAACAGCGTTGCCGCCGACACGATCACCAGGTAGCCGATCAGCACCCGCAGGCGCACCGCCGCCAGCACGCCCAGCGCGGCCAGCAGCAGCGTCGCCAGGCCCAGCCACAGCAGCCAGTCGCGGCCATAGCCGTCCAGCGCCTGCGCCTGGTTGCCGAGGATCAGCGTGCTCACCCGCAGCACCGCGTACAGGCCGACCTTGGTCATGATCACGAACAGCGCCGCCACCGCCGCCGGCGCGCGTGCATAGGTTTCCGGCAGCCACAGGTACAGCGGCAGCAGCGCGGCCTTGGCGCAGAACACCAGCAGCAACAGGCCGAACGCGGCCTTGATCAGCGCCACGTTCTGCGGCGGCGCCTGCGCCACGCGCTGCGACAGCTCGGCCATGTTCAGCGAGCCGAGTAGCGCGTACAGCAGGCCCAGCGCGATCAGGAACACGGTGGAGGAGGTGACGTTGAACACCACGTAGTGGAAACCAACGCGCAGGCGCAGGCCGCGCCCGCCGCTGAGCAGCAGGCCGTAGGAGGCGATCAGCATCACCTCGAAGAACACGAACAGGTTGAACACGTCGCCGGTCAGGAACGCGCCGTTGAGGCCGACCAGCTGGAATTGGAACAGCGCGTGGAAATGCGGCGCGCGCCGGTCCCAGCCGGCGCAGGCGTGCAGCAGGCAGGCGCCGGCGAGCAGGGTGGTGGTCGCCAGCATCCACGCCGACAGGCGGTCGGCCATCAGCACGATGCCCAGCCGCGAGGGCCAGTCGCCGAGCAGATAGGCGTGGACCTGGCCGTCGCTTACCTGCACGCACAGCGCCAGCACCGTCGCGGCCAGCGCCGTCATCGCGGTCCAGGCCACCACGCGGCGCACCTTGCGGCCATAGCGGCGGTGCTCCACGAACAGCGACAGCGCCGCGCCGAGCAACGGGATCAGGATCGGCAGGATCAGCAGATGGGTCATGGCGCCTGGCCCTCGGTCGGATCCTGGTGCGCATCGACGTGGTCGCTGTGGTTGTCGCCGCGGCTGCGCATCGCCAGCACGATGCTCACCGCGGTCATCGCGAAGGCGATCACGATCGCGGTCAGTACCAGCGCCTGCGGCAGCGGATCGGCGTGCTCGGCCAGGGTCGGGGCGACGCCGTCGCGCAGCACCGGCGCCTTGCCCTGCACCAGCCGGCCGCCGGCGAAGATCAGCAGGTTGGTGGCGTAGGACAGCACGGTCATGCCCAGGATCACGTCGAAGCTGCGCGCCCGCAGCAGCAGGTACACGCCCACCGCGGTCAGCACCCCGATCGCGCTCGCCAGTGCCAGTTCCATCAGTGCATCTCTCCGGTGATGGGCGAACGCTGCGCCGGGTCGATCTGCCCGCGCTGCGAGTCGCGGGTGCGCGAGGGCTTGATGGTGCCCATCATCGACAGCGACAGCATGGTCCCGCCGAACACCACCAGATACACGCCGGTATCGAAGATCAGCGCACTGGCCAACGGCACGCTGCCGATCAGCGGCAGCGCCAGGTCGAGATGGCCGCTGGTCAGGAACGGCACCCCGAACAGCATCGAGGCCATGCCGCCCAGCGTGGCCAGCAGCAGGCCCAGGCCGATGCAGCGGATGTAGTCGAAGCCGAAGCGCGACTCCACCGAGGCCGCGCCCTGGATCACGTACTGCATCAGCAGCGGCACCGCCAGCACCAGCCCGGCGATGAAGCCGCCGCCGGGCGCGTTGTGGCCGCGCAGGAACAGGAAGATCGACACCGTCAGGGTCAGCGGGAACATCAGCTGCGCCAGGTCGGCCGGCACCGGCAGCTTGATCGGCGGCCCGGGCATCACCTTCTCCGGCGCCATCCGCGCGCGCCGCAGCAGCGCGTGCACCACCAGCGCGGCGATGCCGAACACGGTGATCTCGCCGAAGGTATCGAAGCCGCGGAAGTCCACCAGGATCACGTTGACCACGTTGCGGCCGTAGGCTTCCGGCAGCGCGCGCTGCAGCAGCTCGCCGGCCATGGTCGTTGCCGGCCGGGTCATCACCGAGTACGCCAGCAGCGCCATGCCGCCGCCGGCGACGATCGCCAAGGCCGCATCGCGCCAGCGGCGCCAGCGCCGCGGTTCCGGCGGCGAGGCCTTGGGCAGGTAGTTCATGCCCAGCAGCATCAGCACCAGGGTCACCATCTCCACCAGCAACTGGGTCAGCGCCAGGTCCGGTGCCGACAGGAACACGAACACCAGGCTCACGCCCAGCCCGCTGCCGCCCAGCACCAGCACCGCCAGCAGGCGCTGGTGGTACAGGAACAGCGTGGACAGCGCGCAACTGAGGATCAGCAGCCACAGGCCCCAGCCCAGCAGCGGCATGCCCTGCGGCGCCGGCCACTGCTGCCACAACGGTGGCGCGTTCAACAGCGGCGCGGCCACCACCACCACCGCGGCCAGCACCAGCCAGCGCAGGCTGCGTTGCAGGCTGCCGTTGGCGAGCACGCGGGTGAAGCGCGCGGCCACGCCGAACAGGGTCTGCACGTGCCAGTGGAACACGCGCTTGCCCAGCGAGTGGCGCACCTCGGTGTACAGCGCGGTCAACCGGCGCAGGCCGAAATACAGCGCCACGCCGCCGACCACGCCGGCGATGCTCATCGCCAGCGGCGCGTTCCAGCCGTGCCAGACGGCCAGGCTGTAATCGGGCAGTGCATTGCCGAGGATCGCGCCGGCGGCGCTGCGCAGCACCGGCGCCACGGTCAGCGCCGGCACGATGCCGACCGCCACGCACACCAGCACCAGGATCTCCACCGGGATCTTCATCCAGCGCGGCGGCTCGTGCGGCATCGTCTCAAGATCGCGCGGACCCTTGCCGAAGAACGTCTCGTAGACGAAGCGCAGGCTGTAGGCCACGCCGAACACGCCGGCCAGCAGTGCCGAGGTCGCGGTGAACAGGCGCATCGCCGCCGGGCCGTCGGCGCCCAGCGCCTCGGCGAAGAACATCTCCTTGGACAGGAAGCCGTTGAGCAGCGGGATGCCGGCCATCGACAGCGAGGCGGTGATCGCCAGCGCGCTGGTGATCGGCATCCAGCGGCGCAGGTTGCCGAGCCGGCGCATGTCGCGGGTGTGGGTCTCGTGGTCGATGATGCCGGCGGCCATGAACAACGAGGCCTTGAACACCGCGTGGTTGAGGATGTGGAACACGCCGGCCACCACCGCCATCGGCGTGGACAGCCCGAACAGCATGGTGATCAGGCCCAGGTGCGAGATCGTGGAATACGCCAGCAGGCCCTTGAGGTCGTGCTGGAAGATCGCGAACCAGGCGCCGGTGAGCAGGGTGACCGCGCCGATGCCGCTGACCGTGTAGAAGAACAGGTCGCTGCCGGCCAGCGCCGGATGCAGCCGCGCCAGCAGGAACACGCCGGCCTTCACCATCGTCGCCGAGTGCAGGTAGGCCGACACCGGGGTGGGCGCGGCCATCGCATGCGGCAGCCAGAAATGGAACGGGAACTGCGCGCTCTTGGTGAAGATGCCGAGCAAAACCAGCCCCAGCGCCCACGGATACAGCGGGCTGGCGCGGATCACGTCGCCGGCGGCGAGCACCGCGTCGAGCTGGTAGCTGCCGACGATGCGCCCCAGCAGCAGCACGCCGCCGAGCAGCGCCAGGCCGCCGCCGCCGGTGATCACCAGGGCCATGCGCGCGCCGTCGCGCGCGTCCTGGCGGTGCGACCAGAAACCGATCAGCAGGAACGAACTGATGCTGGTCAGTTCCCAGAACACCATCAGCAGCAACAGATTGCCGGCGATCACCATGCCCAGCATCGCGCCCATGAACAGCAGCAGATAGGCGTAGAAGCGCGCCGCGTTCTCGCGCGCGCTCAGGTAGTAGTGCGCGTACATCACCACCAGCGCGCCGATCGCCAGCACCAGACCGGCGAACATCCAGGCCAGGCCGTCCAGGCGCAACGAGAACTGCAGGCCGATCTGCGGCAGCCAGGCGTGGTCGGCGCGGACGATGCCGCCCTCGAGCACGGTCGGCGTCAGCGCGCCCAGTATTGCCAAGCCCGCCAACGGCGCCAGCGCCGCGGCCCAGGCCAGGGTGGCACGCGAGCGGTGGCGCAGGGCAACCACGGCCACTGCCATCAGAAACGGCAAGGCCAGCAGGAGGTCGAGGGCTGGGATCATGCAGGGAATACGAGATTCGCGAGCAGGAGCCCGAGTGTAACAGGCGCGTCACGGCGTTGGCCGGCGCGGAAACGAAAGGCGTGCACGGTCATGCGCACAGCATAGCCGCAGGCAGGTGATGTGCCTGCGAGTACGCGTTGCATGGGGCTGTCGACTGCCGACTGTGCAGGGCGTGCGCCATGCGTGTGGCACGAGCGTTGCCGTGGGTGGGCATGTTCTGCAGCGGAGGTGCCTGTCGCTCTCGATGCGGGCGCGTGCGGCGTAGGGCGAGGGCGCCGTGAGCGTGGCGATCGTGGGTGATTGCGTATGCCAGCGCCGCGTAATCGCGCGCCTCCATCCGCCGTGGCGTGCTGTGCAGCGGCCCGATCCCGCATGCTCCCGGCCGCAAACGGCCGTGCACGCACTATTCTGTGTCGATGACAGATTCGCCTGCCGCTGCGTCCGCTTCCCCTCCGTCCGTCGCCTCCCCGCGCGTCGCGCTGGTGTTCGGCGGCAGCGGCCAGATCGGCGAGCGCCTGCTGCACCGCTTGCTGGCCGACGGGTGGGAGGTGCATGCCTACTCCCGTCAGACGCGCGCGCCGCAATCCGGCCTGCACTGGCATGCCGGTGAACTCAGCGCGCTGCAGGCGCCGCCGGTGGCGGCCGACGTGGTGTTCAGTTGCGGGCCGCTGGACGCCTTCGCCGACTGGTACCGGCGCGCGCCGGTCGCCGCGGCGCGCGTGGTCGCGTTCGGCTCCACCAGCCTGGAAGTCAAGCGCGACTCGCTGGATTCGGCCGAGCGCGACGTCGCCCGGCGCCTGCGCGAGGCCGAGGCCATCGTGTTCGCGGTCGCGGCCGAGCGCGGCGCGGCGGCGACGGTGCTGCGGCCGACCCTGGTCTACGGCGCCGGCCGCGACCGCACCCTCAGCGCGATCGCGGCACTGGCGCGGCGCACCGGCTGGTTCGTGCTGCCGCGCAGCGCCAGCGGCCTGCGCCAGCCGGTGCACGTGCAGGACCTGGCCGACGCGGCGCTGGCGGTGCTGGCGCATCCGGCCACGCACGGGCGCAGCTACGCCCTCGGTGGCGGCGAGACGCTCACCTATTGCGAGATGGTGCGGCGGGTCTTGGCCGTACTGCGTCCGCCAGCGCGGTTGCTGACGCTGCCGCATGCGCTGTTCGCGTCGGCGCTGGCGCTGGCCCACGCCTGCGGCCGCCTGCAGGGCATGAACCGCGCCGCGCTGCAGCGCATGCGCGAGGACCTGACGTTCGATCTGCAACCGGCGCGGCGGGATTTCGGCTACGCGCCGTGCGCCTTCGCGCCGGATGCGGGGATGTTGGGCCTGGACCTTGGGGACACGGCGAAGCAGGGCTGACGCCGCGTCGCGCGCACGCGTCAGCTGGGTGCGGACGGCGCGCAGGCGCCGCGGCGAACGAGGGGAGGAAGGTCCGGGCAGCGTCCGCGCGTACCCGGCGGCTGTGCTGCGGTGTGGGGCGGCCGCGCTCAGTAGCGCCAGTGCATGCGCCGGTACAGCTTGGCCAGCACCCAGGCCGGGCCGATCAGCAGATAGGTCAGGTCGGTGAGGAAGCTGGGCCGGTGGCCTTCCAGTGCGTGCCCGATGAACTGCGCGATCCAGGCCACCACGAACACGCCGATCGCCAGCCACAGCAGCCCCTGCAGGCCCAGGTGCGCCTCCAGCAGCCGGCACAGGCAGCCGCAGAAGAAGAACGCCGCCAGCATGCCGTAGCCCAGCGGACGCGACAGGCGGTTGTAGTACATCCACGCCGCGAACATGCCCAGCGCCGCCCACAGCCCGCTCTGGAACCAGGTGCCGCCGACCGGGATGCACCACAGCAGCGCCACCACAGACCACAGGATCGCCGGCACGGCGACCACGTGGATGCGCTGGTTGGCGGCATTGCGGTGATCGTCGGAATAACTGGCGAAATAGCGGTCGATCGGGCGCGCGTAGGCGGTGGTATCCATCTTCCCTCCCAGGAACCGGCCCAGCATAGCGCCATCGTCGGTGCGATGCGGAGACACCGGGCCGCGCATCCGGCGACGCCGGCAGCCGTTGCCAGCAGCACGGACGCCTTGCCCGTTTGCTGGTCGCGCCCGATGCCGTCCATGTCCTCGCCCAGCACAGCACGCATGCAGCCGTCCCAGCGGAGCGACCTTCGGGGGCCTCCAAAAACGTCGGGCAATGTCCTGTGTGAGCGGCGTCAGCCGCGACGGGCTTTACCGGGGACGCCCCGTCGCTTACATAAGGCAGCTTGCATCTGGTTCGATCGTGCCGGATGCAGGGGATGAGAGGTGCTTTTTTCGTTTCGACGAACGGTGTCTGCGATGCGTCGGCCGCCTGAGCGGTCGTCGCAGGCAAGCGGTGGAGTCGCCGAGCAGGGGCGATCGCGCTGTCGGCACGACCGCCCCGCCACGGCCTGGCGGCTCAGGCGCGCGCCATGCTCCTGTTCGTCTCCTGCTGCTGCTCGCGCTGCCCCGACTCCTGCTGCTGTGCGGACTGGTGCGCCAACTGCGCGCTGGTCTGCTCCAGCGGTGGTGCCGGCTGCTGCAGGTCCACCACCGCACGGAAGCCCGGCGTGGTCCCGGCGACGAAGGCCTTGTCGTTGGCGACATTGACCTCCTTCAGCTTGTCGGGGCTATCGATCCCGGCCTGCTTGGCCTGCAGGGTGAGGTTGGCTACTGCCTCGTTCGACAGCTTGGCGTGCGGCGGATTGGCCTTCTCCGCACCGCGATCGGCTTCCGTGCGCATCTTGTCGTACAGCGGCGTATCCGGATGCCCCGGCTCGCCGAGCTGCGGACCCTTCGCCGGCTTGGCCTGCGCCTGCTCGGCGGCCGCCAGCCCGGCCCGGGTATCGCGGCCGACGATGCCGTCCTGGGTGAGGCCGCGCTGTTTCTGCAAAGCCGTTACCGCCTCGTGGGTGTTGTCCCCGAAGCGGCCGTCCTCGGCCAGCGGACGGCCTTGCGCGTCGCGGATGCCGAGGCGGTTGAGATGCTGCTGCAACTCGCGCACCTCCTGGCCGTGGTCGCCTTGGCGCAGCGTGCCATTGCCATGCTGCGCCTGATCGCGGCCATGCGCGTCGACCTGCTGGCCGCGGTTCCACCACGTCTCCGGACTGACCGCCTTCCCGTTCGCATCGTGCATCTGGTAATGCACGTGCTGCGCGTACTGGTTCGCCCCGTTCGGGCCACGTCCGCCCATGGTGCCGATCGCATCGCCGGCGCGCACGGTATCGCCTTCTTTCACCGAGCGCGAATCCAGGTGCAGGATTTCGTGCGAATTGCCCTGCGCGTCGCGGATTTTCACCGTGCCGTACTGGCCGCCGGAGAAGGTCACCGTGCCGGAGATCGGCGCGTGCACCGTCGGATGCTGCCGGTTGATGCCGGTTTGGCCGCCTTCGTAGTTGAAGTCGGTGCCGCCGTGCGGACCGCGGGCGCGGTGTTCGCCATAGTGCCCGGTGATGTGCGGATCGACCTTGCCCTGGCTCGGCAGCATGCGCTCCATCGTCTGCTGGAAGTTGCTGTGAGACCCCCCGGCGTTAGCGGTAGCCGGCCGATGGCCCTGCGTGGGTGCAGCGACGGCTTCACCCAGCCGTCCCGTGGCCAGGTTCTGCATCAATTCGGGTGTCAGCGTTCGTTGCCAGTGCTCGAAGCGCCTCTCGCGGTCTGCCAACCCGTTCGGCGGGTTGGCTCCGTTGATGGCGGCACCCGCGTCTCGGGCGCTGTTGCGCTGCTCCTCGGGTACTTTCTGCTGCCAGTACCAGGTGGCGATGCGCGAGGCGTTCTCAGGCTGAGATGCCAACTCTGGTCGATTGACCAGGTCCAGACCCAACGCCTCGCCAGCCGCGCTGTACTGTGCCTTGCCGGTCAATTGCATGTAGCCACGGCCGTGATAGAGATAGCCGTCCCCCGGCTGATCATTGCCGAGATCCCGGCGATTGCCGTACATGAGTTCGCCGAGCCGTTCGGGCCGGCCCCTGAGTGCCTCGATGCGCGCGCTTTCCAGTGCCTCCGGACCTTCGCGCAAAGCAGAACGCACGTTGGCAGTGATTTGTCCGATTCCCTTGGTGTAATTGAAGCTTTCCTCAAGCCTGGAAAGGCCGCCGGATTCATGGCCCACCTGCGCCATAAAATTCGCCAGTTCCCTGGGCTGTGTGATGCCGGCCGCGTATGCGGCGCGGAGCATCTGGTTCTCTCTGTCTGTTGCCATGGTGTAGCTCCTCATTTCTCAGCAACGTGATGGACGGACCATCCATGTCCGCGGAAACCATTACTTCCCTTTAATTCGTGCTCGACTCGCCCTCTTCCAGTGGGGCGACCTTGGGCAGCTTGGCAGGATCGAAATCCGCGAATGCCACCTGTCCAAAATCCTTGGCCGTCAACTCCAATTGTTTGTGCTGATCGGTTTGCGTATCGGTGAGCTCGCGCACCACCTTCTCCAGCAGCCAGCTTTTAGTGGCGGGCGCATAGCGGAAGGTGAAGTCATCAGCCCAGCGCTCGCGCGAGCCGCCCGAGATGGAGATGGTGAACTGCCCTTTCTCGATCCGCGAAAACGCATATGGATCGCCGGCCATGCCGCCGCAGTTCGCGCATGGGACGATATGCGCATTCTCCGCGGCCTTGTGCAGCTCTCCGCTTTCATCCTGGGTCAGCAGGATCACCGTTCTTGGTGCGCCCTGACCCAACTTCTCGCCAGCCGACGATGGAGGGGAAACGACCAGTAATGCATCTGACCGACCAATGCCGGTGAGGTCGCCCCGAAGCGTGTCCACGGTTTCCATGCCCGAAGGGACGAAAGAAGCGACGTTTTGCACGGTGGCATTCCCTTGCTGAGTGGGCGTAGTGGGAGCGTGCTGCCCCTGGTTTTGCTGACTGGGAACGGGGGACGGCTGTTGCGCGTCGGCGGGTTTTCCGTCCGCGGTTGTGCCTCCACAGGCTGCCAATGCCAGAGCGAGAAGCGAAGAAGAAGAGAGTTTCAGGAAATGCACGTGAATTTCCTCTGCTAGTTTCAATTGCCACCCTGCGATGCGGGCAGATACATGCTGCCTGGCCGTTACTGGGCGAGGGTCGGGTAGAAGATGAGCGTTTGTCGCGCGATGTGGCAGATGGCGTTGCGCTGGCGAAAAGCATCCATGCGGTGTCTCCTTGGGGGCGCCGCTACAACGCCTGGTCGTCGACCTTCACCAGCGTCCAGCACGGTTTCTGCGCGAACTGGTAGACCTGCTGGTCGCCGGTATCAGGGGTACGCACCAAGACCTGCCGGCCCTCGGCGTTCTGCGTCACCACGACCTCGCGCCCACCCTTGCGGGCCGCGTCCAGGTTCGGGATCACCGGCCATTCGACTTCGGCGAGCGGCACGTTGCGGGTGACTGGCGCCGGCTCCGGCTGCGCGTCCGGATCGATATGGATCATCGTCAACGGGTCGGCGGTGGCCTTTTCCTGGACCGCGATGTCGGCGCTGAAGCGCTTGAGGAAGGCATCGAAATCGGCGTCCTGGCAGCGCGGCGCGGCTGCGGCACCTGTGGTCTGCGAGGGCGCGGCCGTGGCCGCAGCCACCGTGGAGCCGGCCGGTTGCGCCTTGCACGCGACCAGGGCCGCTGCCAAGGCGAGGGACGTCAGAATGGGGCGTGCGATAGCCAACGGATCCTCCTGATCGGGTCGGGCGGGGCAATCGCCCTGCGGGCGGCTGAGTTTAGTCGAGCAGGATCATCACGTCGTGAAGCCGCGGCGGGGCATTGCGGCGGAATCTACCAGCGCCTAACGCCAGCGCGGTGATCAACCCCTGTCGAGCGCCTTCGCCTCACGGCGGATCACAGGCCTTCCGAAAATACGTCCAGCTTCTGCGGTTCGATCCACCCCTGCGCACAGTCGCCCTCAGGGCGCGCCTTGCCTGCAACGGCGCAGCGCTTTCCCTGCTTGCGCTGTGTCACGAAGTCAATCGGACGCTCGCCATACTGAGTGCAAATGGGCTTTCCCTTGCACGCGCCTACGCTGGCAGGGGGAATGGCGACCACGTAGTAGTAGGCCGCCCGTTGACCCGCGTGCGCGGTGGCCAGGATGCAGACGAATTGCCCGTCCGACAGCCTGGCGGCGACCTGCACCTTGCTGCCGGTCACTGGCAAGGCATCCAGAAGTGTCGCGTCGCGTTCGGCCACGCCTGCGAAGTTTCCGTCTGCGCCACAGCCTGGAGACACATCGACATCGTAGAAATCCCCGGCGTCCATATTGCCCGCCACGCAGTCGCTGCCCTTGGCCGCATTTTCACAGCGAAGGTGCAAGGACTCGGCCAGCGCTGCAACGCCGTCATCCTGGCGTGCAGCCTGCGATGTGCTGGGCGCGCGACCGGAAGTGGCCTTGTCCGAAGATGCAGTGCGAGCGGCTGCGTCAGCGACGGGGCTCGCAGTCGTTGAGGCGTCGGCCTGCCTAGAGTTGCAGGCTGCCAGTGCCATGAAAAGCGCAAGGGCGGCAAAAAGCGGGGGCGAACTGGCCAACGGATCCTCCTGATCAGGTCGGACGCACGAGCGCGCGGTTGCCCGAGTCTAGTTGGCCAGGATTATCAGCTGGTGAAGCAACAGGCAGAGCGGCGCGTGACCGCAAGGTGGCCGCCTTCCGCGACCACCCTCATGCGCCGGCACACCGGCGCATGGCAGCACCGCGCTCAGTCGACCGAAATCCCCGCCAGCCGCTGCAGCGCCTCGGCGTACTTGGCGCGGGTGCGGTCGATCACGTCCTGCGGCAGGCGCGGGCCGGGCGCAGTCTTGCCCCAGTCCAGCGTCTCCAGGTAGTCGCGCACGAACTGCTTGTCGTAGCTCGGCGGGCTGGTCCCGACTTCGTACTCGTCGGCCGGCCAGTAGCGCGAGGAATCCGGGGTCAGCATCTCGTCCATGATGTACAGCCGGCCGTCGGCGTCGGTGCCGAACTCGAACTTGGTGTCGGCCAGCAGGATGCCGCGCTCGGCGGCGAAGTCGGCGGCGAAGCGGTAGATGCGCAGGGTGGCGTCGCGCACGCGCTCGGCCAGTTCGGCGCCCACGGTCTTGACCATGGCGTCGAAGTCGATGTTCTCGTCGTGGTCGCCGACCGCCGCCTTGGTCGAGGGGGTGAAGATCGGTTCGGCCAGCTTCTCGGCCTGGCGCAGGCCGTCGGGCAGTTCGATGCCGCTGACCTTGCCGGTGCGCTGGTAGTCCTTCCAGCCGCTGCCGATCAGGTAGCCGCGGGCGATGGCTTCCACCGGCACCGGCTTGAGCTTGCGGGTCACCACCGCGCGCTTGGCGTACAGGGCCTTGTCCACGCCCTCGGGCAGCACCGCGGCCACGTCGATGCCGGTGAGGTGGTTGGGCATCAGGTGGTCGGTCTTCTTGAACCAGAAGTTGGAGACCTGGCACAGCATCTCGCCCTTGCCGGGGATCGGGTCGGGCAGCACCACGTCGAAGGCGGACAGGCGGTCGGTGGCGACCATCAGCAGGTAGTCGCCGGGCGGCGCGTCGGCCGGCAGGCGCTCGCGGGGAATATCGAACACGTCGCGGACTTTGCCGCGGTGGCGCAAGGGCAGGCCGGGCAGATCGGATTGCAACAGCGTGGTGGACACAGGCACTCCTACGGACTTCGCAATGGCGACCGTCCCGGGACCCGGCGGGCCCGCGGCGGACGGCGGGCCGCGTAGTGTACGGCCGGAATGCCCCGCTGTGCCGTAAAATGGCCGGCCCTGACGCCGCGCCCGCCCTCGCCCATGCCCTGGTACGGAAAACTGCTCGGCGCCATCGCCGGGGCCCTGCTGCTGCGGCCCACGCCGGTGCTGGGCGCGCTGATCGGGCTGCTGATCGGGCATGCCTTCGACGCCGACTGGTTCAAGCTGTCCCAGCGCGAGGATCCCTATCGGGAACTGGGCCTGACCCGCGACGCCACCGACGCCGAGATCGAACTGGCCTATCGCCGGCTGATGTCCCAGTACCACCCCGACAAGGTCGCCAGCGCCAGCCCCGAGCTGCGCGCCCGCGCCGAGAAGAAGGCCAGCCAGCTCAACACCGCCTACGACCGTATCCGCACCCTGCGCAAGCGCTGAGACCCCGCCATGTCCGACTGCATCATCTCCCCGTCCATCCTGTCCGCCGATTTCGCCCGCCTCGGCGAGGAAGTGGATGCCGTGCTGCGCGCCGGCGCCGACTGGATCCACTTCGACGTGATGGACAACCATTACGTGCCGAACCTGACCATCGGCCCGATGGTCTGCCAGGCGCTGCGCAAGCACGGCGTCACCGCGCCGATCGACGTGCACCTGATGGTCGAGCCGGTGGACCGGCTGATCCCGGATTTCGCCGAGGCCGGCGCCAGCATCATCAGCTTCCACCCCGAGGCCAGCCGCCACGTGCACCGCAGCATCCAGCTGATCAAGTCGCACGGCTGCAAGGCCGGCCTGGTGCTCAACCCGGCCACGCCGGTGGACATCCTGGACTGGGTGCTGGACGACCTGGACCTGGTGCTGGTGATGTCGGTCAACCCGGGTTTCGGCGGCCAGGCCTTCATTCCCTCGGCGCTGGACAAGCTGCGCGCGATCCGCGCCCGCATCGACGCCAGCGGCAAGCCGATCCGGCTGGAGATCGACGGCGGGGTCAAGCCGGACAATATCGCCGCGATCGCCGCCGCCGGCGCCGACACCTTCGTCGCCGGCTCGGCCATCTTCAATGCGCCCGACTACGCCGCGGTGATCGCGCAGATGCGCGCCGCGGTGGCGGCGCGCTGAGGTGGCGGCCCTGCACATCCGCCCGGCGGTGGCCGACGACGCGGCGCTGATCCTGCGCCTGATCCGCGACCTGGCGCGCTACGAGCGCGCCGAGGACGCGGTGCAGACCGACGAGGCCGGCCTGCGCGCCAGCCTGTTCGGCGCCGACGCCCGCGCGCAGGCGCTGATCTGCGAGGCCGACGGCCAGCCGATCGGCTACGCGGTGTACTTCTACAACTACTCCACCTGGCTCGGCCGCAACGGCCTGTACCTGGAAGACCTGTACGTGGACCCGGCGCACCGCGGCGTGGGCGCCGGCAAGGCGCTGCTGCAGCATCTGGCGCGGCAGGCGGTGGCCGAGGGCTGCGGCCGCTTCGAATGGTCGGTGCTGGACTGGAACCAGCCGGCGATCGACTTCTACGAAGCGGTCGGCGCCCGCGCGCAGGACGAGTGGACCGTGTACCGGCTGCAGGGCGAGGCGCTGGCCAGGTTCGCCGCCGGCTGAGCGGCGCGGGGCGGCCAAAAGAAAAGAACCGCACCGTCGCCGGTGCGGCCCCTGGGAGAGAAATCGGAGGCTGATCCTGCCTCCATCCGTCTTCCTTGCTATGGCCTTCCATGTTCCGGACGCTCGGTGACGTGCGTATGACAACGCGCGCGCCTGGATTCACGCATCGCGCATGCCGTGCCCGTTAGCGTGGGCGCCTCACCCCGGGAAGGTCCGCATGGCTGCAGCGCACTGGCGTCTGATCCTCAACGGCAAGTCGGCCGGCGACGAGGCGTTGCGCGAGGCGGTCATGGCCATGCGTACCCGCGGCGTGGCGCTGCAGGTGCGGGTCACCTGGGAGCAGGGCGATGCCGAACGTTACGTGGCTGAGGCGGTGGCCGATGGCGCGGCCTGCATCGTCGCCGCCGGCGGCGACGGCACTCTGAGCGAGGTCGCCACGACGTTAGCGCATCGCCAGGAATCGGCCGCCGAGCTGCCGGCCTTGGGCCTGGTCGCACTGGGCACGGCCAACGATTTCGCCACCGCGACCGGCATTCCGCTGCCGCCGCTGGAGGCGCTGGAACTGATCGCACGTACCCCGGCGTTGCCGATCGACCTGCTGCGCATCGAGGCCGAGCACGGCCCGCACTGGTGCGCCAACGTCGCCAGCGGCGGCTTCGGCACCCAGGTCACGGTGGAGACCGACGAAGGCCTGAAGAAGATGCTGGGCGGGCTGGCCTACCTGGTCACCGGCATGAGCCGGCTGGGCCGGATCGATCCGATCCGGGCACGCTTCGCGGGGCCGGACTTTTCCTGGGAAGGCGATTTCATCGCGCTCGGCCTGGGCAACGGCCGCCAGGCCGGCGGCGGCCAGGTCCTGTGCCCGGACGCATTGCTCGACGACGGCCTGCTCGATCTGACCCTGGTGCCGGAACTGACCGGCGAGGTCGCCGCGACCCTGGGCACCCTGGTCACCTCAGGCAAGCAGGCGGCGCTGGAGCGGGTGGCGGTGCGCGCGCGCCTGCCGTGGCTGCAGATCGAGGCGGCGCAGCCGCTGACCCTGAACCTGGACGGCGAGCCGGAAACCTCGCGCCACTTCCGCATCGATTGCGTGCCCGGGCGCCTGCGCATGCACCTGCCGCCGGAGTCGCCGTTGCTGCAGCCGCGCAGGCGTTAGCGGCCACGCATTCGTCTGCTCGCGTGCTGCCAGCGTATTGCTCTCGTAGATACCGTCTTACCCCCTAGCAGGCAAGGCCCCTTTTCGGGTCGAACGCGGTGCCCGATTTGAGGACGCCATAGGCGAGGTGCAGGAGCTTGCGCATAGCGGCGCACACGATCTGCTTGCCGGCTTTGCCGCGTTCGCTTAGCCGCTGTTTCAGCGCCCGGATGACCGGGTTGTGGGTCATGGCCACCAGGGCCGGCATGAACAGGCCCGCGCGCAGGCGGGGCGAGCCGGTGCGCGAGATGCAGACATGGCCTTTGCGGTCGCCCGACTCCTGCAGGCACGGATTCAGGCCGGCGAAGGCGGTCACCGCCGAGGCATCGGCAAAGCGCCTCACATCGCCAAGCTCGGCCAGCATCAAGGCCGCGCTGGTGTCGGCGATGCCCTGGATGCTCACCAGTAACTCGCGCTGCCCCCGCAAGGTCGGATCCTGGTCGATATGGTCATCGATGGCCTGCTCGATCTGGGCGATGTGATGTTGCAGATCGGCCAGATGGACCTGGATCGAGTCCTTCACCTGGGCCGGAGCGACGTCCAGCCGGTTGCGCTCCATCTGCAGCATCTGTTGCAAGTCCTGGCGCCGGCGCACCAGTGCCTTGAGCTGCTTGAGCGCCGGCGGATCAGGGTGCCAACGGCGTAACTGCTCGCGGTGACGCAGGGCATAGCTGGCGATCAGCTTGGCATCGCTGCGATCGGTCTTGACCCGGCTGAGCTGGCTGCGTGCGTACGCGGCCGTCTGCGCCGGGTTGAGCACGCACACCCGATAGCCTCGTGCGTGGAGGAACTCGGCCAGTGCCTGGTGGTAGGTGCCAGTGGCCTCCATGGCGATCCAGCTCTCGGGCTGCGCATGCGTCTGCAGCCATGCCTGCAGGGCCTGGAAGCCCTTGGCATCGTTGGACAACTTGGCCTTGGTACGGTGCTTGCCATTGGTCAGCTCGATGGCCACATCGAAACTGCGTTTGGCGACGTCGATGCCGATGACGGGAGACATACGCGATTCCTCCATCGTGTCAGGGTCATGATCGGCGCTGTGCCCGGTCCTGCCTTGTCGATGCGAGTTCACGCCGGGGGCGGACTCTGGATACCGTTCGGACACCCAAGGGCCAGCATGTGGAGGGGGAGCCGATCTACGATGCAAGCTCTAAGCTTCAGGAGCGACTGGACTTCCCACACCTCCTCCGATGATCAGTCGGAAGACATGACGCCTGTTTAAGGGCGCCAGGTCCAGATACAAGGAGCGGCTTCAGTCGCGACGGGCATTCCCGGTAACGCCCGTCGCGGCTGAAGCCGCTCCTACGGAGATGTACCCAGGCAATCAACCCCCTGTGGGAGGGACTTCAGTCCCGACGCGACATCCTCGCCGAGCGCCTGCGCATCGCCCTCGATTGGTGGCGTCTGCAACCGTTGCCAGTCGCCGCAGTTGCGGTAAAGTAGCCGCCGTGTCCAGCCTGACGACCCCGCTTTCCTTCACTTCCGCTCGCCGTGCGTGGCGATGGTGGCCTGCAGCCGTCGTCCGCCCTGTCACCGAGTCCCGGAAGGAAAGCCGTCTTGATTACCCGCGAGCAGTTCCAGCGCTACGCCGCTGAAGGTCACACCCGCATCCCCGTCGTCCGCGAAGTGCTGTCCGACCTGGACACGCCGCTGTCGGTCTATCTCAAGCTCGCCGACGCCCCGCACACCTACCTGTTCGAATCGGTCGAAGGCGGCGAACGCTTCGGGCGCTACTCGATCATCGGCCTGCCGGTGCGCCGCGTGTACACCTTCCGCGGGCACACGCTCGAGGTGCGCGACCATGGCGAACTGATCGAGCGCCGCGAGGTCGCCGATCCCTTCGCCGAGGTCGAGGCGCTGCGTGCGCAGCATATGGTGCCCAAGCTGGCTGGCGTGCCCGGCTTCACCGGCGGCCTGGTCGGCTGGTTCGGCTTCGAATGCATCGGCTACATCGAGCCGCGCCTGGCCGGCGCCGTCGCACGCGACGAGCTGGACACCCCGGACATCCTGCTGATGCTGTCCGAGGACGTGGCGGTCTTCGACAACCTCAAGGGCCGCCTGTACCTGATCGTGCATGCCGACCCGACCGAGGTCGATGCCTGGGAACGCGCGCAGGCGCGCCTGGATGCGCTCACCACCACGCTGCGCCAGCCCGGTGCCGGCTACCCCGCGCCGCTGGCGCGCGACGTGCTGGACGAAAGCGACTTCGTCTCCGGCTTCACCCGCGAGGGTTTCATCGCCGCGGTGGAGAAATCCAAGGACTACATCCGCGCCGGCGACATCTTCCAGGTGGTGCTGAGCCAGCGCCTGAGCGTGCCGTTCACCGCGCGCCCGGTGGACGTGTATCGCGCGCTGCGCGCGCTGAATCCGTCGCCGTACATGTATTTCCTCGACGTCGGCGACACCCAGGTGGTCGGCTCCTCGCCGGAGATCCTGGTGCGGCTGGAGAACGGCCAGGTCACCGTGCGCCCGATCGCCGGCACCCGCCCGCGCGGCAAGACGCCGGAACAGGACCAGGCGCTGGAAGCGGAGCTGCTGGCTGATCCGAAGGAGCGCGCCGAGCACCTGATGCTGATCGACCTGGGCCGCAACGACGCCGGCCGCGTCTCGCAGGCCGGTAGCGTCGCGGTCGGCGAGCGCTTCGTGATCGAACGCTATAGCCACGTCATGCACATCGTCAGCGAAGTCACCGGCACCTTGCTGCCCGGCCTCAGCTACGCCGACGTGCTGCGCGCCACCTTCCCGGCCGGTACCGTCAGCGGCGCGCCGAAGATCCGCGCGCTGGAAGTGATCCGCGAGCTGGAGCCGATCAAGCGCAACGTCTATGCCGGCAGCATCGGCTACCTGGGCTGGCACGGCGACGCCGACACCGCCATCGCCATCCGTACCGCGGTGATCAAGCATGGCCGCCTGCACGTGCAGGCCGGCGCCGGCATCGTCTACGACTCCGACCCGCAGGCCGAATGGGACGAGACGATGAACAAGGGCCGCGCGCTGTTCCGTGCGGTCGCCGAAGCGGCGAAGGGGCTGTGAGCGGCGCCGCATCGCCGCGGATCGGCTTCCGCAACGACTACAGCGAAGGCGCGCATCCACGCCTGCTCGCCGCCCTGGCCGCGGCCAGTGCCGAGCAAAACGCCGGCTATGGCCTGGACCGGCACAGCGCGCGCGCCGCGCAGCTGATCCGCGCCGAGATCGGCTGCGCCGATGCCGACGTGCACCTGCTGGTCGGCGGCACCCAGACCAACCTCACCGCCATCGCCGCGTTCCTGCGCCCGCACCAGGCGGTGATCGCCGCGGTCTGCGGCCACATCGCCACCCACGAGACCGGTGCGATCGAAGCCACCGGGCACAAGGTGCTCACCGTGGACGCGGCCGACGGCCGGCTCACGCCGGAGCGGATCGCGCCGCTGCTCGCCGAGCACGGCAACGAGCACATGGTGCAGCCGCGGCTGGTCTACGTATCCAACACCACCGAAGTCGGCACGCTGTACCGCAGGCACGAACTGCAGGCACTGCGCGCGTTCTGCGACGCACACGGCCTGCTGTTGTTCCTGGACGGTGCGCGCATCGGCAGCGCGCTCACCGCCGAGGGCAACGACCTGACGCTGGCCGACGTTGCCGCGCTGACCGATGCGTTCTACATCGGCGGCACCAAGAACGGCGCCTTGCTCGGCGAGGCGCTGGTGATCCTCGATTCGGCCCTGAAAGCGGATTTCCGCTACCTGCTCAAGCAGCGCGGCGCGCTGCTGGCCAAGGGCATGGTGCTGGGCACACAGTTCGCCGCGTTGTTCGAGGACGGGTTGTTCTATCAGCTAGCTGCGCACGCCAACCGCATGGCCGCGCGCCTGCGCGCCGGGCTGGCCGCGGCCGGTGCGCAGTTCGCCTCGGACTCGCCGACCAACCAGTTGTTCGTGATCCTGCCCGCCGCCGCGGTCGAGGCCCTGGCGCAGCGCTACGACTTCGAGCGCTGGCAGCTGCTGGACGACGGCCGCTGGGTGATCCGCTTCGTGACCTCGTGGGCCACGCAGGACGCGGCGGTCGATGCGTTGATCGCGAATTTCGCGGCGCTGATCCAATCCGGCACGCAACATGCGGCCGGCTGATTTTCCACCAAGGAGAGGACGATGAAACTCAGCAAGATCGGTCCCTGGTTTCTTGCCGCCGTGCTGGCGCTGCCTGCGTGCGCTAGCGCACAGGTCAACAGCCTGCCGTCGCAGCCGCACCTGTTGGTCAAGGGCGAAGCCAAGCGCGAAGTGGTGCCGGATCGCTTCGGTGTGACCATCACCCTCAGCGCCGTGGACGCCGACCCGGGTGCGGCGCGTAAGCGCGTGCAGGCCAATGCCGAGAAGGTGCTGGCCGCGTTCGCACAGCGCCATGCGCTGGCCGGCAGCGTGCAGGCCACGACGCTGTCGATCGCGCCCGAGCGTCGCTACCAAGGAGACAAGCAACTGTTCGAAGGCACTCGCGTGCAGCGCACACTGTCGGCCGAGTTCGCCGCGTTGGACGATGTGCGCGCCTTGCTGGGCGCGTTGGCTACCAGCGAGGACGTGCAGGTGTCGGGAATCGCGCCACGCTACAGCGGCGAAGCCGCGCTGCGCGCCGAGCTCAAGCGCCAGGCGGCCGAGCAGACGCGAAGCTCCGCACAGTCCCTGGCCAAGGCCTACGGCGTGCGCCTGGGCGGCCTGTACACCATCTCCGAGGTGGCGCCGAACTTCGCCTATGGCATCCAGGCCGGGCAGTGGCCGTCCGAGTCGGTCGCGGTGCAGTTGGTGAGTGCGCCACCGGCGCCGGCAGCTGACCTCTCCACAGCGCGTGCGGCCGATGGCATGGCCGAATCCCTCGAAGCCGGCACCCTCACCCTTTCCGAAAACGTCTATGCGGTCTTCCTGATCGCGCAATGAGTCCTTCGCCATGCTGCTGATGCTGGACAACTACGACAGCTTTACCTACAACCTCGTGCAGTACCTGCAGGCGCTGGGTGCCGAGGTCAAGGTGGTGCGCAACGACGCGCTCAGCGTGGACGAGATCGAGCGCCTGGCGCCCGAGCGCATCGTCATCTCGCCGGGGCCGTGCACGCCGAACGAGGCGGGGGTGTCGCTGCAACTGATCGAGCGACTGGGCCAACGCATCCCGATCCTGGGCGTGTGCCTGGGCCACCAGAGCATCGGCCAGGTCTACGGCGGGCAGGTGGTGCGTGCCGGCACCATCATGCATGGCAAGACCTCGCGCATCCGCCACGAGGGCCGCGGCGTGTTCGCCGGCCTGCCGGACCGCTACGAGGCCACCCGCTACCACTCGCTGGTGGTGGAGAAGACCACGCTGCCCGACTGTCTGGAGGTGACGGCCTGGACCGAACACGACGACGGCACGGTGGAGGAGATCATGGGCCTGCGCCATCGCCAGTTCCCGGTCGAGGGCGTGCAGTTCCATCCCGAGTCCATCCTCACCGAGCACGGCCACGCCTTGCTCAAGAACTTCCTGGAGCGCTGAGCGCGCTGCGCCGACGCCGCCCGCCTTCCGTCATTGCCGGACCCTGCCGATGCACGATCGCACCGACGCCTTCCATTTCTACGAACCGGCCAATGGCCACGGGCTACCGCACGATCCGTTCAACGCCATCGTCGGGCCGCGGCCGATCGGCTGGATCGGCTCGCGCGGTGCCGACGGCGTCGCCAACCTGGCGCCCTACAGCTTCTTCAACGCCTTCAACTACGTCCCGCCGATCGTCGGCTTCGCCAGCATCGGCTGGAAGGACAGCGTGCGCAACATCGAGGCCACGGGCGAGTTCACCTGGAACCTGGCCACGCGGCCGCTGGCCGAGGCGATGAACGCCAGTTCCGCCGCGGTGGCGCCGGAGGTCGACGAGTTCGCCCTGGCCGGCCTCGTTGCCGCGCCTTCGCGCCTGATCGCGGCGCCGCGGGTCGCCGCCAGCCCGGTGAGCTTCGAATGCCGGCTCAGCCAGCTGCTGCCGCTGCAGAGCGCGCGCGGCGAGCCGATCCAGACCTGGTTGGTGCTGGGCGAAGTGATCGGCGTGCACATCGCCGAGCACGCGCTGCAGGACGGGATCTACGACCCGGCCGCGGTCGCCACCCTGCTGCGCGCCGGCGGCCCGGCCGACTACTTCGAGGTGCTGGCGCAAGGGCGCCTGCGCATGCCGCGGCCGACGCAGGCGCGCTGAGCGCATCCGGCGCGGTGCCTCCCACTTCCAGCCCTACGAGCAGATCCTCCCCCATGACCATCACCCCCCAGCAAGCCCTGCAACGCACCATCGAGCATCGCGAGATCTTCCACGACGAGATGGTCGGGCTGATGCGGCAGATCATGCGCGGGGAGGTGTCGCCGATGATGACCGCGGCCATCCTCACCGGGCTGCGGGTCAAGAAGGAGACGGTCGGCGAGATCGCCGGCGCCGCGGTGGTGATGCGCGAGTTCTCGCGCACCGTGCCGGTCGTCGATCGCACCCACATGGTCGACATCGTCGGCACCGGCGGCGACGGCTCGCATACCTTCAACATCTCCACCTGCGCGATGTTCGTCGCCGCGGCCGCCGGCGCCAAGGTCGCCAAGCACGGCAACCGCAGCGTCTCCTCCAAGTCCGGCAGCGCCGACGCGCTGGAGGCGCTGGGCGCGGCGATCGAGCTGCAGCCCGAGCAGGTGGCGCAGGCGCTGGACGCCACCGGCATCGGCTTCATGTACGCGCCGGTGCACCACCCGGCGATGAAGGTGGTGGCACCGGTGCGGCGCGAGATGGGCGTGCGCACCATCTTCAACATCCTCGGCCCGCTGACCAATCCGGCCGGCGCGCCGAACATCCTGATGGGCGTGTTCCACCCCGACCTGGTCGGCATCCAGGCGCGCGTGCTGCAGGAACTGGGCGCCGAGCGCGCGCTGGTGGTGTGGGGCCGCGACGACATGGACGAACTCTCGCTCGGCGCCGGCACCCTGGTCGGCGAACTGCGCGACGGCCAGGTCCGCGAGTACGAGGTGCACCCGGAGGACTTCGGCATCGCCATGTCGGCCAGCCGCAACCTCAAGGTCGCCGACGCCGCCGAATCGATGGCGATGCTGCGCGCCGTGCTCGACAACGCGCCGGGCCCGGCGCTGGACATCGTCGCCTTCAACGCCGGCGCGGCGCTGTACGTGGCCGGCCTGGCCGAGGACATCGGCGCCGGTATCGCCCTGGCGCGCGCGGCCATCGCCGATGGGCGTGCGCGGGCCAAGCTGGAGGCGTATGTGGCATGTACGCAGGGTCTGGTCGGGGCCCGGGACCCGGGACCCGGGACCCGGTAAGAGCGCAGTTCGCCGATCTGCGGCGATTCGCGTCCGGCCATCCAGTCGTCAGTTGCAACACGTGCATGGCGGCCTAGGCTGTTGCGGGTCCCGGGTCCCGGGTCCCGGGTCCCGGGTCCCGGGTCCCGATCCCTTCTTTACCCCACATCGCCGATAATCCGGCCATCCCCCAGGATCCCAACCGCATGAGCAGCGACATTCTCCGCACCATCCTCGCGCGCAAGGCCGACGAGATCGCCGCGCGCAGCGCGCGCGTGCCGCTGGCCGAGCTGGCCGCCCGCGCGGAGGCCATGCCGCCCACCCGCGGCTTCGCCCGCGCGCTGCAGGCCGCCATCGCCAACGGCGATCCGGCGGTGATCGCCGAGGTCAAGAAGGCCAGCCCGTCCAAGGGTGTGATCCGGCCCGACTTCCACCCGGCCGACATCGCGGTCAGCTACGAATTCGGCGGCGCCGCCTGCCTGTCGGTACTGACCGACGAGGATTTCTTCCAGGGCCACGACCGCTATCTGCAGCAGGCGCGCGACGCCTGCACGCTGCCGGTGCTGCGCAAGGACTTCACCATCGATCCGTACCAGGTCTACGAGGCGCGCACGCTCGGCGCCGACTGCATCCTGCTGATCGTGGCGGCGCTGGACGACCTGCAACTGGCCGAGCTGTCGTCGCTGGCGCTGCAACTGGGTATGGACGTGCTGGTGGAAGTGCACGACATCGACGAACTGGAGCGCGCACTGCAGGTGCCGGCGCCGCTGATCGGCATCAACAACCGCAACCTGCGCACCTTCGAGGTGTCGCTGCAGACCACCCTGTCGATGCAGGACGCGGTGCCGCGCGACCGCCTGCTGGTCACCGAAAGCGGCATCCTCGGCCCGGACGACGTGGCGCTGATGCGCGGCGCCGGCGTGCATGCGTTCCTGGTCGGCGAGGCGTTCATGCGCGCCGAGGAGCCGGGCGAGGCGCTGCGGCAGCTGTTCTTCGCGGCATGAGCGCGCAGGATCCGAGCGCGTATCCGCTGCCGCGTGCCGATGCGCCGCTGGTGGTGTTCGATTTCGACCACACCCTGTACGACGGCGACTCCGGCAGCCACCTGTTCGCCTGGCTGATCAAGCGCAATCCGCTGCGCCTGGCCGCCGCGGTGCTGGCCACGCCGTTGCTGGGGCCGCTGGTGGCGATGCTGCCGACCCGGCGCACCGGCATCTCCGGCTACGTCTGGATCGCCAGTTTCGGCCTGCGCCGCGCGCGCGAGTTCAACCGCATCATCGACCAGTACGTGCTGCAGCACCAGGCGCAGATCCGCCAGCGGCTGCTGCCGCAGGCGCTGGACGTGTTCGCCCGGCACCGCGCCGCCGGCGACCGCGTGGTGGTCGCCACCGGCGCGCCGCCGGAACTGGCGCGCGCCATCCTCGGCTTCGTCGCGCACCAGGACGTGCCGGTGGTCGGCAGCCTGATCGGCCCGCGCCTGGGCGCGGTCACCGCCACGCGCCACTGCCACAACGAGGAAAAGATGCGCATGCTGCGCGAACTGGGCTACGGCGAGATCGCCATGGCCTATTCCGACAGCACCGCCGATCTGCCGCTGCTGCAGGCCGCGGCCGCGGCGGTGGTGGTCAATCCCAAGCACAGCGCAGTAGCGGTGTTCCGCCGCGTGCTGCCGTCCGGCACGCCGATCCTCAACTGGGGCTGCCGCGACCGCGCCGGCGAGGCCGTCGGCTCCGAGTGAGTCACTGCGCCGCGTCGCATTCGGCGACGCAGCGTCTACGACCGCGCCTCGTCAGCGCCGTTCGTACGGGTGCTGCCTGCGGCGATCAGCCGCCGGACTTGGCGTACGTGCTGTCGCTGCCCACCAGCGCGTGGTGCAGCGGCGCGACCCACTGGCCGCGGTCGATGTCGTAGGCGCCGAAGCTGCCCTCGAACTCCCAGTACGCCCAGGCGAAGTGGCGCTTCTCCGCGGCATTGACCACGGCCACGGTCCAGGCCAGTCGATCGGCTGGCGGTGCCTGCTCGTAGGCGCCGAACTCGCCCAGCAGCACCTGCCGATGGTGCGCCTTCGCCCAGGCCGCGATGCGGTCGAACTCGCCGTACAGCTTGGTGCGGTCGGCCGCGCTGCCCCAGGCCACGCCGGTGTGGTCGCGGATGTCCGCAGGTGCCCACGGCGCGCCCTGGTGGGTGAAGCGGAACGGGTTGTAGTAGTGCACGGTGACCAGCAGGCGCGTGTCGTCGTCGGGCAGGCGCAGGCTGTCGAGCGCGGTGAAGGAATTGCTGTTGCCCGGGCCCACCACCACCGTACGGGTCGGGTTGTCGCGGCGGATGATCTGCAGCGCATCGCGCAGCAGGTCGTTCCACACCGCGCTGGTCATCTGGCCATTGGGCTCGTTGAGGATCTCAAACAGCACCGACGGCGGCGCATGGCGGTAGCGCGGGGCGATCTGGCTCCAGAACGCCAGCAGCTTGGTCCGGCACACCGCCGCATCGGCGGCGCAGGGGTGGAAGTCGTGTTCGTCCAGGATCACGTTCAAGCCTGCCGCGGTGGCCTGGTCGACCACCGTGTCCAGCGTTTTCAGCCAGGTCGGGTCGAGCTGGTTGGCCGCGTCCATGTGCGCGAAGGCCTGCAGGTTGACCCGGACCGTGCGGAAGCCGCCGTCGCGGATCGTGCGGTACAGCGGCGGGCGGAAGCGCGCCTTCGCCGGGTCGGTCCACAGCGGGTCGTAGCCGAGGATGTTGACCCCGCGCCCGAGCCGGGCGAAGGCGTCGTCGGCCTGCGCGCGCGGCGCAGGCAGCGCCAGGCACAGCAAGGCCAGGAAAAGCGGAACGGCACGGCGCATGGCGGTCTCGCGGGGCAGGGGCGGGGCGAGACGTGCGGCCATCGGCGGCAGCGTCCCGGCCGCGATCATCGCGCGGCCCGCCCCGGGAAAAGCGAACGCGGCCTGACCGCAGATCAGGCCACAAGAGCGACTGCTTCAGGCGCCGCGGAGACCGCCGTTGCGAATCCCCAATCCCCAATCCCCAATCCCAGCCTCACCCCAGCCAGCGATACAGCGCCCCGCCCACCTGATACAGGCTGATGCCCAGCACCAGCAGGCCCACCGACACCAGCACCCAGCGCTCGCGCACGCGCTTGACCAGCAGCGCCGCCAGCGGCGCGGCGAGCATGCCGCCCACCAGCAGGCCGAGCACGATGTCCAGGTGCTGCACGCCCATGGTCAGCAGGAAGGTCAGCGAGATCGACAGCGTCACCAGGAACTCGGCGGCGTTGACCGTGCCGATGGTGGTGCGGGCCTGGCCGCCGTGGGCGAGCAGGGTCGAGGTCGCCACCGGCCCCCAGCCGCCACCGCCGCTGGCGTCGAGCAGGCCGGCGACGAAGCCCAGCAGCGGCACCCGCCGCACCTCGCGGCGCGGCAGCGCCCGTCCGGCCGCGCGCAGCAGGATCAGCACCGCCAGCGCGAGCAGGTACAGATAGACGAAGGGGCGGATCAACTCGCCCGGCAACTGCGTCAGCACGTAGGCGCCGGCGACGCCGCCGACCATGCCGGGCAGTGCCAGGCGCAGGAACAGCCGCTTGTCGACGTTGCCCAGCGCCAGGTGCGACAGCCCGGAGGCACCGGTGGTGAACACCTCGGCACTGTGCACGCTGGCGCTGACCACTGCCGGCGGCAGGCCCAGGCTCAGCAGGACCGACGAGGAGACCAGGCCGAAGGCCATGCCCAGCGCGCCGTCCACCAGCTGCGCGGCCAGGCCGACCAGCACGAACCAATAGAAGGTCTCGCTCAGCACCATCGCGCCGGGCCTACCGACCCAAGGCGGTCAGCGTGCGCCGTACAGCACCACGGTCTTGCCGCGGGCATGCAGGATGCCGTCGACCTGCAGTTTCTTCAGCACCCGCCCGGCCATCTCGCGCGAGCAGCCGACCAGCCGCGCGAGTTCCTGCCGCGACACGCGCAACTGCATGCCCTGCGGATGGCTCATCGCCTCCGGCTCCTGCGCCAGGTCGTGCAGGGTGCGCACGATGCGGTCGGTGACGTCCAGGAACGCCAGGCGGCTGGCCTTGCGCGAGGTGTCCAGCAGACGCTTGGACAACTGCACGCCGATCGCGAACAGCACCCGCGGCGCATCGGACGACAGCGAGCCCAGGAACAGCTGATGCAGGCGCTCGTAGCTGATCTCGGCCAGCTCGCAGGGCGTGCGGGTGCGCAGGATCACCTCGCGTTGGTCGGACTCGATGAACAGCCCCATCTCGCCGACGAACTCGCCGCTGCCGAAATAGC
Organism: Xanthomonas rydalmerensis; assembly: GCF_033170385.1. NCBI lineage: Bacteria > Pseudomonadati > Pseudomonadota > Gammaproteobacteria > Lysobacterales > Lysobacteraceae > Xanthomonas > Xanthomonas rydalmerensis. The sequence continues at coordinate 4,651,832 of NZ_CP126170.1, read as the reverse complement.
CCAGCACCAACTCGCGGTCGTCATCTTCCTCGGCGATGATGCTGACCGAGCCGCTGACCACGTAGTACAGGGTGCCGGCCGGATCGCCAGGCCTGAACACATCCGTCCGCGCCGGATAGCGGCGACGGTGGCTGTGGGCCAGGAAGCGGTCGATGGTGGCGGTGTCCAACGTCAAAGGACTTGGAGCGATGCGCACAGGTGCTGCAGTGGATGTGTTTCCGGGGCTCATGGCGGCTTCGCTACGGCGTAATTCCTGAAGCTTAACGGGACGCGTTCGCGGCGGCAAACAAGAGACGGACGCCACGTTTCGCGACGCGGCCATTTGGCTCATAATTGATTGGCTTTCCCCCCGACCAACTTCCAGAGGATCCACGCCGTGGTCAAGCCGTTGCCTCGCCTGAGGCTGCAAGGTTTCAACAACCTCACCAAGGCGTTGAGCTTCAACATCTACGACGTCTGCTACGCGATCTCCGAAGAGGAGCGCCAGCGCTACATCGAGTACATCGACGAGCAGTACGACGCCGATCGCCTGACCCAGATCCTCACCGATGTGGCCGAGATCATCGGCGCCAACATCCTCAACATCGCGCGCCAGGACTACGATCCGCAGGGCGCCTCGGTGACGATCCTGATCTCCGAAGAGCCGGTCATCGACAAGAAGGCGGCCGGCAAGGAGATCATTTCCGATGCCGTGGTCGCGCACATGGACAAGAGCCACATCACCGTCCATACCTACCCGGAAACCCATCCGCAGCACGGTATCGCCACGTTCCGCGCCGACATCGACGTCGCCACCTGCGGTGTCATTTCGCCGCTGAAGGCCCTCAATTACCTGATCGAGAGCCTGGAATCGGACATCGTGATCATGGACTACCGCGTGCGCGGCTTCACCCGCGACGTGAAGGGCAAGAAGCACTACATCGACCACAAGATCAACTCGATCCAGAACTTCCTGGCCAAGAACGTCAAGTCGCGCTACGAGATGTTCGACGTCAACGTCTACCAGGAGAACATCTTCCACACCAAGATGCACCTGAAGGACTTCGACCTGGACCAGTACCTGTTCGAGGAAAAGGCCAAGAACCTCTCGTTCAAGGAGCGCATGCGCATCGAGGCGCTGCTCAAGCGCGAGATCGAGGAGCTGTTCCACGGGCGCAACCTGTCCGAGTAAGCGACCTCGTCACGGCGGGACGGCCCGCCCGCAGCCTGCGCTGCGACCCCTGCCGACGGCGGCCCGATGTGCAGACATCGGGCCGTTTTCATTTGGATTTGTCTACGGAGAAAGACAATGCCTTGGATCTACCTGTTGCTCGCCGGTCTGTTCGAGATCGGCTTCGCCCTCGGCCTGAAGTACAGCGAAGGCTTCACCCGGCTCTGGCCGACCGTGGCCACCCTGGCCGGTGCTGGCCTGAGCCTGTGGTTGCTGACCCAGGCGCTCAAGCACATCCCGCTGGGCACCGCCTATGCGATCTGGACCGGGATCGGCGCATTGGGCACGGCCACGCTCGGCATCGTCCTGTTCGGCGACAGCGCCTCGCCGGCGCGGCTGGCCTGCATCGGCCTGATCGTGGTCGGGGTGATCGGCCTGAAGCTGGTCGGCCACTGAGCGCGGCCAGCGCTGGGCTCAGGCGACGACGGTGCGGCGCCGGGTCAGTACCCGGCCGATCAGCATCCGGTGCGCGATCACCGCCAGCAGGGCGACGATCGACAGCACGATCATCGCGCGGGTGAACACGCTGCCGAGGTTGCCGGCGTGCTGCAGCTGGTCCAGGCGCCCGAAGCGCGAGGGATCGGCGTTGGCGTAGGCGATCTCGACGGTGGCACCGTCCAGCAGCAGCGGCGCGGCTTCGGCACCGCTGGCTTCGAAGGCGCCGCTGTGCAGGCGGCCCTTGCTCTCGAACACGTAATGGAAGCGGTAGCGCACCAGCGGCTCGGTCTGTACGCCGAAGGCGCCGTCGGCGATCACCGGCACGGTGGCGACCGAATGGTCGCGCAGGATCGCGCTGGCCTGGCGATAGTCGCCGAGCAGGTGATGCAGCAGGGCGCCGCCGCCGAGCGCGAACAGGGTCGCGAACAACAGGCGCGACAACCAGCGGGTGCGGGGCGAAGGCAGATGGAGGTGGAGCGAAGAGGCGGGCATGGCAATCGGCAGGCGGAGCGCACGCGGGCGTGACTCGGCGGGGGTACATCGGATGACTGCGGCACGGGGGAGATGCTGCGGCGGAAGCGGCGTGCGTCGACGTGGATCAGTCAGCGTTCGTTCACTTTAACCCGATTGGGCCGACAATGCCAGTCGGCCCGGTCGCAGCCCGACCGGCGGGCGGCTACAGCCGATAGGCGACCGCCTTCATCAGGCGCGAGGCGGCGGCCATGACCGTGGGGATCGGCGGCGGCAGGCGCCGCGCCCCGGCCTGTTCGGCATGCTCGGCGTGGCGGGCCTCGTCGGCCTTCATCACCTTCAGCACGTCGCGGCTGCGCAGGTCCGCCGGCGGCAGGGTCTGCAGGTGTTCGTCCAGGTGCGCCTCGACCTGACGCTCGGTCTCGACCACGAAGCCCAGGTTCCAGCCGTCGCCGCGCAGCCCGGCCAGGGTGCCGATCGCGTAGCTGCCGGCGTACCACAGGGGATTGAACAGGCTGGGGCGGCTGTCCAGTTCGCGCAGCCGCGCCGCGCACCAGGCCAGGTGGTCGGTTTCTTCCTGCGCCGCCTCCAGCAGGTGCGCACGCGTGGCCGGATCGCGCGCGACCGCGGCCTGGCCGAAGTACAGGCCCTGCGCGCAGACCTCGCCGACGTGGTTGATGCGCATCAGGCCGGCGGCATGGCGCCGCTCGTCCGGCGCCAGCACCACATCGGCGGTGGCCGCGGCGGGGTAGGGGCGCTGCGCCGGCGGGTCGCCGAACACGGTTTCCAGCGCGCGCTGGGCCTCGACCAGGGCGCGATCGAGCGGGGAATGCTGGCGGCTGGCCGTCATGGGGAAAAGCCCGGAAGCGGTGGGGACCCCGATTTTCGCCGCCGGCCGGCGCACTGCCAAGCGCGCCGCCGGTCCTGCCGACTCCGGTCAGGGCGGACTTGCGCGCTGCGGCCGGGCCACGTAGAATTCCGCCTCTTGCGTTTTTGCAATTCACAACGCGTGGCAAAGTTCCGGCCGTTCGCTGCAGGAATCCGCCCGACCAACCGAGTCTGATCATGAGCACCTTCACTGCTAAGTCCGAGACCGTCCAGCGCGACTGGTATCTCGTCGACGCCGCCGGCAAAACGCTGGGCCGGCTTTCCACCGAATTGGCCCGCCGCCTGCGCGGCAAGCACAAGCCGGTCTACACCCCGCACGTCGATACCGGCGATTACCTGGTGGTGATCAACGCCGAGAAGATCGTCGTCACCGGCAACAAGCTCAAGGACAAGAAGTACCACCGCTTCACCGGCTACATCGGCAACCTGAAGACCGAGAGCCTGGAGCAGGCGCTGGAGCGCCACCCGGAGCGCGTGATCGAAATCGCCGTCAAGGGCATGCTGCCCAAGGGCCCGCTGGGTCGCGCGATGTACCGCAAGCTCAAGGTCTATTCCGGTGCGGAGCATCCGCACGCCGCTCAGCAGCCGCAGGTTCTGGATATCTAATCATGGCGATTTCGCAAAACTACGGCACTGGCCGCCGCAAGTCCTCCACTGCCCGCGTGTTCCTGCGCAAGGGCACCGGCAACATCTCCGTCAACGGCCGTCCGCTGGACGAGTTCTTCGGCCGCGAGACCGCGCGCATGATCGTGCGCCAGCCGCTGGAGCTGACCAAGAACACCGAGAGCTTCGACATCCTGGTCACCGCCACCGGCGGCGGCACCACCGGCCAGGCCGGTGCGATCCGTCTGGGCATCGCCCGTGCGCTGGTCGAGTACGACGAAACCCTGAAGACCGAGCTGCGCAAGGCCGGCTTCATGACCCGCGACGCCCGCGAAGTCGAGCGTAAGAAGGTCGGTCTGCACAAGGCCCGTCGCGCCACCCAGTTCTCCAAGCGCTGATCCATCGCGCCTGGCGTGGGCTCCTTCGGGAGCCCGCTGGGACCAAGCAAAAGCCCGGCTTCGGCCGGGCTTTTGTCGTTCTGGGCCGCGGTTTGTGCTGGAAGCATGGTCATGCCGCCACGGACTGGATGCGATAGATCTGCTTTAAGTATTTGGGCGACTGCCGGCTGGTCTGAAGATCCGTGTCGCCTCAAAAGATTCGCGCCTGCAGAGCTAGGGTGCGTACGCCCTGCCGCTGCAAGCCGAATGACAGCTCTTTCTCCGTCGGGGTCTTCCTCGGTGTATCGGGTTCCATCTGGTGGAGTAGCCCCCTTGGAGTCCAAGGGGGCGCGCCGACAGGCGCGGGGATGTGGAGGCGGAAGGGCTGGGGCCCGCGCCTTGCGTAGCAAGGCGTGGGGCGCAGGCGCATGGCGCCTGCGCAAACCCCGCGCCAAATAAAAAAGAAGGCCGATCGCAAGATCGGCCTTCTTTTTTATTTGGCTGCCCCGGATGGATTCGAACCACCGAATGCCTGAGTCAGAGTCAGGTGCCTTACCGCTTGGCGACGGGGCAATGTGGACTGCAAGTATCGCACGCCTTGGGCGTACACACCATGGTGGCTATGGGTGGACTCGAACCACCGACCCCAGCATTATGAGTGCTGTGCTCTAACCGGCTGAGCTACATAGCCTTGGTGAACCGCCAATTCTTATAGAGAAGCGCGCGGCTGTCAACGGGTTTCTACGCTGCTTGTGGCCCGGCCGCAGCCATGGCAGAGTCGGAGCCAGTAGATTTTTCAGGAGTCCGCATCGTGATCGATCCGGACGGCTATCGACCGAACGTAGGCATCGTGCTGATGCGGCCGGATGGTCAGGTGTTCTGGGCACGTCGTGTGCGCCGGGACGGCTGGCAGTTCCCGCAGGGCGGCATGAACACCGACGAGACCCCGGTGGAGGCCATGTACCGCGAGTTGCGCGAAGAAACCGGGCTGTTGCCCGAGCACGTGGAAGTGCTCGGCGCCACCCCCGGTTGGCTGCGCTATCGCCTGCCCAGCCGGGCCATCCGCCGCAACGAGCGCCAGGTCTGCATCGGCCAGAAGCAGGTCTGGTTCCTGCTGCGGATGCAGTGCGACGAGAGCCAGCTGAACCTGGAACTGACCGAAACGCCGGAGTTCGACCACTGGCGCTGGGTCGATTTCTGGTACCCGGTGGAGCACGTGGTGCTGTTCAAGCGTGGCGTCTACGCGCGGGCGCTGCGCCACCTGGCGCCGCTGGCGCAGAGCATCGCCGGTGCCGGCATCCGTGCCATGCCGACCCTGGCCCAGGAGGCCTGGTTGCCGGGCAATACCGCCGGCCACGATCGGCCGCGCAAGCGTCCACGCAAGCGCGGCGGGCCCTGGGCGGCGCGGATTAATAACGATTAACGGGCGGAATTGACAACCATTCTCACTTTGGTTTGAATGGGCGCCAGGCGCAGTCCGCGCCGTCCGCCGCCAAGCCCGCCGTGTACGTCTGCATCTGCAATGGGGTCACCGATCGCCAGATCCGCGAAGCCGCCGAAGCCGGCTGCCGCAGCGTGTCCGAACTGACCATGCGTACCGGTTGCGGTGCCACCTGCGGCTCCTGCCTGGACATGGCCGGCGACCTGCTGCAGCGCGCGCTGAGCCGCGAGCTGCCATTGCCGGTGCTGGGCGGCCTGGCCCGCGCCGCCTGAGTCCCGTCGCCGCGCTGCGGCGCATTCGGGATGATCACGATTCGCGTTCCTTCACGCCGCGGCGCGATTCGCTAGAGTCTGCGCTTTCCGGCTTTACGCGAGCGATGCAATGAAGGGCGACAGCAAAGTCATCGAGTTCCTCAACAAGGTCCTCTACAACGAGCTGACCGCGATCAACCAGTACTTCCTGCACGCCAAGATGCTGAAGAACTGGGGCCTGAAGGAACTGGCCGAGCACGAGTACAAGGAATCCATCGACGAGATGAAGCACGCCGACAAGCTGGCGGACCGCATCCTGTTCCTCGAGGGACTTCCCAACTTCCAGGCACTGGGCAAGCTGCGCATCGGCGAGAACCCCAAGGAAATCCTCGAGTGCGACCTGGCGCTGGAGCAGGAAGGCACCGTCACCCTGCGCGACGGCATCGCCTACGCCGAATCGATCCAGGACTACGTCAGCCGCCAGTTGCTGGCCGACATCCTGGAATCGGAAGAAGAGCACATCGACTGGCTGGAAACCCAGCTCGACCTGATCGAGCGCATCGGCGAGCCGAACTACCTGCTGACCAAGCTCGACGACTGAATCGTCGGCGCATGACGCCGCGGCGCTGGCCTGTGTCCGCGCCGCGCTGGATGCTGTACGCCCCGCACTCCCGGATATGCGTCGGCGTTGTCGTGCGCGTGTAGGAGCCGCTTCAGCCGCGACGCGGTGCCGGCGGACCGTCGCCGCTGATCCTGAAAAGTGGCGCATGCCGCTCCTGCGCGGGTCCATGCGGACGGCATAGCATCGGCATCGCGCGACGTCGCTCTCTTTGTGCGAGCGGCTTTTCAGCCGCGATGGCTTTATCGGTAACGCCCGGTCGCGGCTGACGCGGCTCCTACGAGGAAAGCAGCAGGCCGTGCGTCTGCGTCTTCGATGCACTGTGGCCAGGTCTTGCGGGCGTGCGTGTCGCCCGCAGTCGTGGCGCAGTGCGATGTCGCGCTACGGCGCGGCGGGTTCGGCGTTGTCGCGGACGCTGGCGCGGTAGCCGTTCAGCGCCAGGCGCGCGCGTGCGAACTCGGCGATCACCAGGGCGACTGCGACCACCGGGCGATCCAGGGTGCCGGTGCGCACGCCCGACTCGATGCGCAGTGCCGCTGCCGACAGCGCCAGTGCGCCGAGGTTGGCGGCCGAGGATTTCAGCGTGTGCGCGGCCTCGCGCAGCGCGTCGGGCTCCGACGTCGCCGCGGCCTGCTCCAGGCGCTGGATCAGCAGCGGCGCATCGGCCAGGAACAGCTCGACGATCTGCGCGACGCTGGCGCTGCCGATGACATCGCGCAGTTCGTCGAGCACGGCGATCTCCAGCACCGGCGCCGGCACGGCGGGGGGCTCGACCACCGCGTCGGCGTCGGTCGCGTCGGTCGGCGCGGACGTCGCCACGGTGGATGCCGATGCCGCATCGGGCTTTGCGGCAACCGGTGCCTGCGCTTCGCCTTGTGGAGCGGGCTGCGCCTCCGCGGATGTCTTGGCAAGAGGGATCGTGTCCGGCACATGGCCGCTCGCGGCGATCTCCGGCGCTGTTTGCGGTGCCGCTGCTGCGGCGGGCTCGGGCGCGAACGCCGCGCTGGCCGGCATGGCCACCGGCTGCAGCGGCAGCCAGCGTTGCAGGCATGCTTCCAGCCGCGTGCGGTCGATCGGCTTGGACAGGTAATCGTCCATGCCGGCATCGAGGCAGCGCTGGCGGTCGCCGGCCATCGCGTTGGCGGTCATCGCCAGGATCGGCAGGCGCGGGCGCCCCGTCTCGGCCTCGCGCTGACGCCATTGCCGGGTGGCGGCGTAACCGTCCAGTACCGGCATCTGGCAGTCCATCATCACCAGGTCGTAGGGCTGCCGCGCCAACTGCGCCAGCGCGGCGGCGCCGTCCTCGACGCTGTCGGCGTGGTGGCCGAGCGATTCCAGCAGCCGCTTCGCCACCATCAGGTTGACCGGATTGTCCTCGACCAGCAGCAGCCGGTAGCCGCTGCGCGGCGGTGGCGCATCGGTCACGGCGGTCGCCGGGTCTGCGGCGAGCACCGGCGCGGGGGTGTGCATGGCGTCGGTCGCGAAGGCGTCGTGGTAGAACTCGCCAGCGTTGGCGGTGCCGTCGCCCGCGGCTTCATTGGTCATGCTCGGGGTCGCCGGCGCCAGCGCCAGCATGCTGCGCAGGTCGATGTCGGCGGCCTGCCGCGACAGCAACGCGCCGTGCGCGCGGATCTCCTCGGGAATGTCGGCCTCGCCGTACAGCCAGATCAGCCGCGCGGTCTGCGGCGCCGGCAGTCGCGCCACCGCGCGCTGCAGGGCGCGCGCGCTCTGGCGCAGGCCGTCGAGGTCGCCGATCACCAGGTCGTAGGCCGGGCGCACGCCGCTGCCGTTGCCGCGCAGCCGCTCCAGCGCTTCCTGGGTCGAATCGACCTTGCTCACCTGCACGCCCCAGTTCGGCAGCAGTACGCTCAGGCGTTGCTGCAGGCGCTGGTCGGCGCCGACCAGCAACGCATGCAGCCGCGGCAGCCCGCCCGGGCTCTGCGGCAGGTCGCCGATCACCTTCAGCAGCGGAATCTCGAACCAGAACGTGGCGCCCTGGCCCTGCCGCGACACGACGCCGATGCGCCCGCCCATCAGCTCGACGATGCGCTTGCAGATGGTCAGGCCCAGCCCGGTGCCGCCATACAGGCGGGTGGTGGAGGCGTCGGCCTGGGTGAAGGCCTGGAACAGGTGCTCCTGGCGATCGGCGCTGATGCCGATGCCGGTGTCGCGCACCTCGAAGCGCAGCAAGTGCTGCGCCGGAGTCTCGCCGAGCCGGCGCACGCCCAGGTCGATGGCGCCGCGCGCGGTGAACTTGACCGCATTGCCGAGCAGGTTGCTCAGCACCTGGCGCAGGCGCACCGGATCGCCGCGCACCGGCAGGCGCACCGCCGGGTCCAGTTGCAGCGCCATGCGCAGGCCCTTGGCCTCGGCCGCGCGCTGCATCAGCTCCAGCACGCCGTCGAGCAGCTCGCGCAGGTTGAAGGTGGTGATCTCCAGCTCCAGCCGGTTCGCTTCGAGCTTGGAGTAATCGAGGATGTCGTCGACGATGCGCAGCAGTTGCAGCGAGGAGGTGCTGGCCGCGCGCAGCATCTCGCGCTGGTCCAGGCCGAGCGGGCCGCGTCCGATCAGTTCCAGCATCGGGATGATGCCGTTGAGCGGCGTGCGGATCTCGTGGCTCATCGTCGCCAGGAACTCGCCCTTGGCCAGCACCGCCGCTTCAGCCGCCTGGGTGGCCGCCTCTGCGGCCTGCTTGGCCTGCAGCAGCTCCTTTTCCAGCCGCTCGCGCGCGTGCACGTCGTGCTGCAGGGCGTTGCGCTCGGACTCGGCCAGGGCCGCACGCGCCAGCGCCGCATCCAGGCGTTCGATCTGCTGGCGCGCCCGGCAGCCGGCGACGGTGGCCAGGGCCGCGGCGGCGGCCATGCACAGCGGCGCCAGCCAGTGCCACGGCGCCGGCAACGGCAGCGCCAACGGCGGCAGCGCAAGCAAGGTGCCGGCGACGGCGAGCGCCGCGGCGAAGGCCGCCGGCCACGGAACGGGCCGGCGTCTGCGGTCGGACATGGCTAGAGCACCGCGTTCTGGAAGTCGAAGTTCAGCTGGTCGCCGACCGACTGCACCAGGTTGCCCTGGATGAAATCGACTCCGCCCATCCACATCGCCGCTGCCGCCTGCGCCTGCTCGATCTGCTGGCCGATGATCAGCAGTCCGGCGCGGTGCGCCAGATCGATGGTGGCGCGCAGTTGGTCGCGCAGTTCGGGGTCGGCATGCGCGCCGGCGAAGCGCGCCGACAGGCGCAGATAGCCCAGCGGCAAATGCGCCAGCAGCGCTTCGGCTTCGGCGCCCGGTTCGAACTGGCTGATGCAGAATTGCACGCCCAGCGGCATCAGCCGTGCGCAGAACTGCTGCAGCGTGGCGGTATGGACCAGGGCATCGTCCAGGCGCAGGTCGATCACCAGCGACGTGCCGGTGACGCCGCGGCGGCCGATGGTCTCGATCAGCCACTCGGCGAAGGCGGTGCGCGCCAGCGTACGCGTGGACTGCGAGACGAACAGGCGCAGCGGCGGGGTGGCGTGCTGGTACAGATGCAGCAGGCCCAGCGCGTGGTCCAGCACCTGCTGGTCGAGGTCTGCGATGCGTCCGCCGGCTTCGGCGGCCGGCAGGATCTGTCCGGCCGAGAGCAGGCTGCCGTCGCGCTGACGCAGGCGCAGCAGCACCTGGTACTGGGCGATGTCGCCGCCGGCGACCGCGACGATCGGCTGGTAGGCCGGCTCCAGTTGCCCTTCCAGCATCGCGATGCGCTGCAGATCCTCTTCCGCCTGAGGCGGCACGTAGACGGCGACGCCCTGCGGATGCAGCCGCGCCTGCAGTGCGCTGCGTTCGACCGCTTCCAGCGCGCTGCCGGCGTCCTCGAAGCCATGGCCGAAGTCGGCGTAGCCGACCGCGCAGCGCAGGTGCAGCGCCTCGTCCTCGCGCAGCGCGAAGGCGTGGCCGGACAGGGTGTCGCGCAGGCGCTGCGCGCGTTGCCGCTGCGTGTCGGCGTCGGCGTCCTCGGCCAGCAGCAGGAAGCTGTTGTCGTTGAGCCGCGCCAGCGGCTGCGGCGCGGTGATGCCGGCCAGGCGGCGCCCGGCCTGCACCATCAGCCGCTCGAACGCGGCGTAGCCGTAGCGTTCGCGCAAGCCGAGCGCGCTGGCGATCTCGATGAAGTACAGGCTGCCGGGGCGGCGCGCGCGCAGCGTCGTGTCCAGCAGTTGCAGCAGATGGGCGCGGGTCGGCAGGCCGGTCTCGGGGTTGTTCAGCGGCACCGCCTCGGCGTGGCCCTGCTGGGCCTGTTGGCGGGCACGGCGGATGCGGTTGGACACCGCGGCGATCAGGTGCCGCGGCCGGATCGGCTTGGTCAGGAAGTCGTCGGCGCCGCTGTCGAGCACTTCGTACTCCAGCTCCGGATCCGCGTCGCCGGACAGGAACACGATCGGCAGCAACTGATGCTGCGGCTGCTGGCGGATCAGCGCGGTCAGGCGCATGCCGTCCAGTCCCGGCATGTGCAGGTCCATCAGGATCAGGTCCGGCCGGTAGTCGAGGATGGCCTGCTGCACGCCTTCGGCCTGCATCTGCACCTGCGCGTGCATGCCGGCGCCATGCAGCACGCTCTGCGCGAACAGCGCCTGCGCGCGGTCGTCCTCGACGATCAGTACGCGGTACGGCGCGGCCGCTTCCTGTGCGGCGTGATCGGCGTCGGCGTCGGCGACCAGGAAGGCGGCCGCGCTGGCGTCGGCCGGGCCATCGTCGTGCTCGCTGCTGGCCAGCGGCATGGCGGACGCCGCGGCGCGGTCGGCAGGCGCGGGATCGGAGGCGAGGTCGGCGGGCGCGGCGACGTGCTCCGCATCGCCGACCCAGCGGCGCCAGTAGTGCGGCGGCGGAGTCTCGGCGCGGACGGCGCGCGCGCGCGGGTCCTCGCGATGGGAAAGCGGAGCGGCGTCGTTGGCGGGCATCGCGTCTGGTTCCTGGTGCGCGTCCAATTATGCGATCAAGTTCGCGAAGGCTGCGTGCCTTGCGGCGCGGCGGGCGCCGACGCCGGCGCCAGCAGGCGGCGCATGCCCCGCCACAGCAGGCGCCACGTCCACCACACCAGCAGCGCGCCGAGCGCGCTCGCCGTCAGCACCACCGCCAGCGCCAGCCACGGATGCGCCAGGGCCAGCGCCAGTGCGGCGATCACCACCGAATCCTCGGCCAGCGAGGCGATCCAGTTGCTGGCCGGCTCCGGCGAGGTGTTGAGCAGGGCGCGGGTACCGGCCTTGAGCGCGTGGCTGGTCAGGGCCACGCCGGCTCCGGTAGCGAGCGCACCCGCGCTGAGCTGGCCGTCGGGCGAGAGCGTGGCCGCGGCCAGGAAGGCGCCGGCCGGAATCCGGGTCAGGGTCTGCAGCAGGTCCCACACCGAATCCACGCCGGGGATCTTGTCGGCGAAGAACTCGGCCAGCGCCAGCGCGCCGGAGGTGCCCAGCACCCACCACGACTGCGTCGCCTGCAGTGCCGGCGGCAGCTCCAGCCAGCCGCACAGGCCGGCCAGGCCGATCCCGAACACGGTCAGGTAGACGCGGATGCCGGCCAGCCAGGCCAGCAGGATGCCGATTACGAAGAGATGGGCGTCGGTCATGGCAGGCGCTCCTGCAACTGCACGGATGCCGGCCACTATCGGCCAAGCCCGCCACGAAGGCCAGCCCGCGGCGCGGGCTGGCCGTGCAGTCCGGCGCCGCTCAGGAGGGTGGCTTACACTAGGTGGCCCAGCAGGCCGACCCGCGAGGATCGACGCCGGCGCCGCCTTGGTGGCGCGGCCGCGCGCATGAACCGACCCGTTCCCCGTTTCCAGATCGTGCCCAATGGCGCCACGCCGCCGCGCGGCCGGACCGTCTGGCTGTTGCTCGCCGGGCTGTGGCTGCTGTCGCTGGCGTTGACCTGGTGGCTGGCCAGCCGCCAGGCCGCGCCGCGGCTCAGTGCGGTCAGCGCGCAGTTGCGCGAGGCCGAGCGCAACCTGCAGGCGCAGCAGCGGCAGATCGAGACGCTCAACCAGCGCCAGGCCACCCTGGCCCGGTCCGACCAGATCAGCCGCGCCGCCAACAACGAGGTGCAGAGTTCGCTGGCCGAGCGCGACGAGGAAATCGCCGGATTGCGTGCCGACGTGGCGTTCTACGAGCGCCTGGTCGGCGCGACCAGCCAGCGCAAGGGCCTGAGCGTGCACTCGGTGGAGTTCTCCGCCGAGGCCGGCGGCACCTGGCGCTACAACGTGGTGCTGACCCAGAACCTCAACCGCGGGGCGATCAGCCAGGGGCAGCTGCGGCTGACCGTGGAGGGTGTGCGCGGCGGCAAGCTGACCAGCGTGGGCTGGGACGAATTGCACCAGAAGACCGGTGTGCCCGGGCAGGACTACTCGTTCCGCTACTTCCAGCAACTGGATGGCAGCGTGATCCTGCCCAAGGGCTTCACTCCGCAACGGGTGCGGGTGGTGTTGAGCGGCGGCGGGGCGCCGGTCAGCCAGACCTTCGATTGGACATTGGCCGGTAACGGCAAAGGGGAATAATCAGCCTATGTTTGGGAACAAGAACAGCCGCAACAGCGGCCAGACCGTGGTCGATACGCTGATCGGCGCGCAGGTGGTGATCCGCGGCGACCTGGTGTTCAGCGGCGGGCTCTACGTGGAAGGGCGCATCCTCGGCAAGGTCGTGGCCGAGGACGGCGCGCCGGCCACGCTGACCCTGTCCGAGCACGGCAGCATCGAGGGCGAGGTGCGCGCGCCGGTGGTCATCATCAACGGCCAGCTGATCGGCGACGTGCACGCGGCCGAGCGCGTGGAGCTGGCGTCGAAGGCACGGGTGCAGGGCAACGTGCACTACCAGGTGGTGGAGATGAACGCCGGCGCACAGCTGACCGGGCGCCTGATCCACGCCGGCAGCCTGGTCGCGCTGGCGCCGCCGGAAGCGCACCGCGAGCAGGCCGGCAGCGACACCGAGCCGCCGCGTGCGCTGACGGCCGAGACTTGATTCGGGCGCCGGCCGTCCCCATCCTGCCGCCATGAGCACTCTCGTTTCCCTGCCGGGCGCCGCGCCCACGCCCGACTACCAGTCGCTGGAGCGGCCGTTGAACTTCACCGCGGCCGCCGCGGCCAAGGTGCGCGAGTTGATCCGCGAGGAAGGCAACGACGCGCTGGCGCTGCGCGTGTACATCCAGGGCGGTGGCTGTTCCGGCTTCCAGTACGGCTTCGAGTTCGACGAGAACCGTGCCGAGGACGACCTGGCGGTGCAGACCGACCAGGTCACCCTGCTGGTCGACCCGCTCAGCCTGCAGTACCTGATGGGCGCGGAAGTGGATTACAGCGAGGGCCTGCACGGGGCGCAGTTCGTGATCCGCAATCCCAACGCCAAGACCACCTGCGGGTGCGGCAGCAGCTTCAGCGTGTAGACACGCTGCGGCTTGCGGGACGCACGGTTTGCCTGCACCCTGCGGCGCATGTCCGATCCGACGCCCGCTTCCTTCGCCTTCGCCGGTCCTGCGATCGACCGTGCCGATGCCGTGCGCAACGATCCAGCGGCATTGCGCCAGGCCTGGGAACAGGCCAGGGTGCTGGTGCTGGACGCCGATGGCCATGCGCATGCCGATGCCGACGCACGCCCGCTGATCGCCAGTACCGCCGCCCTGGGCGCGCTGGCCGAGCACGCGCTGTTTCTCGGCCTGGACCAGGGCCAGGCCTGGTTCGCGCTGGCCGCCGACGCCGTGCCGCAGCTGGCGCCGCCATCGCAGCGCATCGATCTGCGCCGCGCCGCGGCCGAATGGCCGGCGCTGGAGGCCGGCCTGTTCGCCTACGCCCGTGCAATGCTGCACTGGCAGTCGCGTACCCGCTTCTGTGGCGTGTGCGGCGGCACCATCGCCTTGCAGCGCGGCGGCTTCCTCGGCGTCTGCACGCAGTGCGCCAGCGAGCACTATCCGCGGGTGGACCCGGCGGTGATCGTCGCGGTCAGCGACGGCCGGCGCCTGCTGCTGGGGCGCCAGGCGAGCTGGCCGGCGCGGCGCTACTCGGTGATCGCCGGGTTCGTCGAGCCGGGCGAATCGCTGGAACAGACGGTGGCACGCGAGGTGGCCGAAGAGACCCAGGTGCGGGTGCGGCCCGGCAGTTGTCGCTACTACGGTGCGCAGCCGTGGCCGTTTCCCGGCGCGTTGATGCTCGGCTTCAGTGCGCAGGCGGAGGCGGACACGCCGCAGGTGGACGGTGAGCTGGAAGACGCGCGCTGGTTCGAGCGCGAGGACGTCGGCGCCGCGCTGGCGCGCCTGGCCGCGCACGGCGACAGCGCCGACGACGGCCATGGCCTGCGCCTGCCGCCGCGCATCTCCATCGCCCGCGCGCTGATCGAGGACTGGTACCGGCACGGCGCGCCGGCCTGACCGCGCCGGCGCGCTGCGCGCATCCGTTTCAGAACGGTCCCGGAGGACCTGCATGTTCACGACCCTCGTCGCTGTGATCGTCGCCCTGGTGCTGGGCCATGTCGCGCCCGGCATGGTGGCCTCGTTGCGCCGCTTCGACGCCTTCGGCGACTGGCTGAGCTGGCTGGACACGCATGCCGGCGAAGGCAGCGCCTGGCGCGGCCGCTACGGCATCGCGCTGGCGCTGCTGCCGCCGCTGCTGCTGGTCGGCCTGCTGCAGTGGCTGCTGGCGGCGCCGCATTTGGGCCTGCTGACCCTGCTGTTCGGGATCGCGGTGCTGGCCTTCAGCTGGGGACCGCGCGATCTGGACACCGACGTGGAGGCGATCATCGATGCCGACGATGCCAGCGCGCGGCGCCTGGCGGTGGCGCAGCTGCAGGCCGATGGCGGGCCGCTGCGTGAGGATCCGGCCGGACTGGTCGAGGCGGTGGCGGTCAGCGCGCTGCGGCGCTGGTTCGCGGTGCTGTTCTGGTTCCTGCTGCTGGGGCCGTTCGGCGCGCTGGGCTACCGGCTGCTGGCGCTGGCCGCGGTCGGCCCGTATGCGCCGCGGCTGCCGCCCGCGACCGCCGCCGGCGCGCGCTTGCTGCTGGCGGCGATGGAATGGCCGGTGGCGCACCTGATGACCTTCTCGCTGGCCCTGGTCGGCAATTTCGAGGCGGTGTTCGGCGCCTGGCGCGCCGCTGGCGGCAAGCGGTGGCAGTTGGACACCGGCTTCCTCGGGCCGGTGGCCTGCGCCAGCGTGCGCGGCGAACTCGATGCCGAGGCGCACGACTACAGCGATGCGGGCATGGTGGTCCCGGCGCTGCGGCGCCTGCCCGAACTGCGCGATGCGATGAGCCAGGTCTGGCGGGTGCTGCTGCTGTGGCTGGTGCTGCTGGCGCTGCTGGTGATCGCCGGCTGGGTCAGCTGAGGGCCGGCGGCGAGGGATGCACACACGCAGGCGATGCCTGCGCCCGGCGCGAATAGCGGCACCGTCCGCTAGTGCGGCGCCAACAGGGTGAACGGGAACCACGGCAGGTTGCGCGCGATCCAGTAGCCCGGCAGCGCGACCAGCCAGAAGTTCGGCCGCGAGACCACGCCGACCACCGGGGCGAACCAGGCCGCGCGCCAGCCGGCTTTCCACGCGATCAGCCCCGGCAGCAGCGCCAGGCCGAGCATCGCGCCAGGATTCATTGCAAACGCACCGACCGGGTCCAGGTGCACCAGCGCATGCAGCGCACGGGTCATGCCGCAGCCTGGGCAGTAGTAGCCGGTGAGCGCATGGAACATGCATGGCGCGAACGGGTTGTTCGCGGCGTTGGGGTCGAAGCGGTACAACAGCGTGGCGCCGCCGGCCGCGAATGCGGCGGCGACGCCCAGGCACGCCCGTTGTTGCCAGGCGCGCATGCCGGTCAGCTCGCGTGCTGCATCTGCTGCATGTAGTCCATGTAGGTCTGCATGCCGCCGGTGGCGAACATGACCACGTTGATCAGCAGGCCGATGATGGCCAGCGCGGTGGTCACCCAGCACCAGGTCTTGGCGGTGTTGGAGGCGCGGCGCGCGCCCTCCAGGTCGCCCTGGTTGAGCAGGCCGTTGACCTTGCTGGAAAACACGATGGCGACGATGCCGGTGATCAGCGCCGGACAGCACAGGCAGAAGCCGAGCACGGTCGAAATGATCGCCCAGGCCAGGTGATTGGGAACCGGGCCGGGAACGCCGGAGGCGGGGGGCGGCGGAGGCGCGACGGGGCTGACGGTGCTCATGTGGATCTCCTTGATGGGTGGTGCACGGCAGTCGGGGAGTCTAGACGAGTCGCTGCGGTGCGGGTGTGGCGGGCCGTCAGTGCGGCGCGAGCAGGGTGAAGGGATACCAGGGCAGATTGCG
Source organism: Xanthomonas rydalmerensis (assembly GCF_033170385.1). Taxonomy (NCBI): domain Bacteria; kingdom Pseudomonadati; phylum Pseudomonadota; class Gammaproteobacteria; order Lysobacterales; family Lysobacteraceae; genus Xanthomonas; species Xanthomonas rydalmerensis. Next base: position 4,635,265 of record NZ_CP126170.1, on the reverse strand, counting down.
CAGCAGCGCATAGCCGAGCAGCACCCACAGCCACAGTCGTGGGTCGGCGAGGATCTTCAGCAGCGGCGCCAGCGGGCGCAGGCGCAGGCCGGCGGCGTTGAGCGCCATGATCGCCAGCAGCGGCAGCGCCACCACCAGCAAGGGATTGCTGGTCCAGGCGTGGGCCAGGTCCAGATGCACCAGCGCGTGCAGGCAGCGGGTACTGCCGCAGCCGGGGCAGTACAGGCCGGTGAGGGCACGGAACGGACAGCCGGGCAGCGGATTGCCGGGCACGTTGGGATCGATCCGGCGCAGCACCACGGTGGCGACCAATGCCGCGCCGCTCAGTGCGGCCAGCGGCAGCCAGCGGGGCAGGGACTGCAGGCGCGGCAGGGACATGGCAGGGAAGCGAGCGTGGGTGGCCGGCCGCCGTCGCCGGGCGACGGCGGCCGCGGTGCTCAGGACGCGGACGCCTGCTGCATCATGCCCAGGCCGCCCAGGGCGAAGAGGAAGATCATGTACAGCACCATCAGCACCACCGCAGTGATCGCCGAGTAGATCGCCCACTTCTTGGCCTTGTCCGCCGAATCGCGCGCGCCGGTCACGTCGCCCGCGGCGAGCTTGGTGTTGACCTGCGCGGCGTAGACGATGGACACGATGCCCAGCGGCAGGCAGCAGAACAGCGTGGTCAGGATCGCCCAGACGAGGTTGTTGGACACTTGCGGTGCGGTGGTATTCATCCGTGTTGCTCCGGTGGTTGGGTGGTGAAACGGGAAACGCCCAGCGCTAGTGGCTGGTCAGGCTGCCGAGGAAGGCCAGGCCGCCGAACAGCAGGAACCACAGCGCGATCAGGATCGGTCCGGCAAGCGCGGACCACAGCGCCCACAGGCCGGCCTTGCGCGAGGCCTCGCGCGCACCGGCGATATCGCCGGCGGCGCGGCGGCCATCCACCTGCGAGGCATAGACGATGGAGACGATACCCAGCGGCAGGCAGCAGAACAGCGTGGACAGGATCGCCCAGACGAGATTGTTGGGCACATAGACGCCCGTCGCGTTGGGCGCTGGTGGTGGTACGACCTGGTTCACTGTGTTCGGTCCTTCGCAATGGACGCCACCGCTTGTGGCGCCTCCCCTGCGGCTAATTTACCCGAAGCGCGCGCTTGCGGCACCTGCGCCGCACTCAGGCGGCGTCGCCGCGCAGGCGCCGCACCTGCGCTTCCAGGGTCTCGGCGGTGGCCTGCGCGCCCGCCACAGGGGCGTCGGCGATCACCTCGACATGCGCGCGGAAGCGCCGCGGCACGCGCATGCGCCGCAGCCGCGAATCGCGCTTGCTCCACATGCTGGTCCACATATTGCGCAAGGCCATCGGCACCACCGGCAACGCGCGCCGGGCCAGGATCTTCTCCACGCCGGATTTGAACGCGGCGATCTCGCCGTCCTTGGTCAGCGCGCCCTCGGGGAAGATGCACACCAGCTCGCCCTCGGCCAGTGCAGCGTCGATGGCGTCGAACGCGCGCTGCATCAGCTCGGGGTCTTCGCGCGCGCCGGCGATCGGGATCGCCTTGGCGGTGCGGAAGATCCAGCGCATCACCGGAATGTTGAAGATGCGGTAGTACATGACGAAGCGCACCGGCCGCGGGATCGCCGCCGCCAGCACCAGCGCGTCCATGTAGCTGACGTGGTTGCACACGATCAGCGCCGCGCCTTCCTCGGGCACGTGGCGCTCGACCCCGTGCAGGCGCAACCGGTACAGCGTGCGCACCATCACCCAGCTGAGGAAGCGCATCAGGAATTCGGGGACGATGCTGAAGATCCACAGCGCCACCAGCGCGTTGGCGATGGCCAGCGCCAGGAACACCTGCGGGATGCTCAGCCCGGGCATCGCGATGCGCGTGCCGAACAGGTGCAGCTCCCGCATCTGCAGGACGATGCCGATCATCGCCGCCAGCACGATGAACAGCGAGTTCTGGATGTTGAGCCCGGCGATGACGCGCGACAGTTCCGCCTTCGGCGTGCGGCTCTGGATCAGCGCGAACAGCGGCACCACGAACAGGCCGGTGCACAGGCCGATGCCGACCAGGTCGAGCATGATCCGCCAGCTGCCGGCCTGGTGCACGAACTGGCCGATGCTCAGGCCGGTCTGCAGTGCGGCGCCGGGCCGGGCGAAGTACAGGTCGAGCATGAAAGCGCTGATGCCGAACGCGCCCAGCGGCACCAGGCCGATTTCCACGGTGCGCCCGGACAGCTTCTCGCACAGCAGCGAGCCGGTGCCGGTGCCGATCGAGAACAGCGCCAGGGCGAAGATGTACAGGTCCTGCGCGCCGCCCAGGTTGAGTTCGGCATAGGTCGGCAACTGCGCGGTGAGCACGGTGCCGACGAACCAGAACCAGGACACGCCGAGCACCGCGTTGCGTACCGCCAGCTGGCGCCGGGTCAGGCGCATGATCGCCAGCGACTCGGGCAGCGGGTTCCAGTTGATCTTCAGGTCCGGCGCGCCGGCGTCGACCTTGGGGATGCAGCGCGCCATCAGGTTGCCGGTGACCGCCAGCGCCACCACCGCGGTGGCCGCGGCCACCGGCCCGTGGCTGCCGGCGATCTGGAAGATCAGCCCGCCCAGGATCATGCCGCACAGGATCGAGATCGAGGTGCCCATCTCGACCAGGCCGTTGCCGCCGGTCAGTTCCTCCGGCTTGAGCACCGAGGGCAGGATCGAATACTTCACCGGCCCGAACAGGGTCGACTGCAGGCCGGTGCAGAACAGCGCCACCAGCAGCACCGCCATGTTCTCGGTCAGGAAGCCGACCGCGGCCAGCGACATGATCGCGATCTCCATCGTGGTGGTGATGACCACCAGCCGCGATTTCTCCAGCTTCTCGGCGATCTGCCCGGCCAGCGAGGAGAACAGGAAGTACGGCAGGATGAACAGCGCCGGCGCCAGGTTGGTGTACAGCGTGCGCTGCTCCGGGGTCACGCCCAGATAGAACAGCAGGCCGATGATCGCCTGCCGGTACACGTTGTCGTTGAAGGCGCCCAGCGCCTGGACCACGAAGAACGGCAGAAAGCGGCGTTGCCGCAACAGGGCGAACTGGCTGTGGGCGGACATGCAGGCTCCTTTGCGAACGCGCGCAGCCTAGCAGGTTCGCCGCGCGCGCAGGCGCGGCGCGCGGCGGCCGGCCTCGGCGCTGCCGGCCGCGGCCTGCAGTGCATCGCGCCGCGCACGCAGCAGGGCGATGAAGGCGCGCGCGGCCGGGGTCGGGTCCGGCCGCCACACGGCATAGGTGAGGAAGCGGAAGCGCTCGCGCAGCGCCACCGTGGCCACGCCGTGCATGCCGGTGGCCATGGTCTGCGGCACCACCGCCAGGCCCAGGTCTTCGGCCACCAGTTGCCGCTGCAGGTCGGCGTGGGTGACCTCGTACTGCAGGCGCTGGCGCAGGCCGGCGGCGGCGAAGGCGCGGTCGATGATGCCGCGCACGCCGGCGCCGGGGATCAGCCCGGCCATCGGCGCGTCCTCCAGTTCGCGCAGGGCCACCTCGCGGCGCGCGGCGAAACGGTGGCCGGGCGCGGCGATCAGCGCCAGCCCTTCCTCGTGCAGCAACAGGTGCTGCGGCGGCAGCGCCACATGCGGGCCGACCCCGACGAGGGCCACGTCGAGCCGGCCTTCGCTCAGTTCCAGCAGCAGCGCATCGCTCATGCCGGTGCGCAGGTGCACGTCCACCGCGCTGTGCGCCTCGCGGAACTGGCGCAGCACGGCCGGCACCTGCACCGCATTCAACGAGGAGATCTGCCCGATCTGCAGGCGGCCGCGCACCGTGCCCAGGGTCTGCGCCATCTCCTCGTGCAGGCGCTCGGCCGCGCGCAGGGTGGCGCGGGCGTTGTGCAGGAACACCTCGCCGGCGGCGGTGGCGCGCACCTGCCGCGCACCGCGCTCGAACAGCCGCGCGCCCAGCGCCTGCTCGATCTTGGCGATCTGGTGGCTCAGCGCCGACTGCACGGTGTGGCAGCGGCGCGCGGCAGCGGTGAAGCTGCCTTCCTCGGCGACGGCCACGGCGAATTCGAGCTGGCGCAGGGTCAGCATGGCGTTGCCTGGCATGCGCCGTGGCGACGCGCCAGCCGAGCAGTGGTGGCGCTGCATGCATGCAACGACGTTTGTCGCAGCGGCCGCCTCACGTCGCGCGCCCCAGCCGCTTGCGCCATTGCTGGCGCAGCCACAGGCGGATGTTGTAGCGGCGCTTGCGGCTCATGAACGGGTAGCGCAGGCTCAGGCCGAGCAGGCCGTGCAGCGTCTCGAGCCGCGGCGCACGCGCGGGCAGCACGTCGCAGCGCACCGAGATGCGGTCGCAGCCGGCATCGTGGGTACGGTGGATGACATCGGCGCGCATGATCAGCAGGTCGCCGACCGCGAGTTGCGGCACCACCTTGTGCGCTTCCAGGTCGAAGTCGATCTTCCAGCCGGGACTGGCGTCGTGCAGGTCCTCGATCGCATACCAGTCGCCGATGGCGATGGCCTGTCCGGGAAAACGCAGCCGGAACCAGTCCAGCGTGTCGGCCTCCACGCAGCGGAAGCGTAGCGCGCCGCGGCCCTGGATGCGCCGGTGCAGCTGCGGATCCAGGCGCGCGACCACGTCGTCGGCGACGATGGCCACGTTGGCCAGGCCGGTATCGGGCTTGCGCACCGGCATGTAGCAGATCAGATAGTTGCGATGGTCGCCATGCAGGAAATAGCTGAAGTGATCCAGGTGCCAGTTGAGCGCGCCGCCCGGCGCGGTCTTCGGATCGCGGTGTTGGTCGAACGGCAGGCGCAAGCTCGGCGCGGCATGGCTTTCGCGGATGCGGATGGCGCAGTAGCCGAAGCGGTCGGCGGCGATCGCCAGGCCCATGGCCGCGGCCACGGGCGGCACGGTGGCGGCGATGCGCGCCTGGATCCGCTGCATGTCCGCCGCCGGCAGGTCACCGATCACGCCGTCGTGGAATTTCTCGGCGCCTTCCAGGAAGCGCAGCAGGCTGTCGGGAATCTCGCCGTCGCCCAGGAAGCCGCGGACCACCGCGTACCCGTGCTGGTGCAGCGCCTCGGCGATGTCGGTGCTGGGCATGGGGCGGGGTCCTTCGGAGCGAGGGCAGTCGGTGGGGCCGCTTTTTTCTGGTCTGCAGGGCTGCACGCGTCCGCAGCGGCAACCCCGGCGAAGCGGCCCGGTTACCGGCCGCCGCGCTCACGCTATCTCAAAAGCAGATGGGAGTGGTGAAAAAAATGCGTTTGTAAGATCGCTGCCGGCGCCACAGACTGCGCCCCTCCCCACGATTTCTGGTGTCCTTCCATGGAAACGACTTCGCACCCGCCGATGCGCCGCGGCCTGGTGCTGCTGATGGCCACCGCCACCGGCCTGGCGGTGGCCAGCAACTACTACGCGCAGCCGCTGCTGGAAGTGCTGGCGCAGACCTTCGCCATCGACGTGCGCCGCGCCGGTGCGGTGGTTACCACCGCGCAGCTGGCCTACGCGGTCGGCCTGCTGTTCCTGGTGCCGCTGGGCGACCGCTTCGAACGGCGCAGCCTGATCGTCGGCCTGTACGCGCTCAGCGCGGTCGGCCTGCTGGTCAGCGCGATGGCGCACAGTTTCGCGCTGCTGCTGCTCGGCACCCTGATCACCGGCCTGAGTTCGGTGGCGGCGCAGATCCTGGTGCCGTTCGCCGCCACCCTGGCCGCGCCGCACGAGCGCGGCCGGGTCATCGGCACGGTGATGAGCGGCCTGCTGCTGGGCATCCTGCTGGCGCGCACGGCCTCCGGCCTGCTGGCCGGGATCGGCGGCTGGCACACCGTGTACTGGGTCGCGGCGGTGCTGATCCTGGTGGCTTCGGGCCTGCTGTGGCGCGGCCTGCCGCGGCACCCGGGCAACCCGCACCTGTCCTATCCGCACCTGATCGGGTCGGTGCTGGCGCTGCTGCGCGACGAGCCGGTGCTGCGCGCGCGCTCGGTGCTGGGCGGGTTGTTGTTCGCCGGCTTCAGCATGTTCTGGACCACGCTGGCGTTCCTGCTGTCCGGCCCGGACTACCGCTACGGCACCGCGACCATCGGCCTGTTCGGGCTGATCGGCGCGGCCGGCGCGTTTGCCGCCAACCTCTCCGGCAAGCTGTCCGACCGCGGCGCCGGCCATCTGGTCGGCTGGGGCGGCCTGGTCATGCTGCTGCTGTCGTGGCTGTTGCTGCTCGGCGCGCCGCACTCGCTGTGGCTGCTGATCGCCGGGGTGGTGCTGCTGGACGTGGCGGTGCAGGGCGTGCACATCGGCAACCAGAGCGTGATCTATCAATTGGATCCGGCCGCGCGCAACCGCATCACCTCGGCCTACGTCACCTGCTACTTCATCGGCGGTGCGATCGGGTCCAGCCTCGGCACCGCGGCCTATGCCTACGCCGGTTGGCGCGGGGTGGCGCTCGGCGGCGCGGCGCTGGCGGTGGCGGCGCTGCTGTGGATGGGCATCAGCGTGCGGCCGGCGCGGCAAGCGCCGGCGCCGGCGGCACCGTCGCGGCGGTGACCGCCTGCGCGGCGGCGCGCAGCTTGGGCAGCAGGCGCAGGGTCAGCGCGAGCTGATTGCGCACCAGCCGGCGCTTGGCCTCGTCGATGCCCTCCTCGCGCTCCAGCGCGTCGGCCAGCGCGGTCTCGGCCGCTTCGTCGGCGGCCGGCAGCGCGCGCCGCTCGGCCAGCGCGTCGGCCAGTGCGCCCAGCGCCTGCGGCAGGTAGCCGCCGGCGCGGGCGATGTCCGGATCGGTCTCGCCGGCCAGCGCGGCACGGTGCGCGCCCAGCGCCGACAGATAGCCGAGCAGGGTGTTGGACAGGGCCAGGAAGCGGAAGCCGGCATCCAGGTTGCGGCGGTAGCGGCCGGGCTCGCGCAGCATGTTCGACAGCGCCACCGACAGCGCGGCGTCGGCGTTGTGCATGTCGCGGCGGGCGATGCGGTAGGGCAGGTCGTCGCGCATGCCGCTGCGGTACTGCTCCAGCACCTGCGCCAGATAGCGCGCGCTGCTGGACAGCACGGTTGCCAGCACCTGGTTGAGGCGGCGACCCTGCCAGTCCGGCAGGATCAGGAACGAGGCGGCGGCGGCGATCGCGCAGCCGATCAGGGTGTCGAGCAGGCGCGGCCAGATCAGCATGAAGCCATCGCCGATCAGGTTGAAGCAGAACAGCGCCATCACCGTGATCGCCGCGGTGGCGAGCATGTAGCGGTCGGTGCGGGTGACGAAGAACACCAGCGTGCCGAGCAGGGCGAACAGCAACTGCAGCTCGGTGCCGGGGAACAGCTGCATCAGCGCCCAGGCCGCGCCCAGGCCGATCAGGGTGCCGGCCATGCGCTGGACCAGGCGCAGGCGGGTGGCGCCGTAGTTGGGGCGGCACACGAAGGCGGTGGTCAGCAGGATCCAGTAGCCGTTGCTGGCGTGGATCGATTGCATGATGGCGTAGCCCACCACCAGCGCGATGGCCATGCGCAGACCGTGCCGGAACAGCACCGAGCCGGGCGTGAGTTGCTGGCCGAGGCGCCGCAGCATCTCGCGCAGGGTGTGCGGCGAGGAGTCGCGCAGGCGGGTGTCGAGGGTGTCGCTGGTGGTGTCCGACTGCGCGGCCTCGGCCAGGCGCCGCTCGATGCTGTGCAGGTTGGTGACCAGCAGTTCCAGCGAACCGAGCAGGCGCGCCTGCCGTGGATCGGCGCGGGCGTGCAGGAAATCCAGCGACTCGCGCAGGTCGGTGGTGGCCTGCTGGGTCTGCTCGCCGTAGTCGAACGGCTGGCGCAGCCGGATCGCCTCGCCCAGCGCCGCGCAGGCCTTGCCCTGCAGGGCCAGCAGACGCTGGCAGCGGTACAGCACGTCGCTGTGGAAGAACGCGTCGGTCAGCGCCTCGTACGGGTAGTGCGAGGAACTGGCGCGCTCGTGAAAATCCTGCGCCATGTAGTACAGGCGGAAATACAGGCCCGATTGCACGCCGGGTCGGCCGGAGCGGCCGAAGCGGCTGATGATCGCGGTCTTGGCCGCGTTGAGCGCGGCCACCACCTGCGCGTTCTGCTCGGCCAGCGCCAGCCGCCGCGCGTGCAGGTCGCTCTGCCGCACCGGCTCGAACAGGGCCGCCTTGAGCCGCAGGTAGCGGCCCAGCTCCAGGTACAGCCGCGACAGCCGCTCGCGCACCGGCCGGTTGGCGAACAGCACCGTCCACAGCACCGACAGCACCGCATACCAGCCGGCGCCGAGCAACAGGAGCGCCACGCCGTGCCAGGCATTGCCGCCGACGTGGCCGTTCTGGGTGCCATGGTCCAGGCCGATCATCGCGTAGATCGCCAGCGCCACCGTGGCCTGGGCGATCGAAGCGTAGCGTTCGCCGAGCGCGCCGAGCAGGGTCAGGGCGAAGGTGGACAGCGCCAGGCCGGCGGCGAACGGCCACGGATACGGGAACAGCAGCACCACCGCGGCGGCGGCGGCGGCGAAACACAGCAGCGACAGCAGCACCGACTTGATCCGGCCCAGCCAGTTGTCGTCGGTCTCGGCGATGGCGCTGGCGATGGTGCCCAGGAAGAGCGCCGGCACGGCCTCCAATTGCTGCTGGTGCCAGCACACGCCCATCGCCACCGCCAGCGCGATGAACACGCGCAGCCCGTAGCTGGCCTTTTCATGGGCCCACAGGCGGCTCAGGCGGGTTTCGATCGAGGGGGTCGGCACCGCGACACGATAACGCACCGTCGCTGTATGCGATCCCCCTCTAGAGGGCCCGTCTACGCGAGCGCGCTCAGACTTCCAGTTGTCGCAGGCGGGCGTCCAGCAGTGCCGGGAAACGTTTGTACCAGGTCTGGTTGAGCGGCGAGGGATGCGGCAGCGGATGCAGCACCACGCGGCGGGCGCGGCGGCCGTCCTCGCTGCGCAACTCCACCTCGGTCTGCGCCTGGAAGCGGTCCTCGCGCGCCCAGAACGCGTCCAGCGCCGCACGCACCTCGCGCGGCTGGTCGATGCCGAACCACAGGAAGGCCTCGCGGCCGAGGATGAGCACATCGTGGCCGCGCCACTGCTCGAGCAATAGGCGCCGCATCAGCGGATGGAAGCGCCGCTTCACCGGCATCGACCAGGCCTTGTTGCCCACCGGCTTGTACGGCACGGTGTTGAGCCAGAATGCGACGCGGCCGGCCTCGAGCCCGGCGGCGAAATCGGGCATCTCCGCCCCGTCGTGCAGGTGCCGGTACAGCGCCTTGCGCACCAGTTGCCCGCCGCTGCCGACGAAAGGCTCGCCGTGCTCCACCTCGCTGCGGCCCGGGTCGCGGCCCAGGATGCACACCCGCGCGTCGCGGCGGCCAAGGCCGATGATGGGATCGAGCGGATCCTTGTCGCAGGCGGCGTAGGCCGCGGTGTCGATGCCGTCGGTCTGCGCGGCGAGCGCGCGGAAGCGGGTGCGGAGGGCAGGAGAGAGGGCCATGGGGTGTGCGCGAACCGGGGGAAGTTTCAGGCTAGCGCAAGGGCGATGGTGGCCGCGTGCGTGTTTCCACGTGCGCTCGACGTGCGCTCTTTGTGGGAGGGACTTCAGTCCAGACGAGGGGAAGTGTCAGTCGGCTTTGGGCTTCATGCGTCGCGGCTGAAGCCGCTCCCACAGGGAGTGGGCCGGGCACCCTTGCGGGAGGGACTTCAGTTCCGACGGGGTAGAGTGTCAGCCGGCTTTCGGCTTCGCTCGTCGCGGCTGAAGCCGCTCCCACAGAGGGTCTGGTGCGACATCGTGGACTGCCCAGCACGACCGGCTTCGTGGGCCGATACTTCACTCCGATTCCCGATTCCCAGCCCCTTACGCCCCCTGCTCGCGCGCGATCGCACGCCAGCCGATGTCGCGGCGGTGGAATTCGCTGGCCCAGTGAATCTGCTCCACACCGGCGTACGCATGCCGCTGCGCCTCTGCCACGCTGTCGCCCAACGCCGCCACGCACAGCACGCGCCCGCCGGCGCTGAGCACGCGGCCCTGCGCGTCCAGCGTGGTGCCGGCATGGAACACCTTGGCGTTGGCCGGCACCGCGTCCAGGCCGGTGATCGCTTCGCCGGTGACCGGGGTCTCCGGATACGGCGCCGCCGCCAGCACCACGCCCAGCGACGGGCGCGGATCCCACTGCGCTTCGGTTGCGTGCAGGCGCTCGTCGAGCGCGGCCTCGAGCAGGTCGAGCAGGTCCGACTGCAGGCGCAGCATCACCGGCTGCGTTTCCGGGTCGCCGAAGCGCACGTTGAACTCGATCACCTTGGGCGCGCCGCTGGCGTCGATCATCAGCCCGGCGTAGAGGAAGCCGGTGAACGGCACGCCGTCGGCCTGCATGCCGCGCACGGTCGGCTCCACCACCTCGCACATCACCCGCGCGTGTACCTCGGGCGTCACCACCGGCGCCGGCGAGTACGCGCCCATGCCGCCGGTGTTGGGGCCGGTGTCGCCGTCGCCGACGCGCTTGTGGTCCTGGCTGGTGGCCATCGGCAGCGCGGTGTGGCCGTCGACCATGGAAATGAAGCTGGCTTCCTCGCCGTCGAGGAATTCCTCGATCACCACGCGCGCGCCGGCGTCGCCGAAGGCGTTGCCGGAGAGCATGTCGCGCACCGCGGCCTCAGCCTCCTCCAGCGACATCGCCACGATCACGCCCTTGCCGGCGGCCAGGCCGTCGGCCTTGATCACGATCGGCGCGCCCTTGTCGCGGACATAGGCCAGCGCCGCTTCGACTTCGGTGTGCACGGCGTAGAACGCGGTGGGAATACCGTGGCGCTGCAGGAAGTCCTTGGCGTAGGCCTTGCTGCCTTCCAGCTGCGCGGCGGCGGCGCTGGGGCCGAAGATGCGCAGCCCGGCGGCGCGGAAGCGGTCGACCACGCCCAGCACCAGCGGCACTTCCGGGCCGACCACGGTCAGTGCCACGCCTTCGTCCTGGGCCAGCGCCAACAGCCCGTCGAGGTCGTTCACCTTGACCGGCACGTTGCGGCACTTGGCCTCGCCGGCGGTGCCGGCATTGCCGGGTGCCACCAGCACTTCGTCGACACGGGGGGACTGGGCCAGCTTCCAGGCCAGGGCGTGTTCGCGGCCGCCGGAGCCGATGACGAGCAGTTTCATCGCGGAGTTCCAGATTGCAGGGGAAAGGGAAGCGGGTGCACCGGGCGCGCACGCCTCACGTGCAGCCTTCGCGCTGCAGCGCCTCGGGGAAATGGTAGGTCCAGGTCTTCTGATCCAGCGCGAAACGGTGTTCGCGGTGCACCGCGCGCTGGCCGCAGTCCGTGCCGGTTTCCTCGATCAGCAGTGGCCACACGCGGGCGGCATGGTCGCGGTCGTCGAAGCGCAGGGCGAAGTCGATGTTGAACTGGCCGGCCTTGCAGTCCGCCGCCGCATCGGCGTCGTCGCAGTCGGCGGCGCCGCCGTTGTCGATGTGGCTGCGCACGCTGCCGGCGTCGACCAGGCCCTTGGGGCCGGGCAGGATCAGGGTCTGCGATTGCAGCGCGTAGCCCTGGCCGAACCAGCCGTCCTCGACCCGGAACCCGTAGAAGTCGCTGCCGGCGCGGACGATGCCGACCTCGCCCGGCTGGCCCTGGCTGCCGTAGGTGCCGCCGGTGCGTTCGGCGGCGACGGCGAAGCCCTGGCCCTCGGGGCGCAGCACGTAGAAGTCGATGGTGCCCGGCTCCGGGTGGCCGGCATCGCGCAGCGCGCCGCACACCGCCAGCAACTGCTGCCAGCCGTCGCCGATGACCACCGGTTGTTCGGCGCAGATCTGCCAGTCCACCGCATGGCTATCGCCGTCCTGGGTCCATTGCCCCGGCCAGTGTCCGGCGAGCGTCGCGGCGCTGCCGTAGCGTTGCTGCACGAATGCGAGCAGGCGCGCGGTGCGGCTGACGTGGGCTGGTGCGGCGGCGCTGGCGGGCGCAGCCGCAGGGGCCTTGCCTTGTGAGGGCGCCGGCGCCGGCGCGCAGCCGCCGAGTACGACGGCGCCGGCCAGGGCCAGCACGGCGAGCGGACGCGGCGCGACAGCGGACATGCGCATCGCTCCGGACTCAGTGGCGGAAGTGGCGCACGCCGGTGAACACCATGGCGATGCCGTGCTCGTCGGCCGCGGCGATCACCTCGGCGTCGCGCATCGAACCGCCGGGCTGGATCACCGCCTTGATGCCGGCCGCGGCGGCGGCGTCGATGCCGTCGCGGAACGGGAAGAACGCATCGGAGGCCATCACCGAGCCTTCCACGGCCAGGCCGGCGTCGGTGGCCTTGATGCCGGCGATGCGCGCCGAGTACACCCGGCTCATCTGCCCGGCGCCGACGCCGATGGTGCGGTGGTCCTTGGCGTAGACGATGGCGTTGGACTTGACGTACTTGGCCACCTTCCACGCGAACAGCAGGTCGGCGAACTGCGCCTCGCTCGGCGCCAGCCGGGTCACCACCTTCAGCGCATCGCGCGACACCACGTGGGCGTCGCTGGTCTGCAGCAGGATGCCCGAGCCGACCCGCTTGCTGTCGATGCCGTAGGCACCGTCGCCGGCGGGGATGCGCAGCACGCGCACGTTGGCCTTCTTCTTGGCGTATTCGAGCGCGGCGTCGTCGTAGTCGGGGGCGATCAGCACCTCGACGAACTGGCGGTCCAGAATGACCTTGGCGGTGGCCGCGTCCAGCGTGCGGTTGAAGGCGATGATGCCGCCGAAGGCGCTGGTCGGGTCGGTGGCGTAGGCCAGTTCGTAGGCGTCGCCGCAGCCGGCGCCGACCGCCACGCCGCACGGATTGGCGTGCTTGACGATGACGCAGGCCGGCGTGTCGAACTGGCGCACGCATTCCCAGGCCGCATCGCTGTCGGCGATGTTGTTGTAGGACAGCTCCTTGCCCTGCAACTGGGTGAAGGTGGCCAGGGTGCCGGGCGTGGGGTGGAGGTCGCGGTAGAACGCGGCCTGCTGGTGCGGGTTCTCGCCGTAGCGCAGTTCCATCACCTTGACGAAGCTGGAGTTCATCTGCGCCGGGAAGGGACTGCGCGTCGGCACCGCGGCGTCGCTGGCGGTGACCGCGGACAGGTAGTTGCTGATCGCCGCGTCGTACTGGGCGACGCGGTTGAACGCGGCCACCGCCAGGGCGAAGCGCTTGGCCGCCGACAGCCGGCCGTCGTTGGCCCCCAGCTCGGCCAGCAGCTCGGCGTACTGCGCCGGGTCGGTGGCCACGGCCACGCGGGCGAAGTTCTTGGCCGCCGAGCGCAGCATCGCCGGGCCGCCGATGTCGATGTTCTCCACCGCGTCGGCAAGCGTGCAGTCGGCCTTCGCCGTGACCGCCTCGAACGGATACAGGTTCAGCACCAGCAGGTCGATCGCGGCGATGCCGTGTTCGGCCATCACCGCATCGTCGGTGCCGGCGCGGCCGAGCAGGCCGCCGTGCACCAGCGGGTGCAGGGTCTTGACCCGGCCGTCCATCATCTCCGGGAAACCGGTCAGTTCGGACACGTCCTTCACCGCCAGCCCGGCCTCGCGCAGCGCCTTGGCGGTGCCGCCGGTGGACAGCAGTTCGACGTTGCGCGCGGCCAGCGCGCGGGCCAGGTCGATCAGGCCGGTCTTGTCGGAAACGGACAGCAGCGCCCGGCGCACGGGCAGGAAATCGGAGGGCATGGGGCAGGGCGGGGGCAGCGGAACGGGCCGCCATTGTAGGCGCTGAGGCCCGCCGACGCCCGGCTGGGGCCCGCACCGGGTAAGCGGATCGTGCGTGCGAAGGTCGATTCCACGCGATGACGCCGAGCGCTCGGCGGCCCTTGCGTAGGTGGGTTCTCGTGCCGCAGACAGTGCTGCGCGGCCCCCGCGGCGTGACGGCGACGCGCACTGGTCGTGCCGCCGCACGCGGCGCCTGGCGCGGGCGTGGCGGGCTGCGCCATCGCGCGCGCAGCCGCTGCGATGCATTAGGCTGTCGCCGCCCCGCCCTCGCCGTCAGGACCACGCGCGTGTCGATCTATGCCCTCAAAGGACGTTTCCAGGACCTGCTGCGGCCGGGCGTGCGCGTGCTGGACCGACTCGGCGTCACCGCCAACCAGGTGACGGTGGCCGCGGCGCTGCTGTCGCTGCTGGTCGCCGCGGTGGTCTACGCGCAAGGCGCGGCGCAGCCGCTGTGGTATGCGCTGCTGCCGGTGTGGATGCTGCTGCGGATGGCCTTGAACGCGGTGGACGGCATGCTGGCGCGCGAGTTCGGCCAGCAGTCGCGGCTGGGCGCCTACCTCAACGAACTGTGCGACGTGGTGGCCGATGCGGCGCTGTACCTGAGCCTGCTGAGCGTGCCGGGCGTGATGGGCGGCTGGGTGTGGTTGATGGTGCTGACCGCGGCGCTGACCGAGTATGCCGGGGTGCTGGGGCTGATGGTCGGCGCCAGCCGCCGTTACGATGGGCCGATGGGCAAGAGCGATCGCGCCTTCTGCGTCGGCGTGCTGGGGGTGTTGCTGGCGTGCGGGTTGCCCGGTGCGCCAGCCGTCAATGGCTTCGCTGGGGTGGTGGCGTTCCTGTGCGTGTCGACGACGGTGCGCCGCGTCGCGGCCGGATTGCGCGAGGCGGACGCGCGCGACTGAGCGGGTGCGGCCATTGCGGGCCGCGGGATACATGGATTCACCACAGACAGGACATCGGCAACGGATGCGGCAGGTCAACGAAAGCGAATTCGCCAGTTTCGACGGCACACGGCTGTTCTACCGGCACTGGCCGGCCCCCGCACCGGTGGCGCCGCCGCGGGCGATCGTGCTGCTGCACCGCGGCCACGAGCATTCCGGGCGGGTCATGCACCTGGCCGAGGAACTGGGCCTGGACGACTGCGCGGTGTTCGCCTGGGATGCGCGCGGCAACGGCCGCTCGCCCGGCGCGCGCGGCGACGCGCCCGGCTTCCCGGCGCTGGTGCGCGACCTGGACCGCTTCGTCGCGCACATCGGGCAGGTCCACGGTATCGCCGTGCAGGACATCGTGGTGATCGCGCAGAGCGTGGGCGCGGTGGTCGCCAGCACCTGGGTGCACGACTACGCGCCGCCGCTGCGCGCGCTGGTGCTGGCCTCGCCGGCGTTCAAGGTCAAGCTGTACGTGCCGTTCGCACGGCCCGGGCTGGCCCTGATGCAGAAGTTGCGCGGCAACTTCTTCGTCAACAGCTACGTCAAGCCGCAGTGGCTGACCCACGACCCGGCGCGGGTCGAGAGCTACCGCAGCGATCCGTTGATCACCCGGCCGATCTCGGTGCGGGTGCTGCTGGGTCTGTATGCGGCGGCCGACCGCGTGGTCGGCGACGCGCAGGCGATCACCGTGCCGGTGCAGCTGCTGGTGTCGGGCAGCGATTTCGTGGTGCATCGCGGGCCGCAGGATCGCTTCTACGAGCGCTTGTCCTCGCCGGTGAAGGAGCGCCACCTGCTGCCCGGTTTCTTCCACGACACCCTGGGCGAGCGCGACCGCGCACCGGCGCTGGCGCAGATCCGCCGCTTCGTGCGCGAGCGCTTCGCCGCCGCGCCGGCGCTGCCCAGCCTGCTGCAGGCGCACCGGCATGGCCCGACCTTCGAGGAAGCCGAGCGCCTGGCCTGGCCGCCGGAGCGCTACAGCCTGCAGGACCTGCGCTGGCGCGGCGTGCGCGCCGGCCTGCGCCTGGGTGGGCGGCTGTCCGAGGGCATCGCGCTGGGCCTGCAGACCGGCTTCGATTCCGGCAGCACGCTGGACTACATCTACCGCGATCAGGCCGCCGGGCGCGGCCCGCTGGGGCGGATGATCGACCGCAACTACCTGGATGCGATCGGCTGGCGCGGCATCCGCGTGCGTCGCCAGCACCTGCACGAACTGCTGGGCCTGGCGATGCAGCGCCTGCGCGCCGCCGGCCTGCCGGTGCGCGCGCTGGACATCGCCGCCGGCCATGGCCGCTACGTACTGGAAGCGCTGGCCGGTGGCAGCCAGCGCGCCGACGCGATCCTGCTGCGCGATTTCAGTCCCTTGAACGTGGCGCAGGGCCGCGCGCTGATCGCCGCGCTCGGCGCCACCGACATCGCCCGCTTCGAGCAGGGCGATGCCTTCGACCGCGATGCGCTGGCGGCGCTGCAGCCGCGGCCGACGCTGGCGGTGGTGTCGGGCCTGTACGAGCTGTTCCCGGACAACGACCAGGTGCTGCGCTCGCTGCAGGGCGTGGCCGCGGCGGTGGAGCCGGGCGGTTACCTGGCCTACACCGGCCAGCCCTGGCATCCGCAGCTGGAATTCATCGCCCGCGCGTTGACCAGCCACCGCGGCGGTGCGGCCTGGGTGATGCGCCGGCGTACCCAGCAGGAGATGGACGAGCTGGTGTGCGCGGCCGGCTTCCGCAAGCTGGAGCAGCGCATCGACGACTGGGGCATCTTCACCGTGTCGCTGGCGCAGCGGACCGCGCCATGAGCGTTGCCGCCGCGCGGCCGTGGCGGCGTGCGCTGGTCTGGCTGGCGCTGCTGGGGCCGTTCTTCTTCCTCAGCTACGGCTTGGCCAACACGCTGGCCGCGCGTCGCGTCGAGGTGCCGTCGCTGCCATTCGCCTGGGAAACCCAGATCCCGTTCTGGCCGTGGACCATCGTGCCGTACTGGTCGATCGACCTGTTCTACGTGGCCTCGTTCTTCGTGTGCCGCACGCGTGCCGAACTGGACACGCATGCGCGGCGCCTGCTCACCGCGCAGTTGCTGGCGGTGGGTTGCTTCCTGCTGTGGCCGCTGCGCTTCGGTTTCGAGCGGCCGCCCACCGAGGGCGTGTTCGGCTGGCTGTTCGCGGTGCTGCTCGGCTTCGACAAACCGTTCAACCAGGCGCCGTCGCTGCACATCGTGCTGCTGGTGGTGCTGTGGGTGCGTTACGCCCAGCACCTGCACGGGCTGGCGCGATTGGCCCTGCACGGCTGGTTCGCGCTGATCGGGCTGTCGGTGCTGACCACCTATCAGCACCACTTCCTGGATGTGCCCACCGGCCTGGCCGCCGGCTGGCTGTGCGTGTGGCTATGGCCGGAGCGCATCGCCGCGCCGTTGCGCGCGGCGGCACTCGCGCGCGATCCGCGGCGCTGGCGCCTGGCCGCGCTGTACCTGCTCGGCAGCGCGGCCTGCGTGGCCGCCGCACGCGCGCTCGGTGGCGCCGGCTGGTGGCTGCTGTGGCCGGCGCTGTCGCTGCTGCTGGTCGCGCTCAGCTATGCGCTGCTCGGTCCGCTCGGCTTGCAGAAGCGCACCGACGGCCGCCTGAGCCTGGCCGCGCGCTGGTTGTACGCGCCGTACCTGGTTGCCGCGTGGCTCAACTCGCGCGCCTGGACCTGGCGCGATCCGGCGCCACGCGCGATCGCCGACGGCGTCTGGCTCGGGCGCATGCCGGGCCGCGGCGAGCGCACGCGCTTCGCCGCGGTGGTCGACGTCAGCGCGGAACTGTCGTTGCATCCGGCGCAGGCGCACGACCGCGTGGTGCCGATGCTGGACCTGGTGGCGCCGCCGGCCACGGCCCTGCGTGCGGCCGCCGACGCGATCGAAGCGGTGCGCGTGCACGGCCCGGTGCTGGCCTGCTGCGCGCTGGGCTATTCGCGCAGCGCGGCCGCGGTCGCCACCTGGTTGCTGCGCAGCGGCCGCGCCGTCAGCGTGGACGACGCGCTGGCGCTGCTGCAGGCGCGCGCGCCACGCATCGTGCTGGGGCCGGCGCAGCGTGCCGCCATCGCCGCCGCCTGCACTGCGCCGCCGCCGCCGCTGCAGGCGCAGGAGCTGCCGGCATGAGCGCGTCGCTGGAACTGCGCACGATGGCGGCCGTGCTGCGCCAGGGCGCGTCGCTGGACCGGCTGTCGCAGGTGGTGTTGGCAACGGCTCTGCTGCTGGTCGCCTGGTATGCCGGCACCGGCGCCGTGCTCGCCGCGGCGCTGTGCGGATGCTCGGCGCTGGCCGGCCTGCTGCAGCGCTACTGGGCGGCGCGGGTCGGCCTGGATGCGGATCTGCTGGAGGCAGTGCTGGCCGAAGCGGATCCAGCGCGCGCCGGTGCCGATCTGGACGCGGTCCTGCGCAGGTTGGGCCTGCTGCGCACGCTGCCGCCGCCGCGCGACTGGCTGGCGCGCTGGCAGGGCATGCGCCGCCTGCTGCGGCGGCAGTTGATCGCCCTCGCGGTGCAGCTGCTGGCACTGGTACTGGCGCTGTGCACGGGGCAGTTTGCATGAGGAGGCAGACGCCATGACCGACGAACCCGCAACGACCTTGCGCTCCGAGGTGGATGCGGCCCGGCACGCGCTGTGGCAGCGCCTGCAGGCCTACCGTTTCGGCGACGGCGAAGCGGCGCTGCCGGCGTTCGTGCGCCGCGTCGCCAAGGAAGCCAACGTGTCGCAGGCGCTGGCCGCGCGGGCGGTCGAGGAGTACCGGCGCTTCTGCTTCCTGGCCTGCGTGGCCGGCGAGGAGGTGACGCCCAGCGCCCTGGTCGACCAGGTCTGGCATACCCACCTCACCGACACCCGCGAGTACTGGCAACGGTTCTGTCCGCAGGTGCTGCGGATCACCCTGCATCATCACCCCGGGCGCGGCGACCCGGCCGACGCCGAGCGCTTTCAGGCGCAGTACAAGGCCACGCTGGGGCACTACTGGCATCACTTCGGCGAGCCGCCGTTGGCGTGCTGGCCGGCCCCGGCCGGCGCGCCGACCGCGCCGGCACCGCGCCAGGCAGGCACGCGCCGTGTGGTCCGCGCGCGCGGCGGCGTCGCCCTGTGGGGCTGGATCCTGGGCGTGGCGCTGCTGTTCGCGGTGCTCTGGCAGGGCAACGGCCCGCACTCGCCGCTGCATTGGCCCGGGCCGCCGTTCCTGCTGCTGTTCCTGGCCGGCATCGGCCTGGCCTGGAGCCTGGGCGCGCGGCTGCGCCTGGCCGTACGCGGACTGCGCGGCGGCGACACCGAGGCGCCGCTGGATCCGGCCGAGCTGGCGTATCTGGCCGGCGGCAGCGAGCGCGTCGCCGATCAGCAACTGGCCCTGCTGCTGGCGGCCGGCGCGGTGCGCCTGCAAGCCGACCCGCGCCTGCGCCGCCACGCGCGGCTGGAACACACCCGGGTCGCCGCACCGCCGGCGCTGCAGCGCGCGCTGGCGATCGTGCGCGCGCAACCGCAGCTGCAGCAGGCGCTGGCCGCCTTGCGGCGCGACGCCGCACCGCTGCGCCGGGCCCTGGTCGCCAAGGGGCTGTGGCTGGGCCATGCGCAGGCGCTGTGTGCGCGCCTGTTCGGCGCCGCACCGTTGCTGGCGCTGTGGACCGTGGGCCTGCTGAAGCTGCGCATCGGCCTGCAGTTGCAGCGCCCGATCGGCTTCCTGGTGGCGGCGATGGTGGTGGTCACGGTCGTTGCGCTCGGCTTCCTGCTCACGCCGCCGCGGCGCAGCGTCGCCGGCGACGCGCTGCTGGCCGATCGCGATGCGGCCTGGCGCGACGGCGTCGCCGCTCCCTCGCTGGCGCCCGGTTCGCACCTGGCGCTGCCGCTGGCCCTGGCCGGCACCAGTGTGTTGATGACCACGCCCTGGGCCGACTACCACGCCTTGCGTTCGCCGCTGTCCAACGGTGGCGGTGGTAACGCGTCGACCAATAGCTGCGGTGGCGGCGGTGGCAGCAGCGACGGCGGCGGCGGCAGCAGTTGCGGCGGCGGTGGCTGCGGCGGGTGTGGAGGCGGCGACTGATGGCCGGTTCGACCTGGCAGGTGCGGCGTGCGCAGTGGCGTGCGCGCCTGGCGCTGGCGTTGCGCGCGCGCGGGGCCACGCCCAACGGCGTGTCGTGGACCGGGCTGGCGTGCGCAGTGCTGGCCGCGCTGATGTTCGCCCTGGCCTGGCGCGAGCCGCCGCTCAATGCCGCCGCGCTGCTGGTGCTGGCGGCGCTGGCGTTGCAGGCGCGGCTGCTGTGCAACCGCCTGGACGGGCTGCTGGCGCATCAGGCGCAACTGATCGGCCGTGCCGGTGCGGTGTACAACGAGGCGCCGGACCGGCTGTCGGATGTGGCGGTGTGCCTGGGCGTGGGCTATGGCCTGCAGCCGGTGCTGGGCATCGGCGCGGAACTGGGCTGGGCCGCCGCCTTGCTGTGCGTGGGCACCGCCTATGTGCGCATGCTCGGCCTGGCCTGCGCGGTGCGCGAACCGCTGCAGGGGCCGATGGCGCGCGTGCAGCGCATGCATTGGCTGTCGCTGGCCGCGTTGGCGGCGGCCGCGGCGCTGCTGCTGCAGCACGCCACGCTGGCCCACATGATCCTGGCCGTGGCGCTGGCGCTGCTGATCGCCGCCGCCGCCCTGACCATCGTGATGCGCGTGCGCGCCATCGTGCGCGAACTGGAGTGGACATGATCGCCCGCCTGATCGCCCGCGGCTGCAGCGCCGCGATCCGTCTGCTCACCGGCGCACGTGCGCTGTGGCGTGGCTGCATGCCGTCCAGCGAGCGCCGCGTGTACTACGGCAACCACGCCAGCCACGGCGATTTCGTGCTGATCTGGTCGTCGTTGCCGGCGCCGCTGCGGCGCGAGGTGCGGCCAGTGGCGGCGGCCGACTACTGGCAGCGCGACGCGTTGCGTCGCTACCTGATCCATGCCGTGTTCAACGGCGTGCTGATCGAGCGCGATCCGCAGCAGCGCCAGCGCGATCCGATCGCCTGCCTGTGCGAGGCGGTCGACGCCGGCGGCTCGCTGATCCTGTTCCCGGAAGGCACGCGCAACACCGAGGATGGCCTGCTGCCGTTCAAGAGCGGTCTCTATCACCTGGCGCGGCAGCGGCCGGAACTGGAGTTCGTGCCGGTGTGGATCGACAACCTCAAGCGGGTGATGCCCAAGGGCATGTGGCTGCCGCTGCCGCTGCTGTGCACCACCACCTTCGGCGAACCGCTGCGGCTGGGCGCCGGCGAGGACAAGCAGGCCTTCCTCGATCGCGCGCGTGCGGCCTTGCTGGCCTTGGCGCCGGAGCAGGCGGAGGCGGCCCGATGAATCCGATCGCGCTGAGCGAACACCTGCAGCAATCCTCGCTGCGGCAACAGACGGTGTGGTTGTTCCTGGGCATCGCCACGGTGCTGATCGTGGCCACGCTGATCGCCGAGACCTTGCGCTGGCGCGCGCGCGGACGGCACAGCGCGGTGCTGGACAACCTGGTGGCGCGGATCCGCGCCTGGTGGGTGATGGCCGCGGTGGTGGCGCTGGCGTTCGCCTTCGGCCGCCTGGGCGTGATCGTGCTGTTCGCGCTGGTGTCGCTGTTCGCACTGCGCGAGTTCATCACCCTCACCCCGACCCGGCGCGGCGACTACTACGCGCTGCTGGCCGCGTTCTATGTGGTGCTGCCGTGGCAGTACTGGCTGGTGTGGAGCGACTGGTACGGCCTGTACACGTTGCTGATCCCGGTCTATGCGTTCCTGGTGCTGCCGATCCTGTCCACCATCGGCGGCGACACCACGCGCTACCTGGAGCGCACCGCGAAAGTGCAGTGGGGGCTGATGATCTGCGTGTTCTGCATCTCGCACGTGCCGGCGCTGCTGAACCTGAAGATTCCCGGCTACGAAGGCCGCAACCTGCTGCTGTTTGCGTTCCTGGTGATCGTGGTGCAGTCCTCGGACGTGCTGCAGTACGTGTGGGGCAAGCTGATCGGCAAGCACCTGATCGCGCCCAGGCTGTCGCCGTCCAAGACCGTGGAAGGCTTCGTCGGCGGCATCCTTTCGGCCAGCCTGCTGGGCGCGGCGCTGTGGTGGATCACCCCGTTCTCGCCACTGCAGGCGTTCGCGCTGGCGCTGGTCGCCAACCTGATGGGCTTCTTCGGCGGCCTGGTGATGTCGGCGATCAAGCGCGACCGCGGCATCAAGGACTGGGGCCACATGATCGAAGGCCACGGCGGCGTGCTCGATCGCCTGGATTCGGTGTGCTTTGCCGCGCCGGTGTTCTTCCACCTGATCCGTTATGGATGGGTGTGAGGGGCGGGGATTGGGGATGTCGGGATTTGGGATTCGCTGGAGTGTCGCGCGCTGTGCGTGCGTAGGAGCGGCTTCAGCCGCGATGCCTTCCCGATAGCGCGTCGGGGCCGATCGCGCAGCAAGCGGGCAGGAATTTCTCTCGGATTCCCATCGCCGTTTGTCTGTCGGCGATGGAGGTTGGGTGATGCGATCGCGATTTGCGGCCAGGGTGTGGCGTGGCATTCGTTGCAGCAGGGCTGCAGCCCTGGCTGCTTCAGCCAGTGTCGCGTCGGGGCTGAAGCCCCTCCCACATGGCAATGTGCGGCCTTCGGCGCTCGCTGTTTCTTCGCGGCAACACTTCGCTCGACATCGCCTCGCGAGGCGATGCAGGTTTCAGGCGTCGCGGCTGAAGCCGCTCCTACAAGGATGATGCGCAGCGCTTACAACCAGTGTCGCGTGCTGTGTCGGATCGCTTGCCACTCAAGTCCTGCAGGACAGCGTGCTGCCATCCCGAATCACGAATCCCGGCTTTCACCAGCCGCAGGCTGGTCATCCCGAATCCCCAATCCCGAATCCCGGCCCTCAGGCCAGCCCGTATTCCTTGAGCTTCTTGCGCAGCGTGGCGCGATGGATGCCCAGCATCGCCGCGGCGCGGCTCTGGTTGCCTTCGCAATGGTTGAGCACTTCCACGAACAACGGGATCTCCATCTCGCGCAGCACGATCTCGTACACGTCGTCGGCGTCGCAGCCATCGAGGTCGCGCAGGTAGCGGCGGACCGATTGCGCCACGTGTTCGCGCAGCGGCGGCTTCGGCGCGCCGCGACTGGAGTCAGGACGAGTGGTGGCGGCGTTCAAGTTCGACGGATCCCCGGATGACAGCGGCGCCGGACGGCAGGAGGGCCGGCGCGGGGGGACGAGTCTAGCGCGTGGCCTGCGCCGCTGCCATGGCGCAGTGCCCGAACGCAGCGTTCTCAGTGGAAGTCGAAACTGAATGCCGCAGTCTCGGCGGCCGGTTCGCGCACCTGGAACGCGATCTGTGCGCTCTGTCCCGGCTCCAACGTGGCGCTGTCCGGGCGTGCGCGGCCCAGGTACTCCTGCGGGCGCAGCACGCGGCTGCCGATGGTGCGGCCGTCGGTGTCGGCCAGCGACAGTTGCAGTAGCGGCCAGGCCTGCGCCCAGCGTGCGTCGTTGCGGAACGTCGCCTGCACCTGCAAGGTGCCGGCATGGCCGGGCAACGGCCGAACTTCGCGGCTGAGCATGGTGAAGGCCGCCGGCTCGCGCCAGGCCGGCACGCTGCAGCGCAGGACCTGGCACACCCCGGCCACCCACGGCCGCCAGCGCGGGTCGGCGCCCAGACGCTGGCGATCGGCGATGAGGATCTGCAGCGCCAGCAGCAGGCCCAGCCCCGCCAGCGCGATCCACTGCCACGGCGCGGCGTGCAGCACCGGGCGCCGCGCGCGTGGGCCATGCAGGAAGCTCGGGGCGGCAGTGGCGGCGGACGCAGGCGCGATGGGGGCGGTACCGATGGCCGCGGTCGTAGTCGGTGCCAGTGTTGGTGCCGGGTCCGTCGCCGATGCGGGCGCTGACGGCAGCGCCCCCAGGTCCGTGTCACGCGCGGCGTGGTGCGCGTTGGTGTCGGCGTCGTCCTCGGTCTTGCTCGGCTTCGCGTTCGCAGACGCTGGCGAGACGCTTGGCGCTACGGGCAGTGCTGCCGTGTCGGTCAGCGCCACCGCCGGTGCATCGTCGCCCGCTGCCGGCGCGACCGGTGCCTCGTCCTGCGTGGCGGACGGATCGGGCTGACGCAGCAAGGTGGCGAGGCTGGGACGGGGCGGAGTGCGATCGGGCATGCGCGCGGGCAACGACGGCGAGAGCCGTATTCAAGCATGCGCCGGCTGGATCTGCAGCGCGCTACCGCTGGATCGTGGCCTTCGTCAGCGCTAGACGCGTCACGGCGCGAGGGTCCCGCGGCGTGCTCAGCGCGACTTGCGGGTGTCGAGCAGGTCGAGCAAGCCGGCGCGCTGGCGCGGGCTCAGGCTTTCGAAGCGCTCCAGCAGGCGCAGCTGCTGGTCGGTGAACTGGTATTGGTTGGGCAGTTCGCCGATGGCGGCGGCGTCCGCGGCGATCGGTTCGCCGAACACCCGCTCGCCGCGGCCGGTGGCCAGGTACTCGAAGCTCAGCCCGCTGCGGCGGGCCAGCGCGATCAGGTGCTCCACCGCCGGCGCGGTGCCTTCGGCCATTTCCCACTGCGCCACGGCGCTGCGGGTCACGCCCAGGTCCAGCGCCAGGGCCTCCTGGGTGAGGCCGGTCAGCTTGCGCGCTTCGCGCACCCGTTGGTACAGCTTGCTGTTCACACACACCTCCGCAAGGGAGGCGAGATATAGCCGTGCCGGTCGTTGCGGTTGGTTCGCAGCGCTGCCTATTGGCTGAATGTTAGCGATACTGTCTTCGTCGCGAGCCCGCCCTCTGCGGCCCCCGACGCTTTCCCGTTTTCCCGTTCCACGCGCCCAATCGCGCAAAGCGTCGACCATGCGCCGCGGGGTGGTGCTGGCTTATTCAGGTGCCTCGCAGCGCGAGCGATCGAACCAAAACCGCTTTGCCTGGTGGTCGTAGACCAGGCGCTGCCCCATCATCGCGTTGATGCCCAGGATCATCGCCGGCTCCTGGCCAAACCCGAAGCTTTTGAACACTGGCAGATCGGCCACGCGAACGGTGAGACGGTCCACGCGGCGACCTGCGAATGCCACCGCGTCGACCTCGCCTTCGCGCGTTTCCCTTGCCTCCGATGCCGCGCCGTAGAGCGTCTCCCCGCGCCGGAAAGACGGGCCATCCACATCGAGATGCGCGGCACGTGCGAACGCCGGATTGATCTGCGTCCCGCGCGAACCCGTGTCGAGCACGGCGATTCCCGCCACGCCGTTGACGGTGACAGGCAGCGTCAGTTGCGTTCCGTCGACGACGGTCCCGCCCTGGAGCATCACTGCATCCTTGGTGAGGATGCGGCGCATCGAGACGGGTTTGGGGCGCAGCGAGACTTCGCGGCACGGGAAGTCGAAGATTGCGATCGCACCGTCCATCAGGTCGTTGCCCGTCACCCCCGCCGCGACCTCGGCGTCCTTGCGATCCGGCAAGCCGGTGGCCTCGACGTTGCGCATCGTGCGGCCATCGACCGTGAGGCTGTCGAGTCGATAGGTCGGCATCATCGCCGCTCCGGTCATGCCCTCCACGCTGATGGGCAGGCCCGGTTCCAACGCCTGCTGCTTGGCGAACCACTGATAGACATGTGTTCCGTCAGCCCCGGTGTCGAGGATGAAGGGCACGGTCCCCTTGCCGTTGACGAAGGCAGGCACGACCAAATGGCCGTTCCCCGCCGGGGTCAGCGGCACGGAGGATTCGGCATGGGGGCTGAGCAACAGGCACGAGGCGACGAGCGCCGACATCGGACGCATGGGCTTCTCCATCATTGAGGGGGCGAGGGCGCGCTGAGCGCGGCTGATCAGGGGGGCGACGGCGTGTCCGGATCGTATTCGAGAAGGTCGCCGGGCTGGCAGTCCAGCTCCCGACATATCGCTTCCAGTGTCTCGAAGCGCAGTCCTTTGACCTTCCCCGATTTGAACAGCGACAGGTTGGCCTCGGTCGCGCCGATCGCACGCGCCAGATCTTTCGACCGCATCTTCCGCTTCGCAAGCATGACGTCGAGCCGGATGACGATCGGCATCAAAAGAACCCGGCACGGTCGCGTTCGATCTCTGCACCGACGGCGACGACGTTCACGAACGCGAACAGCAGGATGCCAAGGACCGCCGCGTCGAGCTGGCGGAGTTCCAGCTTGATGGCGACCGGGCTCATGTCGGCGGCATAGAGCGCGGCATGGGTCATGAGCGGGACGACGGCATAGGCGATGAGCGCCCATGCGATCCGACGCACCAGCGCTTCATTGGCGGCGGTGAAAATCAGGTGTCGGGCATAAAGACGGAACAGACCGATCAGCCCGGACAGGATCACTAGACCCGGAATCAGACGCAACGTCAGCAGCGCAGCCGCCAAGGCGGACTGCCAACCTGCATAGCGTGAGATCGCCACGAAACCGGCCGGCATCGCGCCATCATGCGCCTGCGTCAGGATGAAGGCGAACCCGCCATGCAGCATGCCGGCGTGGTCCCCGACACGGAAAAGCAGCAAGAGCACCTGAAGTGCGGCGGTTGCCGCCATCAGCGCCATCACGGCGCACGCGATGGCGAAGAACACCCTTCCCCGGCGAGCAAGCGCGTCGCCTGCCGCGGGTGTTGCCCCGCCGTCCTCTTTCCCCTGATGCCGCATGATGCTGCCTCCGCGTCGGTGCGCTACGCGGCGATAATTATCTTTTTACGATAATTAATCAAGATCTAATTTGCAGGCGTGCAGGTCCGGTCCATGTGCCTACCCGCTGCCCCTGCCGCGGACCGGTCGGCGCCGGGCGCGGTGGCGGGTCGGATCGGGTGTGGCGGAATCAGGCGCGACGCACGCCGTCGATGCGCATCCAGTCGCCGTCCTGCTCGGTGCGCAGCTGGGTGAACCACGGCGCGTAGCGCTGCAGCAGTTCCTGTTCCTGGCCGTGCAGGATGCCGGACAGGGCGATGCGCCCGCCTGGCGCTACGCGCGCGGCCAGGGTCGGTGCCAGCGCGTCTAGCGCCGAGGCGAGGATGTTGGCCACGACCACCGGATAGGTGGCCGCCGGTTCGTCGGCGGGCAGGTACACCGCCAGGCGCTCGCCCACGGCGTTGCGCTCGGCGTTGTCGTGGCTGGCCAGCAGCGCCTGCGGGTCGTTGTCCACGCCCACCGCGGCGGCGGCGCCCAGCTTCAGTGCGGCCAGTGCCAGGATCCCCGAACCGCAGCCGAAATCGAGCACGCGCGCCTGCGCCAGGACGCCGTCGGTGGCCAGCGCGTCCAGCCAGCGCAGGCACAGCGCGGTGGTCGGGTGGGTGCCGGAGCCGAACGCCAGGCCCGGGTCCAGGCGCACCACCGCGGCGTCGGCGCCGCGGGCCTCCTCCGGCAGGTCATGGTTCCACGGCACGATGAAGGTACGCGTGCCGAAGCGCATCGGCTGGAACTGGTCCAGCCAGGCCCGCTCCCAATCCTGGTCGTCGACCTTGCGGAACGTGGCCTGGGTCCAGTCCAGCCCGGGGTCGAACGCTTCCAGCGCGGCCAGCAGCACCAGCGCGTCCTGTTCCTCGGGGAACAGCGCGGTGAGCACCAGCGTGCCCCACAGCGGTGTCTCGCCCACGCCCGGCTCCAGGATCGCGCGTTCGTTGCTGGTGTCGGCGTCGGCATCGAGCAGGGTCACCGCCAGCGCGCCGACATCCTCCAACGCAGTCTCGTAGCGGGGCTGGGTGGCGTCGGTGCAGCGCAGGGTCAGTTCGAGGAACGGCATCGGTCGGTGGGCAATGGGGGGAAGGGCGCATCTTAGACGGGCGGCGGACCTCGCGCTGGATGCGGCCTGTGCTGGCGCGTCGTGCCGTCCGTCCGTGCCGCCGGTCTGCGCGTCCGTGCTGCGGCGCCATTTGGCGCATGCCATGGCCGCGGCCTGGGGTAGACTGCCGGCTCGCAGCACCGGGCGACAGGGGGTCCGGCTGCGCTTCTGCCCGTTGTCCGGCTCTCTCGCGCATGCCCGTCGTGTCCCGTCCAACCTGGCTGTTGCTGGCGCCCGCCGCGCTGTTGCTGGGCGTGGTCGCCTATCGCGCGCTGTCGCTGCCGGCTGCACCAGTGGTGGCCGCGCCGTCGACTGCGGTGGCGTCCGCTGCCGCCCCTGCGCCCGCCGCGCCTGCCACCGCGCCCGTGCCGCCCTCGGCGCCGACGCGCCTGCGTGGAGATACCGAGAGCGAACGCGGCGCCGATCTCTACCGCGCCGCGCAGCAGCTGTCGATCGCCGCCGCGCACGGCGATCCCGAGGCGTCCTGGCGGCTCAGCCGCATCTACGACTACTGCGCCGGTTACGCGATGGACCCGGTCGGCTACGGGGCCGATACCCGCGCGATCGCCGACGCCCGCCTGCCGACCTCGGCGCAGATGGTGCAGGCGCGTGCCCGCGTCGGCCGCCGTTGCGCCGGGTTCTTGCCCGGCGACGGCCTGACCCGCCAGGCCATCGTCGCCCAGCGCGTGCAGGCCGCGCGCGGCGGCAACCTGGCCGCCGAAGCGGCGCTGCTGGCGCTGGGCCAGCCGTTGCATGCCGGCGCCGAGTACAAGCGCGATCTGGTGGCGAGGGTGCGCGCGTCCGGCGATCCCGATGCCTACGTGGCACTGGCGCCGGCGATGGGCCTGGCCGCCAGCGGCGACGACGGCATGGACGGCGGCGTGGCCGGCACCCAGTTTTCCGAATTGGCCTGGCAGTTGGCCGCCTGCAGGCTGGGATTGGATTGCGGCCCGGACAGCGAGCTGATGACCCGCTATTGCGCCAACGGCGGGATCTGCTCGCGCGACCCCAGCCAGGATTTCAGCAGTTTTGTTTACGACGCCGCGGTTCCGCGGCAAGGCACGGACACGATGAACGACATGGTCAACCGACTGGTGGACACCACGGGAGCAGGCTCATGAATTACCGGCGATGGCTGCATGGCGCCAAATTCTGGTTCTGGGTCCTGGCCTTCGTCGCCTATTCGGCGGCGGCGGCGGGCCTGCTGCTGATCGACACCGCCGAACAGCGCTACCGCGGCCTGTCCAAGGTCGAACTGACCACGGCACACTCCGCGCCGGACGTGCGCCGCGCCGGCGCCGCGCAGGTGGCGGCGATCTACCGCGCCAACAGCGGCATGCCGTTCTCCACCCTGGCCCCGGGCAGCACCTTCCAGATCGTCTGGCCGGACGGCTCCACCGAGACGGTGATGATCGTCAGCCCGACCTCGAGCCTGGGCGTGGAGCCGGTGACGGGGACGCAGCAGGGGAAATAGCCGGGATTCGGGATTGGGGTGGTCGGGATTCGCAAAAGCGGATCCAGATCCGGATCTTTCAGGTGCGGCTGGGCGCATCTGCGACCCGAAGCCCGGCAGGACCATGGGTCCATCGAAGCCGCGCCCTTTGCGCCTGCCGGCATCGATCCGAAGCCGGCTCTAGCGAATCCCAAATCCCGAATCTCGAATCCCAGCCGTTCCTACAACGCGATCGACTTGTTCTTGCGTTCGGCCAGGCGCTTTTCCAGGTAGTGGATGTTCTGGCCGCCGGCCTGGAAGCCCTTGTCGCGCATGATCCGCTGCTGCAGCGGGATGTTGGTCTTGATGCCGTCCACCACCATCTCGCTCAGCGCCACGCGCATGCGCGCGATCGCGGTCTCGCGGTCGGGGCCGTGCACGATCAGCTTGCCGATCATCGAGTCGTAGTTCGGCGGCACCTTGTAGCCGCTGTAGATGTGCGTATCCACGCGCACGCCGGGGCCGCCGGGCGGGTGGAAGCCGGTGATCAGGCCCGGGTTGGGCATGAAGGTTTCCGGGTCCTCGGCGTTGATGCGGCACTCGATCGCATGGCCGCGCAACACGATGTCCTTCTGCTTGATGCTGAGCTTGTGCCCGGCGGCGATGCGCAACTGCTCGCAGACCAAGTCGATGCCGGTGATGCGCTCGGTGACCGGGTGCTCCACCTGGATGCGCGTGTTCATTTCGATGAAGTAGAAGCGCCCGTTCTCGAACAGGAACTCGAAGGTGCCGGCACCGCGGTAGCCGATGCGGATGCAGGCGTCCACGCAGACCTTGCCGATCTCGTTGCGCAGTTCCTCGGTGATGCCCGGCGCCGGCGCTTCCTCCACCACCTTCTGGTGGCGGCGCTGCATCGAGCAGTCGCGCTCGCCCAGGTGGATGGCGTTGCCCTGGCCGTCGGCCAGCACCTGGATCTCCACGTGGCGCGGGTTCTCCAGGAACTTCTCCATGTACACCTGGTCGTTGCTGAAAGCGGCCTTGGCCTCGGACTTGGTGGTCTCGATGGCGGCCTTCAGCGCGGCCTCCGAATGCACCACGCGCATGCCGCGGCCGCCGCCGCCGCCGGCGGCCTTGATGATCACCGGATAGCCGATCTCGCGGGCGATCTTGGTGTTGGCGACGATGTCCTCGCCCAGCGGGCCGCCCGAGCCGGGCACGCACGGCACGCCGGCGGCCTTCATCGCGCGGATCGCCTCGACCTTGTCGCCCATCAGGCGAATGGTGTCGGCCTTGGGCCCGATGAAGATGAAGCCGGACTGTTCCACGCGCTCGGCGAAGTCGGCGTTCTCCGACAGGAAGCCGTAGCCGGGGTGGATGGCCTGGGCGTCGGTGACCTCGGCCGCGGCGATCAGCGCCGGGATGTTGAGGTAGCTCTCCGAGGAGGGCGCCGGGCCGATGCACACCGACTCGTCGGCCATGGCCACGTGCTTGAGGTTGCGGTCCACGGTGGAATGCACCGCGACCGTGCGGATGCCGAGCGTATGGCACGCGCGCAGGATGCGCAGCGCGATTTCGCCGCGATTGGCGATGACGACTTTATCGAGCATGGGATTCGGGATTCGAGATTGGGGATTCGTAAAGGGCGCCGGCATCGCGCAGGTGTCGCGAATCGTCCAGCGTGCGGATCAATGCGTTGAGCCTGGAGAACGTGCGGTTCAAGAGATCATGGGTTGCCGCGTCGGTCGCACAGAATTGCAGCCGTGTCGCGATCTGCAGTTGCGTATCCAACTCGGCCAGCGAACCCCGCGCCATCGACAGATAGCGCAGGTACTCGGCGGTGGAGCGCCGCGCGGCGCCCTCGGCGATGTTGGAGGGAATGCTGATCGCGGCGCGCCGCATCTGGGCTGTCAGTCCGAAGCGCTCGGCATCCGGGAAATCCTGAGTGAGCCGGTAGGTCGCTTCCACCAGCGCCATCGCGTCGCGCCAGACGTCCAGGCGCTCGTGAGGCCGCTGTTGCGAATCCCGAATCACGATTCCCCAATCCCGGCGTCTCAGCCAATCACGAACAACGGCTGGTCGAACTCCACCGGCTGGCCGCTTTCGCCCAGGATCGCGACGATGGTGCCGGAGACGTCGGCTTCGATCGGGTTGAACATCTTCATCGCCTCGATGATCGCCAGGGTCTCGCCGGCCTTGACCGACTGGCCGACGCTGACGAAGGCGGGCTTGTCCGGCGACGGCGAGGTGTAGAAGGTGCCGACCATCGGCGCGCGCAGCACGTGGCCCTCGGGCAGGGCGTTGCCGGGCTTGGCGCTGCCGCCGGTGGAGGCCTCGGTGGGCGAGCTCATCGGCATCGGCGCGGCGGCGGCCGGCGCGGCCACGGGGGCGGCGGCCAGGTACTGCGGCGCGCTGGCGGTCATGCCCTTGGGGGTGCGCGCCAGGCGCACGCTTTCCTCGCCTTCTTTGATCTCGATCTCGGCGAGATTCGATTCTTCCAGCAGGTCGATCAGTTTCTTGATTTTGCGGAGATCCATAACGGCCTCGTGAAGTGACTTTGAAAAAGACCGGGCGCGCGGCCCGGGGACTCAGACGGGGGTGTGCGGTGCCGGTTGGGCGTGGGCGCGGCTCATGCGGCCGCTCCCAGCCGGGTCAGCGCCGCGTCCATCGCGTAGCGGTAGCTGTCGGCACCGAAGCCGCAGACCACGCCGACCGCGTGGTCGCTGAAATAGCTGTGGTGGCGGAACGGCTCGCGGCTGTGCGGGTTGGACAGGTGGATCTCGATGAACGGGATCGCCACCGCCGCCAGCGCGTCGCGCAGCGCCACCGAGGTATGGGTGAAGGCGGCCGGGTTGATCAGGATGAAGGCGGTCCCGTCGCCGCGCGCGGCCTGCACCCGCTCCACCAGCACGTGCTCGGCGTTGGACTGCAGGCTCTCCAGCTGGTGGCCGGCGGCGCTGGCCTGGGCCTGCAGCGCGGCATCGATCTGCGCCAGGGTGGCATGGCCGTACACGCCCGGCTCGCGGGTGCCGAGCAGGTTGAGGTTGGGGCCGTGCAGCAGCAACAGTCGCGCCATCGGGAACAAAGCAGCGGAAAGGGCGGCAGTCTGCGCGAAGCCGGCATTGCTGTCCAGTTCGGCGAAGTTGCGGGTGT
Organism: Xanthomonas rydalmerensis; assembly: GCF_033170385.1. Taxonomy (NCBI): domain Bacteria; kingdom Pseudomonadati; phylum Pseudomonadota; class Gammaproteobacteria; order Lysobacterales; family Lysobacteraceae; genus Xanthomonas; species Xanthomonas rydalmerensis. Next base: position 4,603,416 of record NZ_CP126170.1, on the reverse strand, counting down.
TTTAAACAAATGTTTGATTTTGCCGCCGGGCCGCAGTGCGCATGCGGCGGGCCTAATTGGCGTCGGCGGCGCTGGACGGCGCGCGCTGGCGCCTACGTTTATGTCGCATCCTGCGCGCGCCGCGCAAGTGTCGCTGCAGCATGGGACAGCGGCATTTCAGATGTCGCCACGGGAGCGTGGCGACGCTCCTGGAAGTGGTATATACCATTTGAAAATCACTGAAAGACCAATCAGGAGTGGGCGCATGCGAACCGACCGCGCTGGCCGTTGCGGCCTTGGCTGCTCCATCCTGGCGCTTGCGCTGCTGGCCGGGGCGATGGCCACCCCCGCAGTCGCAGTGGCGGCGGCGCCGGCGACCCTGCCGGCGGTGTACCCGGCGCCGACCGCCTTGCGCCTGCTCGGGCCGGAACTGCCGCTGGGGTCCTCGGTGGTGCTGGTGCAGGCCGGCACGCCCGACCCGGCCACCGACGCGCTGGTGCGCACGGTGCTGCGCGACGCCGGGGTCTCCCGCATCCGCCGCGCCAGCGCGCTGCCGCGCGACCCGCAAGCGGTGTCGGTGGTGCTCGGCACCGTCGACGCGGCGCCGGTGCGCGACGCGCTGGCCGCCCTCGACCTGGACGTGCCCGAGCGCGCGGAAGGCTATGCGCTGGGCAGCATGGCCCGCGGCCGCGGCACGCTGATCGTGCTGGCCGGCCGCGACGGCGACGGGCTGTACCACGCGGCGCAGACCTTGCGGCAGCTGGTCGCGCACGGGCGCATCGCCTCGGTGGCGGTGACCGACGCGCCGGCGATGCCGGTGCGCGGCACGATCGAGGGTTTCTATGGCAAGCCGTGGAACATGGCCGAGCGCGCCGCGCACCTGGCGTTCCTGGCCCGCTTCAAGGCCAACACCTATATCTACAGCCCCAAGGACGACGTGTTCGCGCGCGACCGCTGGCGCGCCCCGTACCCGGCCGCCACGCTGGCGGCGCTGGGCCGGCTGGCCGCGGTCGCCAACCGCGAGCACATCAACTTCGTCTATGCGCTCTCGCCGGGGCCGTCGATCTGCTACAGCGATGCGGCCGACCTGCAGGCGATCCGGCGCAAGTTCGCCGCGCTGCGCGCACGCGGCGTGCGCAGCTTCTACATCGCCTTCGACGACATCGAATACACCAAGTGGAACTGCCCCGGCGACGCCACCGCGTTCGGCGCCGCCAGCGAGCAGGCCGCCGCCACCGCGCAGGCGCAGCTGCTCAACGCGGTGCAGGCGGACATCGCCGCGGCCGGCCACGGCGCGCTGATCATGGTGCCGACCGAGTACTTCAACGTCACCGAGTCGCCGTACAAGGCGACGCTGCGGCAGGCGCTGGATCCGCGCGTAGTGGTGCAGTGGACCGGCACCGACGTGGTCCCGGCGTCGATCTCGGTGAGCGATGCGAAGAACGCGACCAAGGCGTTCGGGCGCAAGACGCTGCTGTGGGACAACTATCCGGTCAACGACTTCGCCGAAACCGCCGGGCGCCTGCTGCTGGCGCCGTACGACCGCCGCCAGGCCGGGTTGTCGGCGGAGCTGAGCGGCATCGTCGCCAACCCGATGAACCAGGAAGTGGCCAGTCGGCCGGCGGTGGCCGGGGTGCTGGCCTTCGCCTGGAACGACCGCGGCTACGACGCGCCGCGCACCTGGCGCGCGGCCGCGCGCGACCTGGCCGGCGGCGATGCGCAGGTGGCCGACGCGCTGCTGACCTTCTTCGACACCCAGCACCTGGCCCCGACCTTCGGCCATCTGCCCTGGCAGCCGCAGGCGCCGCGACTCAAGGCGCTGATCGACGCCACCCGCGACGCACTGGCCGACGGCGATCCGGCCGCCCGCGCCGCGGCGCTGGCCGCGCTGGGCCAGGCGGCCGACGACCTGGCGGCGGCACCGCAGCGCATCCGTGCCGGTGCCGCCACCGGCGCGTTCGTGGCCGAGGCGGCGCCATGGCTGGACGCGACCGCGCTGTGGGGCCGCGCGCTGCGCCTGAGCGTGGACGGACTGAACCAGGCGCTGGCTGGCGATCCGGCGGCCGCGCAGGCCTTCGCCACGGCCGGGCAGCTTGCCGCGCAGGCCGCGGCGATCCCCTCCATCCCCGGCGCGACTCGCTTCGGCGGTCCGGTCAAGGTCGCCGATGGCGTGCTGGACAGCTTCGTCGCCGATGCGCCCGGCCTGGTGGAGCGCCCGCCGGCGCGCTAGCGAGACGGGGGCCGTGGCGGATCGGCGGGTCCGCGAGCCGGTGGCCCAGACCTACTCATGGGCATCGCCCATGTGCTGATGCCCGATCGCCATGCCGCGCAGCGCACGCATTAACCGGCGATTTACACCCGTGCGTCGCATCCGGGGCACAAAGGATGCCCCGAGCGGCCAAGGTGCCAGCCATGCGAATTGCGATCATCGGCGCAGGATTCTGCGGCAACGTGCTGGCCGCGGCGCTGGCCAGGCAGGGCACCGCCAGCCACGTCACCCTGGTCGGCATGGCCGACACCTTCGGCCGCGGCGTCGCCTATGGCGCGGCGCGGCCGGAGCACCTGTTGAACGTGCGCGCAAAGGACCTGGGCGTGGCTCCGCAGGATCCGGGCGGGTTCGCCGCGGCGCTGCACCTGGACGCCGCGCAGGGCATGGCGTTCCTGCCGCGGCTGCAGTACGGCCAGTATCTCGAGCAGCACCTGGCCACCGCGCTGGCGGAGTCGGCGACCGAGGTGGTGCCGCTGGCGCAGGAGGCGGTGGCGCTGGAGCGCGATCCGCAGGGCTTCCGCGTGTTCCTGGCCAACGGCGAGGACTTCGCCAGCGACGTGGTGGTGCTGGCGATCGGCGCGCTGCCGCCGGCGGCGTTGCCGGGCATCGGCCCGCGCCTGGCGGTGCACCGGCGCTACATCGGCTGGCCGTGGCAGGACGGCGTGCTCGACACGGTGCCGCCGCAGGCGCGGCTGCTGCTGGTCGGCACCGGCCTGACCATGGCCGACGTGGCCTTGACCCTGCGCCGGCGCGGCCACCGCGGCGCGATCACCGCCTTGTCGCGGCGCGGCCTGGCGCCGCAGGCGCATCTGCCGCAGCCGGGCGCGCCGGTGAGCCTGCCGCCCAGCGTCGTGCAGGCGCTGCGCAGCCACGACCTGCGCGGCCTGGTGCGCAGCCTGCGCCAGCTGACCACGGTGGTGGAGGACTGGCGCTGCGTGGTGGATGCGCTGCGTCCGCACCTGCAGCCGTTCTGGAGCGGCCTGGCGCCGGCGGCGCGCGCGCGTTTCCTGCGCCATTTGCGGCCGTACTGGGAAGTGGCACGGCACCGTCTGGCGCCGGCTGCGGCCACCGCGTTGGCGCAGATGCAGCAGCAGGGACAGTTGCGGATCCGCGCCGGGCGCCTGCTGCGTGCGCGCCTGGGCGACGATGCCGTGGAGGCGGTGATCCGCGACCGCGCCGACCGCGGCGCGCGCACCGAGCAGTTCGACGTGCTGATCCGCGCCACCGGGCTGGATACCGACGTCGCCCGCACCAGCCATCCGCTGGTCGCGGCGATGCGCGAGGCCGGCCTGCTGCAGGCCGATCCGTTGGGCCTGGGGTTGGCGGTCGATCCGCGGCTGCGGGTGCGCGACGCCGGCGGCCAGCCGGTCGCCGGCCTGTACTGCCTGGGCCCGCTGCTGCGCGGCGGCCTGTGGGAGATCACCGCGGTGCCGGAGCTGCGTACCGCCGCGCAGCGCCTGGCCGAGGAGCTGGCGGCGCTGGCGCAGGCACGGACTGGCGATGAGGGTGCTAGCGATGCGCGGCAGCGGCAGGCGTTGTAGCGGGCTGATCCAGTGCGGCGTGGAGGTGGTGTGGGCGTCGACCGCCATGCAGCCGCGACGCGTGAAGTGGGGTGCTTTCCGATGGCGTAATGCGTCGGGACTGAAGTCCCTCCCACAGCGCATTCGGCGGGTTCGCCGCAAGCCTCTGGGGGGAGCGACTTCGATCGCGACGGGCGTGACCTGGCATCGCGTCGCGACTGCAGGGCAGCCTCCGCATCCTGCTGAAAGGCGCGTGTAGGAACGGCCTGGCCGCGACGAGGCGTGATCGGCGATGCTGAAGTCGTTCCCACAAGACCGCGCATCGGCGGCGGGGTCCGTCGGTTAGCGCGAGGGACGGGCGCCGCCCGCCCAGCCCTCGACTTCGCCCGGCGCGAACGGGCCGAGCTTCTGCTTGACGATGCGGCCGTCGGCGTCGATCAGCACGCTGTACGGCAGCAGGCCCTGGGTGTCGCCCAGGCGCACGCTGGCGTCGGCCGGGCCCGGGGTCTCCAGGGCGATCGGGTAGCCGATCGGCACCCGCTGCAGGAAGTCGCGCACGTCCTCGGCGCGGTCCAGGGCGATGCCGAGCACCTGCAGGCCGTCGGCCGGCTGCGCGCGGGCCAGCCGGTCCAGTTCCGGCATTTCGCGCACGCAGGGCTCGCACCAGCTCGCCCACACGTTGACCAGCAGCGGCCGGCCGCGGAACTGCGCCAGGGTCAGCTGGCCGCCGTCGAGCGTGGGCAGGCGCAGCGCCGGGGCGGGGTCGCCCGGGCGCGCCGCGGCAACCGGGGCCGCCGCAGCATGGCCGCTGGCCGTGGCGGAGGACACCGAGGCCGGGGCCACAGCCGGCGTCCGCCGTTCCCACCAGTGCGCCGCCGCCACGCCGAGCACCGCCGCCACCGCGGCGACCGCCAGCAGGCGCGCGGTGCCGGGTGTCATCGCGCCGCGCGCAGCAGGGCGTCCTCGACCACCGCCTGGCTCAGCACCGGCGGCAGCACCGTCGGCGGCGCGCCGGGTCCGTAGACCACGTACAGCGGCACGCCCACCGCCTTGTGCTCGGCGAGGAAGGCGCTGATGCGCGGATCCTCGTTGGTCCAGTCGCCCTTCATGTACACCGCGTCCACCCGCTTGATGGTGTCGCGGAACGCATCGCTGTCGAACACGTTGCGCTCGTTGGCCTTGCAGGTGACGCACCAGTCGGCGGTCATGTTGACGAACACCACGCGGTTGTCGGTGCGCAGGCGGTCGAGCATCTGCGGCGAATAGGCCACGGTGTTGCGCTCGACGCTGGCGCCGGGCGGCGGCAGCCGGGTCACGCTCCACGCCGGCACCAGCGCGGCCAGCAGCAGCACGGCGGCCAGGCGCATGCCGGTCTTGTGGTCGCGCCAGCGCGCGCGCTCGAACCACCACAGGCCCAGCGCCAGCAGGGTGGCGCCGACCAGCAGCAGCGCCACCGCGTCCACGCCGCGCTGCTTGCCCAGCACCCACAGCAGCCAGATCGCGCTCAGGTACATCGGGAACGCGAGCACCTGCTTGAGCGTTTCCATCCACGCCCCCGGCTTGGGCAGGCGCTTGGCCAGCGACGGCACGAAGCCGATCAGCAGGAACGGCAGCGCCAGGCCCAGGCCCAGGGTCAGGAACACCAGCATCGCCATCGCCGGCGGCGCGGTCAGCGCATAGCCCAGGGCCGGGCCCATGAACGGGCCGATGCAGGCGCTGGAGACCACGCAGGCCAGCACGCCGGTGAAGAAGTCGCCGACCGGGCCGCTGCGCGTGGACAGCGACTGGCCGACGCCGCCGAGGTTGGCGCTGAGGGTGAATACGCCCGACAGGCTCAGCCCGACCACGAACATCAGGTACACCAGCACCGCGACGAAGCCCGGGCGCTGCAGCTGGAAGCCCCACAGCAGGCGCGCGGCCACGGCGATGCCGCCGACCACGGCGAAGGAGACGAGCACGCCCAGCGTGTACCACAGCGCATGGCTGCGGGCACGGCCTCGGCTCTCGCCGCTCTGTGCCAGGCCCAGCACCTTCAGCGACAGGATCGGCAGCACGCACGGCAGCAGGTTCAGCAGCAGGCCGCCGCCGAGCGCCAGCAGCAGGATCCACAGCAGGTTCTGCGTGGCCGGCGGCGGTGCGGCGCTGCGCGCGGCGTTGTGCGCCGAGGCGTCCGGCGTCGCCGGCAGGGCGTTGGCGGCCGTGGCGGCGGCCGCGTCGTTGGCGTCGGCCTGGCGGCTGTCCAGCGGCGTCACCAGCAGCGGGCTGACCTCGGCCTGGTCGGCGGGCGTGACGCTGCCCTTGGGCAGCGCCAGCTTCACCCGCCGGGTCATCGGCGGGTAGCAGATGCCGTCGGTCTGGCAGCCCTGGAAGGTCGCCACCAGGGTCGCGGCGGTGGCGTCGGCGCGCTGGCGCTGCAGCGGCACGGTGACCTCGGTCTGGTCGAAGTACACCACCACGTTGCCGAAGTGCTCGTCCTGGTGCGAGCTGCCCTGCGGCCAGCGCGGCATGCCGGTACGGATGCCGGGCGCGCCTTCCAGCGCCAGCGCGGTGCGGTCGCGATACAGGTAATAGCCGGGTGCCGGGGTGAAGCGCAGCAGCAGCGTATTGCCATCGCCGACGATGGCTTCGAAGTGGAAGGCCTGGTCCGAGGGCAGCGGCAGGCCCTGCACCGCGCCGGCGCCGGCGCCGAACAGCGGCTTGGCGCCAGTGCTTGCGCCCAGGCCATTGCCCGGCAGCCCGCCCATCGCGGCCGGCGGCGCCGGCGTGGGATCGGCAGCGGCGGTGGCGGCGGCGGCGGCCGGCAGGGTCACCTCGAGCAGGCGTTTCTGCGGCGGGTAGCACACGCCGGCATCGGCGCAGCCCTGGTAGCGCACCTCCAGCTGCACGCGGTCGGTGCCGGGGTCGGCGATGCCGCTCTGCACCGCGTTCAACGCGTCGCGGTAGGTCTCCACCTCGCCGAAGTACGGGTCGGTCTTCTTGTGGCCGGCCGGCAGCTGCAGGGTCGGGTTGGGCTTGAAGCCGCCGATCACCTTGACCGCGATGCGGTGCCGGTACAGGTAGTAGCCCTTGGCGATGTCCCAGTGCAGCGCGATGCGGCCGCGCTCGGGCGCCTGCGCGCTCAGCGCGAAGGCCTGGTCCACCGGCAGCAAGTCCTTTTCGCTGATCGCCAGGGCGGGGAAGGCGGCCACGGCCAGCAGGCATAGGGCGGCGAGGCGGTGCAGCAGGGTCATCGGCTTACGGTTCCTCACGGGTTTCGGCATGCACCCATTGCAGGTAGGCCGGCAGGCCGCCGGCGACCTCGAGTTCGACCAGTTCGGGGACCTCGTAGGGGTGCAACGCGCACAGCCGCTGCCGCAACGCGGGCAGCCGGTCGGCGGCGGTCTTGATCAGCAGCAGCACTTCCTCGCCTTGCTCCACCTCGCCTTGCCAGCGGTAGGTGGACTGCACGCCGGGCAGGCGGCTGACGCAGGCGGCCAGGCGTTCGTCGACCAGCGCCTGGGCGATCCGCGCGGCGCTGGCCGGATCGGGGCAGGTGCTGAGCAGCAAGCGGAGGGCGGGCGCGGACATGCGGCCGACAGTATAGGGATGCCGGCCCCCCTTTGGCGGCGCGCGTGGGAAAGGGGGCGCTGCTCTGAATCCCCAATCCCGAATCCCAAATCCCCGCCCGCTGCAGCCGCAGCGGGCGAGGCAACACGGCTCAGTTGAGCAATTGGCAGCTGGCCGGCTTGGCCGAGGTGAACAGCGACGAGGTCGCCCACTCCGGGTGGTCGATGAACGGATTGCGGTTGCCCTGGAAGCTGTAGATCACCTCGTTACGGGCGCGCTCGGCATCGTCCGGCGGATCCTGCTGGCTCCACGCGATCAGGGTCGACAGCAGGCCCATGTAGGCCGGCGAGGACGAGGTCTTGACGATCTTGCTGCGGTCGTCGGTCAGCTCCAAGTCCGGCTCGGACTGCCCGGTCTTGGCATCGGTCCCGCCTTCATAGCGGATCGCCATGTACATCACCGCACGTGCCATGTCGCCCTTGCGGTGGTCCCACACCTCGAAGGTGCCGCCGTTGCCGTCCGGGGTGCGCACCCAGTTGGAATTGCCCGGGTAGCGGCCGCTGCCGCCGCCGAAGCCGGCGTTGGCCTCGGTGGCGCGCTCGCCGCAGTTGCTGTCGCACTTGGCATAGGGCTTGTTGCCGCGGTCGGCGTTCCAGGTGGCGTCGGTCAGGTACAGCATGTGGGTGTCGGTGTACGGCGCGTAGGGCAGGCCCTTGTCGCCGGTGGAGGTGCCGAAGCCCAGCGAGTTCGGCCAGCTGTGCTCGCGGTTGTACTTCAGGCCGCTGCCGCTGCCGGCGCGGTCGGTGCCCTTGACGTAGCTGCGGTTGCGGTAGGCGTCGAGCACGCGCTGGCTGTTGTTCGGATCCTCGTCGGCGATCTCCAGGATGGCCCAGGTGTCGGTGCCGGAGCTGCTGCTGTACGGATAGGCGGTGTGGCCCTTGATCGTCTCGTGCAGCGAGCAGCGCAGCTGGCTGGGGCTGGAGGTGTTGACCCGCGAATAGTAGGTGCCGGCACCGCTGCCACCGCCGCCGCCGGACCCGTTGGCGACGTTGAACGCGACGCTGCGGTCCTGCGCCGGATGCGCGCCGTCGGCATCGCTCACGCGTGCGGCGACGATGCTCAGGGTGCAGCTCTCGCCGGCCTTCAGCGCGGTGTTGGTGGACAGCGCGAACTGGGTGCCGCTGCCGGGGTAGGTCAGCGCCACGCTGCCGGACTGCTGGCAGCTCAGGCCGAACGCGCCGCTGGCCAGGCTCACCGCTTCGCTGAAGGTCACCGCCAGGTCGCCGGCGGCGGGGAAGTCGGTGGCGCCCTGGGTCGGGGTGGTGGCGGTCACCGTCGGCGCGGCGTTGCTGCCGCCGCCGCCGGCGAAGGTCTGGCCGTTGTTGCAGGCGCCGAAGGTGCCGGTGGCGCTGTCGGTCCAGCTGAAGTCGGCTGCGGCGCTGCCGTTGCCGCGCAGCTGCAGCGAGGTGCCGGCCGGGGTGCTGTTGCTCTCGCTGACCGGCAGGTTCTGGCTGGTCATGCCCGCGGCCGGGCCGCCGCCGCCGGTGATGCTGCCTTCGTAGCTGAGGAACTGCACCACCTTGCCGTTGCCGTCGACCAGCGCCAGGCCGTCGTTGGGCCCGTTCTGGATGCCGTTGCTGGCATAGCCGACGGTGGCGATGCGCACCTGCCCGCCGCAGTTGACCAGGTTGCCGGCCGGCACCGCGCTGTTGGCGTAGACGGTGGCCGAGCCGGGGTTGCTGCCGTTGTACAGGTAGACGCGGTAGCCGCTCAGGCTCTCCCCGGCGGTGGCGACGATCTCCACGCCCTCGCCGGTGTCGCCGGCGGCGGTGGCATCGTCGTAATGCAATTCATTGATGAATACGGCGGCCTGGGCCGGCCCGGCAAGGGCGAGCAGGCAGGCCAGCGGCAGCGCAACGGCGGATGGCTTCATCGACAACTCCTTTTGGTGACGGATCCCCCCCTGGGTCCGCGGCCAGCCTAGCCTGCCTCTGTGACAATGTGACGGGCTTCGGTCACTGCTTGGCACCGAATGCACGTTGCCGGCAAAAATTTTTTGCCTCCAGCCCTTGAAAGGGCCTGCCACGGCACTACATCAGGCGCATCCCGGCGTTACCGGGTTTTTTCGCGAGCGTTGCTAGCAGTCGTCATGGGCGAGTGCTAATATCGCCGGCCTTTCCTAGACCAATCAATCACTTAAGAGGTCTCACTCAATGAGCATCAAGCCGCTTCACGACCGCGTCGTAGTCAAGCCGATCGAAGCCGACGAAATCTCCGCCGGCGGCATCGTGATCCCGGATTCGGCCAAGGAAAAGTCCACCAAGGGCGAAGTCGTGGCCGTCGGCGCCGGCAAGCCGCTGGACAACGGCAGCGTGCGCGCCCCGGCGCTCAAGGTCGGCGACAAGGTCATCTACGGCCAGTACGCCGGTTCCAGCTACAAGGCCGAAGGCGTCGAGTACAAGGTGCTGCGCGAAGACGACGTTCTGGCGATCGTGGGCTAAAGCCCCCGATCGCGGGATTCGGGAGTCGAGATTCGGGATTGGCAAGGCGCTCGGCGCCGCGCGACCCAGGATCTCAGACACGAATCCCCGCTCTAGCGAATCCCTAATCCCCAATCACGAATCCCGGAGCAATACACATGGCTGCCAAAGATATCCGTTTCGGTGAAGACGCTCGTTCGCGCATGGTGCGCGGCGTCAACATCCTCGCCAATGCCGTCAAGGCCACCCTGGGCCCGAAGGGCCGCAACGTCGTGCTCGAGAAGAGCTTCGGCGCCCCGACCATCACCAAGGACGGCGTCTCCGTCGCCAAGGAAATCGAACTGGCCGACAAGTTCGAGAACATGGGCGCGCAGATGGTGAAGGAAGTCGCGTCCAAGACCTCCGACAACGCCGGCGACGGCACCACCACCGCCACCGTGCTGGCGCAGGCGCTGATCCGTGAAGGTTCCAAGGCGGTCGCCGCCGGCATGAACCCGATGGACCTCAAGCGCGGCATCGACAAGGCCGTCGTGGCCGCCGTGGCCGAGCTGAAGAAGATCAGCAAGCCCACCGCCGACGACAAGGCCATCGCCCAGGTCGGCACCATCTCGGCCAACTCCGACGAGTCGATCGGCAACATCATCGCCGACGCGATGAAGAAGGTCGGCAAGGAAGGCGTGATCACGGTCGAGGAAGGCTCGGGCCTGGACAACGAGCTGGACGTGGTCGAGGGCATGCAGTTCGACCGCGGCTACCTGTCGCCGTACTTCATCAACAACCAGCAGAGCCAGCAGGCCGACCTGGACGACCCGTTCATCCTGCTGCACGACAAGAAGATCTCCAACGTGCGTGACCTGCTGCCGGTGCTGGAAGGCGTGGCCAAGGCCGGCAAGCCGCTGCTGATCGTCGCCGAGGAAGTGGAAGGCGAGGCGCTGGCGACCCTGGTGGTCAACACCATCCGCGGCATCGTCAAGGTCGTGGCGGTCAAGGCCCCGGGCTTCGGCGACCGTCGCAAGGCGATGCTGGAAGACATGGCCGTGCTGACCGGCGGCACCGTGATCTCCGAGGAAGTGGGCCTGGCGCTGGAGAAGGCGACCATCAAGGACCTGGGCCGCGCCAAGAAGGTGCAGGTCTCCAAGGAGAACACCACCATCATCGACGGCGCCGGCGACACCACGGCGATCGAGTCGCGCATCAAGCAGATCAAGGCGCAGATCGAGGAGACCTCCTCGGACTACGACCGCGAGAAGCTGCAGGAGCGCGTGGCCAAGCTGGCCGGCGGCGTGGCGGTGATCAAGGTCGGTGCCTCGACCGAGATCGAGATGAAGGAAAAGAAGGCGCGCGTCGAAGACGCCCTGCACGCGACCCGTGCGGCGGTGGAAGAAGGCGTGGTCCCGGGCGGCGGCGTGGCCCTGGTGCGCGCGCTGACCGCGATCGGCGAGCTGAAGGGCGCCAATGAAGATCAGACCCACGGCATCCAGATCGCGCTGCGCGCGATGGAAGCGCCGCTGCGCGAGATCGTCACCAACGCCGGCGAAGAGCCGTCCGTGATCCTCAACAAGGTCAAGGAAGGCACCGGCAACTTCGGCTACAACGCCGCCAACGGCGAGTTCGGCGACATGGTCGAGTTCGGCATCCTGGATCCGACCAAGGTGACCCGTTCGGCGCTGCAGAACGCCGCTTCGATCGCCGGCCTGATGATCACCACCGAAGCGATGGTGGCCGAGGCCCCGAAGAAGGAAGAGCCGGCCGCCCCGGGCGGCATGGGTGGCGGCATGGGCGGCATGGGCGGCATGGATTTCTGATCCAGCCGGCTTCGGCCGACCTGTTCCACGCAGTCGAAAGGAGCCCCGCAGCGATGCGGGGCTCTTTTTTTGTGGGTCGTCATGGCGGCATGCCGATGCGCGCGTCCGCGCGTTCGTGCGCCCTGGTCAACGACGCGGTGCATCCGCTGGCCGTGCCGCGGCAGAACCTGCTTGGCGAGCGTCTGTAGAGCACTTTGGCAAAGGCGGGAAGCAGTGTTGTAGGAGCGGCTTCAGCCGCGACGGGCATTACCGGTAACGCCGCGTTGCGGCTGAAGCCGCTCCTGCGAGGACAGCGGCGTGTCCGCTAGCCGCAGCAAAAAGTGCGTCATTGGAAGCTGCCTGCAGCTGCGCTCGTGCGATCTCCCCGACCGAGGCGCGGCACAGGCGTGCCAGGCGACAGTGCCGGATGGGAGGGATGAGATGCGGGCGTCGCGCCATGCACCCCAGGCACGGCGAGACGCTGTGCGCCGGACCCTCACCCCAACCCCTCTCCCGACGGGAGAGGGGCACGCGATCGCGATGCGGGAGCAGCACGTCGTCGCTCACGAGCGTCTCGGCCAGTGCTGCTGCTGTGACCGCCTACGATGGCGATACGGCGAGAATCGACGCACTGCGCGGCGAATCGCGCACAACGCGCAATCGTCTACATACGCGGGGTGGCCGCGTGTTGACAGGGTTTTCGGCGGCATGCAGGTTAGAACGCACGGGCGCTCAGGGGGATCTGCACGCCCGCATGTTCGTCTTCTTCTGTGCGCCGCGGCCGGCGCAAAGTGGCGCGTGCCTGCGGCATGCGGCGTGGCATGGCCGTGGGCGCGGCGCAGCGAAGAGGACACCGCACGTCGTGCGCGCACGGCGCTGCTCCCATCCGCTGCCGGGGACATTGCATGCCACTTCGCCCATTCACCACCCTCGCGTTCGGCATCGTGCTGGCGCTGCACGGCGCGCCTGATGCTCGCGCGCAAAGCGAGGCCACCGACACCGCCTCTTCCAAGGCCGCCGCCACCGACCTGGGCCAGGTCGTGGTCACCGGCTCGCGGATCAAGCGCTCGGACGTGGAGGGCGCCGAACCGGTGCTGACGATCAGCGCGCAGCAGATCCAGCAGGAAGGTTTCCTCACCGTCTACGACGTGCTCAGCACGCTCAACCAGCAGGGCAGCGTCGAGGCCGACACCAAGTACGGCTCGCACACGCCCAACGCTTCGCCGGTGAGCCTGCGCGACCTCGGTCCCGGGCGCACCCTGCTGCTGGTCAATGGCCATCGCGTCGCCGACTACCCGCAGCCCTACGCCGGCGAAAGCAACTTCGCCAACTACGCCAACATCCCCTCCGCGGCGGTGGAGCGCATCGAGATCCTCACCGGTGGCGCCTCGGCGATCTACGGCTCGGATGCGGTTGCCGGCGTCATCAACGTGATCCTCAAGCAGGGCTACGAAGGCAACCAGGTGCGCCTGCGCGGCGGCACCGCCACCGCCGGCGGACGCGATGTGGTCGACCTGTCCTGGGTCGGCGGGCATAGCGGCGACAAGTGGAACCTGACCTACGCGCTGCAGTGGACCCGGCGCGACCCGCTCTCGGTCGGCGAGCGGCCGAAGATGGACGACCAGGACGACGAGTCCTACAGCAACTGGACCGCGCAGGCGCGCAAGTACGGCTTCAATCCTTCCACCGGGCTGAGCCTGGTCGATGCCGGCGACAACACGCGCCTGGCGCCGCCCGCCGGCACCTGCGCGCGCTTCGGCGGCCAGTTCGTCGATGCGCAGCGGCTGAGCTACGACTACAACAGCGACACCGTGCGCAACCTTGGCGGCTACTGCGGCATGGCCCACGACTACGCCGACTGGCTGGCCGCCAGCGGCGGCGACAGCGGCTCGGCCTATCTGTACGGCACGTTCGATTTCGACAACGGCGTGCAGGCCTGGAGCACGCTGTCCACGACCAAGAGCCTGGGCTACTGGACCTACGACCCGCCCTACGTCTACCTCGGCCCGTTCCACGATACCGGCAGCGACCGCGACCTGTACGCGATCCGCCAGTTGACCCGCTTCGAATCCGGCGGCTGGAAGAACCTGGCCAACACCACCAAGGAACTGTCCTGGGACCTGAGCGCCGGCCTCAAGGGCCGCCTCGCCGACCGCTTCGACTGGGAAGTCGCGATCGGTCGCGCGCGCTACACCGTCGACGAGTACGTGCGCACCGTGGACACGCAGAAGGCCACCGCCTACTTCCTCGGCCCGCAGCTGGGCAGCACCGCCAGCGGCATCCCGCTCTACGATCTGAACGAAGCGCGCTGGTACCAGCCGCTGACCGGCGCGCAGTACGACGACCTGGCGGTAAAGGCGCACAACCGCGCCGATTCCTGGGTCAACCAGGCCAGCGCCAACATCACCGGCGAACTGCTGCAGGGCTGGGCCGGGCCGATCAAGTTCGCCGCGGTCGGCGAAGTGGCCAAGCAGGGCTACCGGCTGGCGCCCGATCCCTGTGCCAACACCTGCTATCCGCTGGACGTGGTCGACTACGGCGGCGGCGAGCGCCTGCGCTACTCCGGCGGCATCGAGTTCGACGTGCCGCTGCTGTCCTCGGTCAATGCCAGCCTCGCCGCGCGCCACGACCGCTACGGCGACTACCGCGCCTACGGCAGCGACCTGGGTGCGGCCATCGGCACGCAGCGCGACACCACCTGGAGCGCCGGCCTGGAATGGCGGCCGCTGAGCACGCTGCTGCTGCGCGGCAGCGTCGCCACCAGTTTCCGCGCCCCGGACATGCACTACGTGCTCGGCGAACCCAGCTCGACCCAGCAGACCGTGATCGACCAGTACCGCTGCATCCAGAAGGGCTACTACCTCACCGGCGGCTGCAGCGCCGAGAACAGCGACGTGTTCTACCTGATGCAGGTCAACCGCCGCGGCACGCCCGACCTGGAATCGGAGCACGGCCGCTCGCTCACCGCCGGCTTCGTCTGGGACATCGCCGAGGGCCTGTCGCTGACCGCGGACTACTACCGGATCCGCCTGCAGGACATGATCAAGGACCTCAACCGCGACGAGGTGCTCAGCGCCGAAGCCGGCTGCCGCACCGGCCTGACCACCGCCGGTGGCGTGTGGGTCAATCCCGGCGGCGCCGAATACTGCGCGCGCATCCTTTCGCGCGTGTCGCGCGACGCCGCCGGCCGTGTCACCGGCATCGAGCAAGGGCCGATCAACATCGCGCAGATGCACGTGTCCGGCGTCGACGCCTCGCTGAAGTACCGCCTGAACACCGCGCGCTGGGGCAACTTCAGTTTCGCCCTGGATTACAACAACCTGATCGGCTACCACGAGCAGACCTACCGCACCGACGACGACAAGAACCTGCGCGACCAGAAGATCCGCAGCAAGCTGCGCGGTAGCGTGCACTGGGAGAACGGCGGCCCGCTGGACCTGACCGTCTACGCCAAGCGCTTCGGCTCCACCCAGGCGGTGAACTGGGGCACCTGCACCCGCTTCGACGACGGCTACCAGCCCAGCCCTTCCGACGCCTGTCGCGTCACCGACAGCGGCAACCGCCATTTCGGCGAGAGCACCAGCCGCTACTTCGGCCGCGTCGGCCCGGCGCTGTACTGGAACCTCACCGCCGGCTACCGCATCGCCCCGAAGATGAAGATCAATCTGTACGTCAACAACGTGCTCGACACCGTCGGCTACGACAACAAGGAACGCTACTACGGCTACCAGTTCTACAACACCACCCTGTACGACGCGATCGGCCGCGAGGTGGCGGCGGAGTATGTGTTGGATTTCTGAAAGGCCGGGATTGGGGAGTGGGGATTCGGGATGGGGCTTGGTCAGCGTTGAAGCCGATCCGATGCATGCGCAACATGCGGCAAGGAAAGCGCGCTACTAGCCCCTCTCCCATCGGGAGAGGGGTTGGGGTGAGGGTCCGGAGCGCGCAGCGCCACGCGAGCACGCATGGGCGTGTGCATGTGGAGATTGGATCGCTTGCTGCCGCACCCTCATCCGCCCCTGCGGGGCACCTTCTCCCGGTGGGAGAAGGGAAGCGCGTTAGCCCCTCTCCCACCGGGAGAGGGGTTGGGGTGAGGGTCCGGAGCGCGCAGCGCCGCGCAAGAACCCAGAGGCGTGCGCTTGTGGAGATGGATCGCTTGCTGCCGCACCCCCATCCGCCCCTGCGGGGCACCTTCTCCCGGTGGGAGAAGGGAAGCGCGTTAGCCCCTCTCCCATCGGGAGAGGGGTTGGGGTGAGGGTCCGGAGCGCGCCGCGCCGCGCAAGAACCCAGAGGCGTGCGCTTGTGGAGATGGATCGCTTGCTGCCGCACCCTCATCCGCCCCTGCGGGGCACCTTCTCCCGGTGGGAGAAGGGAAGCGCGTTAGCCCCTCTCCCATCGGGAGAGAGGTTGGGGTGAGGGTCCGGAGCGCGCAGCGCCACGCAAGAACGCATGAATCAACCGCTCCTATTCGATGACGGCGACCTCATAGCCTTCCCGCCGCGTTGACCCGCTTTTTCCAATCCCGAATCCCCACTCCCCAATCCCACGTTCGTTGCATCAGCAACTGTGGCGCTGCCGCAAACCCTGTGCTATCACTACGTCCCATGAACGCTTCCTGCCGCAGCTTTTATTTTTGGTACTACGGTTTTCCGATGCCGCTGGCGGAGGAAGGATCGCGTTCACCCTGAAGGCAACTTCAGCCGCAATCCCGAAAGCCGCCAGCGAACCTGGCGGCTTTTTTCATGCCGCCGGATCTGGCCCCCCACAGCCCCCCGACGAGACATGCACATGGCCCCCCACACCGACGATCTGCGCATCCGCAAGATCGAACCGCTGACCCCGCCCTCCCAGTTGCTGGCGCTGTTGCCCTGCGACGAGGAGGCCTCGCAGACCGTCGCCGCCTCGCGCGCGGCGCTGCACGAGATCCTGCACGGCCGCGACGACCGCCTGGCAGTGGTGATCGGCCCCTGCTCGATCCACGACCCGGTCGCGGCGATGGAGTACGCGCAGCGCCTGCGTCCGCTGCGCGACACCTACGGCGATGCGCTGGAGATCGTGATGCGGGTGTACTTCGAGAAGCCGCGCACCACGGTCGGCTGGAAGGGCCTGATCAACGACCCCAACCTCGACGGCAGCTTCGACATCAACAAGGGCCTGCGCCTGGCGCGCGGCCTGCTGCGCGACATCAATCGCCTCGGCCTGCCCGCCGGTGTTGAATTCCTCGACATCATCTCGCCGCAGTACATCGCCGACCTGGTGGCCTGGGGGGCGATCGGCGCGCGCACCACCGAGAGCCAGGTGCACCGCGAGATGGCCTCGGGCCTGTCGTGCCCGGTGGGCTTCAAGAACGGCACCAGCGGCGACGTCAAGATCGCCGTCGATGCCGTCGGCGCGGCCTCGCATCCGCACCATTTCCTGGCGGTGACCAAGGACGGGCAGACCGCGGTGGCGGCGACCGCCGGCAACCCCGACTGCCACGTGATCCTGCGTGGCGGCACCCAGCCCAACTACGACGCCGACAGCGTCGCTGCGGCGGCGCAGGTGCTGGAGAAGGCGGGCCTGCCGGCGCGGCTGATGGTCGACGCCAGCCACGCCAACAGCGGCAAGAATCCGGACAACCAGCCCAAGGTGATCGAGGACATCGCACGCCAGCTCGAGGCCGGGCAGACCCGCATCGTCGGCGCGATGATCGAGAGCCACCTGCACGGCGGCCGTCAGGATCTGGTGGCGGGCCAGCCGCTGGTCTACGGGCAGAGCATCACCGATGGCTGCATCGACTGGGACCATTCCGTGCAGGTGCTGGAGCGGCTGGCGCAGGCGGTGCGCGCGCGGCGCCAGGCGCGGGTGGCGCAGGCAGCCTGAGGACGATGGTGCGGGAAGCGCACGCAGCCAGACCGGCTGCGTGCGTGGAGGGCGAGAATCGCCCGAAGAGGGGCCGGCCGCGCCGCCGAATGCGAAGGGAGAGAGCTTCGGTGTCGACGGCTGCGTACCGGTGATGACGTTATCCGCCCGTCCGGTGGCTGCGGTATGCCGCCGTGTGGCAGCGGCTGGCAAGGTGTTCGCAGCGCGTTAAAGCCTGTTGTCGCCGATTCAGCGCGGGCGCGAGGAGCGGCACGACAGCACATGCGTTCGTCGGGTAGTGATGAAGCTTGGGAACACAGCAGGGATCGTTTGCCAGGCTCGCCAGGTGCGCGCGACAACATGGTCTGGCCAACAAGGCGACCGCGGTTGCGTGAGCGCACCGGCGACACCGTTGCTGGCGAATCCGGCCGCCACGTCGATAATGGGCGCATGGCCGCCGACACGCCCTGGTTCCTGTACCTGCTCGAATGCCGCAACGGCAGCTACTACGCCGGCATCACTCCCGACCTGCACGCACGCTTCCAGGCGCACCTGCGCGGCACCGGCGCCAAGTACACCCGCGCCAACCCGCCGGTGCGGCTGCTGGCCAGCCGCGCCTATCCCGACCGCGCCGCTGCCTCGCGTGCCGAATACGCCCTCAAGCAGCTGCCGCGTGGCCGCAAGCTGGCGTTCCTGTCCGCGCCGGCGTCCGACAGCCCGCAACCGACCGCCGAATCCGCAGCAGTGTAGGAGCGGCTTCAGCCGCGACGGCTCTACCGGTTACGCCTCTCGCGGCTGAAGCCGCTCCTACAAGGGCGCGGGGCGTTCGCGCAGATGTCCGGATGGAGGATGGCTGCACTGTGGGAGGGACTTCAGTCCCGACGCGATACGTTCGAACGCCTCGACAATCGCACCAGGCATGCCGCTATCCGCAGCAGGCACGCCCGCGAGGCACACCCCGCCTCAGCGACTGGGCCAATGCCACGCCGGGCGGTCGAGCGCGCGCAGGCCGGCGACGTCGGTCTGGCCGTGCTCCTTGATCAGCAGGTGGTGCAGGCAATCGGGCTGCTGCTCCAGCGCCGCGATCAGCCGGCTGGCATGCGAGACCACGATGATCTGCGCCTGCCGCGCGGCGCTGCCGATCAGCCGCGCCAGCGCAGGCAACAGGTCCGGATGCAGGCTCGCTTCCGGTTCGTTGAGCACCAGCAGTTCCGGCGGACGCGGACTCAGCAGCGCGGCGATCCACAGCAGATAGCGCAAGGTGCCGTCGGACAGCTCCGCCGCCGACAGCGGCCGTAGCAGGCCATGCTGATGCATCGCCAGGTCGAAGCGCCCGGCATGCACCTCGATCGTCAGCCGCGCGCCGGGAAAGGCATCGTCCACCGCCGCATGCAGGCCGTCGGCATCGCCGATCTCCAGGATGGTCTGAATGGCCGCGGCGAGGTCGGCGCCGTCGTTGCTCAGCACCGGCGTATGCGTGCCGATCTGCGCCATGCGCGCCGGTGCCGCCGCGTCGGTGCGGAAGTGATCGTAGAAGCGCCAGCGCCGGATGTTCTCGCGCACCTGGTGCATCTCCGGTGCCGCGCGCGGATCGGAGAACTGCGCCAGCACGCTGTCGAAACTGGCGATGCCGGCGCCGGCATCGGTCCAGCCATCGTCCTGGGTGCGCAGACGTACCGCCGGCCCGTTGCGGTCCACCAGCAGGTTGGACTGGCGTAGCCAGGGGCCGGCCCAGATGCATTCGCGCTTGATCTGCGGATCCAGCCCGAAGGCCGAGGCCGAGGGCATCGGCAGGCCCAGGTCGATGGCATAGCCGAACGCGTCGCTGGCGTAGCCCAGTTTCAGCCCGACGGCCTGCTGCCGCACCGTGCCCTCTACCGGATGCTCGCCGCGCCGGACCGCGCGGCTCAGCGTCTCCGGGCCGGCCCACAGCGCCGACGGCAAACCGCCTTCGCGGGCCAGCGCGGCGATCACTCCGCCCTGGGCGGTGTCGGCGAGCAGGCGCAGCGCGCGATAGACGTTGGACTTGCCGCTGCCGTTGGCCCCGGTGATCAGGGTCAGCCCGGCCAGCGGCAGCACCAGCTCGCGCAGGGAACGATAGGAGGAAACCGCCAGGGTGGTCAGCATCGGCGCAGCATACCCACTGTCGGCGCCCCGCTCAGCCGCCCGCGTGCATCGTGCCGGTGTCCAGCCAGCGCTGGTGCCAGGACAGCGCCTCAGGCAGAAGATGCGGGGTGTGCTTGCCGTAGCTGGCGTGCAGGGCGCGATCGAAATAGTCCTGCAGCTGCGCGCGGTAGCTCGGGTCCACGCAGTGCGTGAGCAACTGCTGCGCGCGCTGCCGCGGCGGCAGGCCGCGCAGGTCGGCCAAGCCATGCTCGGTGACGATGATGGAGACGTCGTGCTCGGTGTGGTCGACGTGGCTGACCATCGGCACGATCGACGAGATGCTGCCGTTCTTCGCGGTGCTGGGGCTGAGGAAGATCGACAGGAAACCATTGCGGGCGAAGTCGCCGGAGCCGCCGATGCCGTTCATGATGCGGCTGCCCATCACGTGGGTGGAATTGACGTTGCCGTACAGGTCGGCCTCGATCATGCCGTTCATGCCGATGCAGCCCAGCCGCCGCACCAGTTCCGGATGGTTGGAGATCTCCTGCGTGCGCAGGATGATGCGCTCGCGGTAGAAATCGATGTTGCGCTTGAACTCCTCGTTGGCCTCCGGGCTCAGCGCGAAGCCGGTGCACGAGGCGACCTTGAGCACGCCGCTGCGCAGCAGGTCGAGCATGCCGTCCTGGATCACTTCGGTGAACGCGCTGAGATCGCGGAAGCCGCTGCTGGCAAGCCCGGCCAGCACGGCGTTGGGGATGTTGCCCACGCCGGACTGCAGCGGCAGCAGGTTGGGCGGCAGCCGGCCCTTGCCGACCTCGTGCTGGAAGAACGCGATCAGGTGCTCGGCGATGCGCTGGCTGGTGGCGTCGGCCGCAGTGAACGGGCTGTTGCGGTCAGGGCCGTGGGTGCGCACCACCGCCACGATCTTGTCCGGGTCGCAGCGCAGCGACGGCTCGCCGATGCGGTCGTCGGCATGCAGCAACGGGATCGGTTTGCGGTGTGGTGGCAAGGCGGTGCCGTAGTACACGTCGTGCATGCCGTCGATGCCGGCCGGCTGCCAGTCGTTGACCTCGACGATCACCTTCTTCGCAAGGTCCAGCCAGGTCTTGTTGTTGCCGATCGAGGTCGACGGGATCAGGCTGCCGTCTTCGCGGATGCCGGACACTTCCACCACCGCCGTGTCGATCTGCCCGTAGAAGCCGAACCACACGTGCTGGGCGACATGGCTGAGATGGATGTCGATGTAGTCCAGGCTGCCGGCGTTGATGCGCTGGCGCGCGTCCGGGTCGGACTGGAACGGCATGCGCAGGGCGATGCCGTCGGCCTTGGCCAGCGCGCCGTCCAGTTCCGGCGCGGTGGAGGCGCCGGTCATCAGCTGGATCTTGAACGGCTGGCCGTGCAGGTGCGCCGCCTCGATGCGCTGCGCCAGCGCCATCGGCACCGCCTTGGGATAGCCGGAGCCGGTGAAGCCGCTCATCGCCACCGTCTCGCCCGGCTGGATCAACGCCGCCGCGGCCTCGGCGCTGACGATGCGCTCGCGCAGGCGGGGATGGAGGATGCGTTCGGCGGACATGCGGCGACCATGACGTGGGAAGGGGACGGCAATTATCGCGGATCGGGACCCGGCCCGCCCTGGGGTGCGTCCCCACTTTCCGCGCCTGTCGCGCGGCAGCCCATGCGTGCGCCACCAAACGCAGAGATGCGGACGCACGCCACTGTCTGCGCGATGTGTGCGGCGCTGCGCGCACCGGACCCTCACCCCAACCCCTCTCCCGGTGGGAGAGGGGTTCTGGCTTCTCCCTTCTCCTGGTGGAGCCCGGCATTGCGACGGCGGGACGCAGCGCGCGCGCCGCCGGTGCAACGGATGCGATCTGGCGGCCATGCGTGCACCGCCGCGCAACGCCGGGTGCGCGGCGGTGCCGTTTTCACGCTCTCCACGCCGCGCCGCGGCGATAGTGCGGCGGTGCCGCTCCTCACTCGCCCACTGACTGCCGTCCACGCGCGCTACCGGCGTTTGCCGCGCGGCTGGCGCCTGCTCCTGCGCGGCCTGTTGATCGCGTACCTGCTGTATCTGCTGGCCGGCAACGTGTTCCTCAACACGCCGCTGTTCGACCTGGCCACCAACCGCAAGCCGGAGAAGTTCCGCATGCACACCGGGCCGGCATTCACCGTGCTGCCCGGCTTCATCACCGCCTGGAACGTGCGCATGCGCGGCCATGTGCAACGCAACGTCTGGCAGGTGCGCGCCGACCGCGTCAGCGCGCGCATCGCGCTGCTGCCGCTGCTGCATCGCGAAGTGCGCCTGCCGTGGATGGAAGCGGTGAACGTGATCGGCGAGATGGACCGCGTCGACGACATGATCCCGCCGCCGCCGCCCAGCGACCAGGGCTGGACCCTGCGCTTCGATGCGATCCACAGCGGCACGCTGCAGCGCGCGCGCTTCGGCGAGCTGGCGATCGAGGGCAAGGGCCACGGCACCGTCGGCTTCCTCAAGCAGTTGCGCGGCGGCCCGTCGGAACTGTTCCGCTCGCAGATCGTGTTCGAGGACGCCAGCGTGCGCTACGGCAAGCGCCAGATCGCCGACCAGGCCACGCTGGACGCGCGCTTCTCGTTCCCGCGCCACTACCGCGCGCAGGCGCCGGGGCTGCGCAAGCTGGATATCACCGACCTGGCGCTGCGCGTGCACGGACGCAGCGTGGCGCTGCGCATCGACACCGCCGGCGACACCACCAAGCTGAGCACCGAACCTGGGCTCGGTCACATTCAGGCCGATCTGCACCTGCTGCGCGGCGCGCTGCAGCCCGGCAGCACGCTCAACTGGCGGGTGCCGTTGCATGCCGGCGTCGGCGCCACCGATCGCGGCGTGCTGGCGCTGCTGCTGGACGTGGAGGGCGACAGCATCCGCGCGCGCGCGCGCCTGCCCGGCCAGGTCGATCCGCGCAGCATGCTCGATGCCGACCTGCGCATCGCCGGGCGCCAGGTGCCGTTCGCCGACCCGGCGGCGCTGCTGCCGCGCACCTCCGGCCGCGTGCAGGGGCGCTGGCATTTCGAATCGTTGAACTGGATCAGCGACCTGCTGGTGCGCAAGCCCTGGTTCCAGCTCGACGGCGGCGGCGACGTCGCCGCCGATCTGCTGCTGCGGCAGGGCGCGCTGCAGCCCGGCAGCCGTCTCGACGTGCCCGACGTGCAGGCGGTGGCGGAGATCATGCGCGTGCGGCTGAGCGGCAAGGCGCAGGCGGTCGGCCGCATCGTCGGCAGCGCCGAACAGCCGCGCACACAGTTGGATGTGCGCATGCGCCGTTTCGTGCTGGCGCCGCTGGCCGAGCCGAAGGCGAGTTTCGTCGAAGGCGAGAACCTGCAACTGGACTTGCAGGGCGATGGCGCACTGGCCACCTTGCGCGATTCGTTGCAGGCGCGGTTGCGCTTCGCCGACGCGCGTGTGCCCGACCTGCGTGCCTACAACCGCTACCTGCCGGCGGCGCAGGTGCGCGTGCTCGGTGGCGACGGCCGGCTCAGCGGCGACCTGCAGTTGGACGCGTCCGGCCAGGTCGGCCAGGGCAGCGTGCGCGTGCTCGGCCGCCAGGCGCGGCTGCAGACCGCGGGCCTGGAACTGGCCGGCGATCTCGACCTGGACGCGCGGCTGCGCCGCGCCGAACTGCAGGACAAGCGCTTCGATCTGAGCGGCAGCACGCTGCGCCTGCAGGGCGTGCGCTACGGCACCCAGCCCAAGCAAGGCGACTGGTGGGCCACGCTGCGCATTCCGCAGGGCCGCATCGCCGCGGCGGCGCCGGTGCAGGCCGATGCGCAGGTGCAGATGCAGATGCGCGACGCCGGCCCGGTGCTGGCGGTGTTCGCGCAGCACAGCGATGCGCCGGCGTGGTTGTTGAAGCTGGCCGACGCCGGCCAACTGCAGGCCAGCGGTCAGCTGCGTTGGCGCAAGGACGCGCTATGGCTGGATCGGGTCTCGGCAGAGAACGAACGGGTGGCCTTGCGCGCGCGCCTGCGCGTCGGCGACGCCGGAACGCAGGGCGATCTGTATGCGCGCTGGGGCGTGCTCGGCGTGGGCGTGGCCTTGCGCGGCGAACAACGGCAATGGCATCTGCTCGGCGCGCGCGAATGGTACGACAAGCAACCGGCGTGGCTGCCAGAGGCGCCGGCACCGGCCGCATCGCCCTAGCGCGACGGCGAACGCGTCGTGCCGTGCGCCGCGATCAGTGCACCGGCCAAGGGTGGGGCAATGCATCGCGGCGCCGGGAATACGCGGACATGCACAAGGCGCGCATCCGCCCGCTGTTCCCATTCCCTATTCCCGTTTCCCCATTCCCGCCAACACCGCAGAATGTACTGCCCGGTATCGTTTTGCAGTGCAGCGTGCAATGTCCAAAAAAAGCGCCCAAGATCGCCCTGCATCCCGACGTGGGGGAGGGAGCAAAGCCCGCTGGCAGTTCGCTGCAAGCGGGCTTTTTTATTGCCTGTTTCTTGGGCTGGGGCGAGCGCGGACACGGTGCGACGGCGTGGTCTGGGATGTCGATCCCGTCATCCGGCGCAGTGGCGTCGATGCGCCACGTTTCGGGGACGTCTTCGCTGGCCGTATCGGGTACGGCCAGCGTGCAGCTTCCGCGATGGCGTCAGGTCGGCATGGCCTGCGACGGCGGTTCCGGCGACGGCGGCAGTTCCGGCCGGGTCGGATCCACGGTCAGCGGCTCGTCGCTGCGCAGCAGCGCGTGCGCCTCGGCTTCGCTGGCGACCGCTGGCGGCGAGCCGCGCAGCGGCAGGCCGGCGGTTTCGCGCACGAAGACCATCGTCGCGATGCCCACCACTGCCGCACCCATCAGGTAGTACGCCGGCACCAGCGGATCGCCGGTGCGCTCGACCAGCCACGCGGTGACCAGCGGGGTGGTGCCGCCGAACAGCGACACCGACACGTTGAAGGCGATCGACAGCGCGCTGTAGCGCACCGGCGTGTAGAACAGCGCCGGCAAGGTCGACGGCATCGAGCTGGTGAAGCACACCAGGGCCACGCCCAGCAGCATCAGGCCGAGGAAGATCAGCCAGTCGTTGCCGGTGCCGATCAGCAGCAGGCACGGTATCGCCAGCACCAGCAGCGCGATGCATGCGCCGATCACCATCGGCCTGCGTCCCAGGCGATCGCTGAAGAGTCCGCCGACCACGTTGAGCGGCATCATCACCAGCATCACGATGATGATCAGCAGCAATCCCTTGCTCTCGGCATAGCCCATCGTGACGCTGAGATAGCTGGGCATGTAGGTCAGCAGCATGTAGTCGGTGACGTTGAACACCAGCACCAGGCCCACGCACTTGAGCAGCTGCGGCCAGTGGATGCGGAACAGCGCGCCCAGGCCCGGCGCGTCGTGCTCGCGCTTCTCCGCCTCTTCGGCATAGGCCTGGAACGCCGGGGTTTCCTCCAGCTTCATGCGCATGTACAGGCCGAGCAGGCCCAGCGGGCCGGCGATCAGGAACGGCACGCGCCAGCCCCAGTCGAGCATCTGCGCATCGCTCAGCGCGACGTGCAGCGCGGTCACCGTGGCGGCGCCGGCGATGTAGCCGGCCAGCGTGCCGAACTCCAGCCAGCTGCTCATGAAGCCGCGATTGCGGTCGGTCGAATACTCGGCGATGAAGGTCGCCGCGCCGCCGTATTCGCCGCCGGTGGAAAAGCCCTGCACCAGCCGCGCCACCAGCAACAGGATCGGCGCCCAGATGCCGATGCGTTCGTAGGAGGGGATCAGGCCGATCGAGAACGTGCCCAGCGCCATCAGGATCATGGTCGCGGCCAACACTTTCTGCCGGCCGTAGCGATCGCCCAGCGGGCCGAACACCAGCCCGCCCAGCGGACGCACCAGGAACGCCACGGTGAAGGTCGCGAACGTGGCGATCAGCTGCGCGGTCGGGTTGGTGCTGGGGAAGAACACGTGGCCCAGGGTCACGGCGAGATAGCCGTACACGCCGAAGTCGAACCATTCCATCGCGTTGCCCAGCGCCGCCGCGCCGACCGCCCGTTTGAGCATGGGTTTGTCGACGACGGTGACTTCTTCCACCCGCAGTTGGCGGCGGCGCTTGAACCATCCGAAATGGGCGTGGAACTCCGACATGTCTTCTCCTGTCTGGAACGGTGAGGTCATGACCCCCGGCCCGCACAGGGCAGGCAAAGCAAGACGGAAGGGCGCAAGAGGCGCCGCACTGGTCTGCGGGGGCACGATCCCGGATGGCCGCGTCAACACCACGACGCCGCGGGATCGAAGAGACGGAGCGGGTGCGCGTGATCACGCGGGGCTCCGTCGAGGGGCGCATGATACACCATCGCCCGATTCGGCCGGGCGGCAGGGTCTGCGAAACGCGGCGAATATGGCGTGAAACGATGCGTATTGCGGCGATGTGCGGCAACGCGTGGCGCGTGCGGCGTCGTGTTTGCGACGCCTCAACCGCGCGGCCGACGCGCAGCGGGCATTGCCTCGACACACGCCTGGCGCGTGGTGCTGCGTGCACGCGGATGGTGGCGTGTCGCTTTGAGCCGATCGCAGTTGCAATGAGGGAGCGATGCCGAACGCCTTGCATGGTGAAAGGCAGAAGCATCCCGTAGGAGCGGCTTTAGCCGCGACGGGGCGTTCCCGGGAATGCCTATCGCGGCTAAAGCCGCTCCTACAACGCAATGGCGCTTCGGACGAGCCGCGAAACGCATGCGCTGTTGGATGTGCCTGAACGCCCGGGATGCCAGAATCGACCGATGCACAACGCTTCCGTCGCCGTTCCCGCCGCCCTGCAGCCCACACTCGATCGCAGCCTGGCGCGCCTGCGCCAGGCCGTGGCCGCGCAGCCATGGCCATCTTTCCCCGATTTCGAGCCTGCGCTGGCGCGCGCGCTGCTGGCCAGCGATTTCCTGCTCGACACGCTGTGCCGGCAGCCGTCCTTGCTCGCGCACCTGGCGCAGCCGGACCCACCGCCGTTGCCGCTGCCGCAGCTGGATCCGGCGCAGCCCGCCGCATGGCCGGCGCAGCCCGCCGCATGGCCGGCGCAGTTGCGCCGCTACCGCGCGGCGGCCTCGGCGCGGCTGGTGTGGCGCGACGTGCTGGGGCTGGACGATGTCGATGCCACCCTCGCCGGCAGCACGCACTTGGCCGAGGACTGCCTGGCGCTGGCGCTGCAGGCGCTGGAGGGCGAATTCGCCGCGCGCCACGGCGTGGTGCGTGCCGCCGACGGCAGCGTGCAGCGGCTGGTGGTGTTCGGCCTCGGCAAGCTCGGCGGCGGTGAACTGAATTTCTCCTCCGACGTGGACCTGGTCTACGCCTATCCGCAGGGCGGCGAGTCCGATGGCGCGCGGGCGCTGGCCGCCGAGGAATACTTCGCGCGGCTCGGCCAGCGCCTGGCGCGGCTGCTCGACGAGACCACCGCCGACGGCTTCGCGCACCGCGTGGATCTGCGCCTGCGCCCGTTCGGCACGGCCGGCCGGGTGGCGCTGTCGTTCGCCGGCATGGATCAGTATTTCCAGCGCGAAGGCCGCGACTGGGAACGCTATGCCTGGCTGAAGGCACGCGCGGTGGCTGGCGACATCGCCGCCGGCGAGGAGTGGCTGCAGGCGCTGCGCCCGTTCGTGTACCGGCGCTATCTCGACTACACCGCGCTGGACGGCCTGCGCGAGATGAAGGCAGCGATCACCGCCGAGGTCGCGCGCCACGACCGCCTGGACGACATCAAGCGCGGCGCCGGCGGCATCCGCGAGATCGAGTTCCTGGTGCAGTCGCTGCAGTTGATCCGCGGCGGCCGCGAAGCCGCCTTGCGTGAGCGTCGCCTGTTGCCGGCGTTGCGCGCGCTGGTCGCCGCCGGCCAGGTCGCGGCCGAGGACGGCGCTGCGCTGGAGCAGGCCTACCGCTTCCTGCGCCGGGTGGAGAATCGCCTGCAGATGTTGCGCGATGCGCAGACCCATGCGCTGCCGGAGGATCCGCTGGACCGCGCACGCATCGCCTTCGGCCTCGGCTATGCCGACTGGGCCGCGCTGCACGCGGCGCTGCAGGTACAGCGCGACCGCGTCGCTGCCGAGTTCGCCGAACTGCTGGCGCCGCGTGAACGCACGCTGGCGCCCGATGCGCTGGCCGACTACTGGCGCGGCCTGCCCGATGGTGGCCAGGTGCAGGTGCTGCGCGCCGCTGGTTTCGCAGACCCTGACGGCGCCGACCAGGCCTTGCGCGGCTTCGTGCAGTCGTTGGGTGTGCGCAGCCTGTCCGATGCCGCGCGCGCGCGCCTGGACCGGGTGTTGCCGGCGCTGCTGCACGCCGCGGCGCGCTCGGCGCAGGCCGATGCCGCCTTGCATCGCGTGCTCGGCCTGCTGCAGGCGATCCTGCGCCGCGCCAGCTATCTGGCCCTGCTCGACGAACAGCCCAGCGCGCTGGCGCGGCTGGTCGATGTGCTGGCGCGCAGCGCGTTCCTGTCCGAACGGCTGGCGGCGCACCCGCTGCTGCTGGACGAACTGCTCGACAGCCGCGTGGACGGCCCGATGCCGGATCTGGCGGCGATGCAGCGGTTGTGCGATGCCGCGGTCGCCGCGGCCGGCGACGATCCGGAAGCGGCCTTGCGCGGCCTCAACGAAGCGCGCCAGGCGCTGAGTTTCCGCATCGCCCTGGCCACGCTGGATCGGCGCCAGCCTGCACTCGACAGCGCTCGCCAACTGGCGCAGCTGGCCGAAGCGGTGGTGCTGACCGTGTTGCGCCTGGCCCGCGCCGAGCTGGTCGCCGCGCACGGCGAGGTGCCGGGCGGCAGTTTCGCCATCGTCGGTTACGGCAGCCTCGGTGGCGTGGAGCTGGGCATCGGTTCGGATCTGGACCTGGTGTTCCTGTACGACCATCCGCCGGGCGTGGAAGCCTCGGCCGGGCCACGGCCGCTGGAGAGCGGGCGCTGGTTCGCGCGGCTGGCGCAGAAGGTGATCGCCCTGCTCGGCGCGGTCACCGGCGGCGGCCGCCTGTACGACATCGACGTGCGTCTGCGCCCGGACGGCGGCAAGGGCGCGCTGGTGTCGTCGCTGGCCAGCTACCGCGAGTACCAGCGCGACCGCGCCTGGACCTGGGAGCATCAGGCGCTGGTGCGCGCGCGCGGCGTGGCCGGCGACGTGGCGCTGCTGCAGCAGTTCGAGCAGGTGCGCGCGCAGACCCTGGCACGCCCGCGCGAGGCCGCAGCGCTCCGCGAGGAAGTGCGCAAGATGCGTGCGCGCATGCGCGCCGAGCTGGACCGCAGCGATGCCGCGCGCTTCGACCTCAAGCAGGGCGCCGGCGGCCTGGTCGACCTGGAGTTCCTGGTGCAGGCCGGCGTGCTGCTCGACGCCGCGCAGCAGCCGGCGCTGCTGGCGCCGCGCGACACCCAGGCGCTGATCGACGCGCTGGCGCACAGCGGCTGGCTGCCACCGTCCATCGCGGCGGGCCTGCATGCCGCGCACGCCACGCTGGTGGAGGCCGGCCTGGCCTGCACACTGGACCGGCGTCCGCGCCTGACCGCGCCCACCGCCGAGATCGCCGCGGCGCGTGGGGCGATTCGCCAGGCCGCGGCCGCCCTGGACCTGGTGTTCGTCGAAGGGCGTGCAGGCGATGAGGCGGCGCACTGAGGCGCGGCGGGCGCGCTGCGTCGAGAGGATGCTGCGGCTGCTGTCCAGCGAATGGGCATGGGCTGCGGGATGCCACGGTCGCGAGAGCGGCAGGCTGTGTGGGAGCCGCTCTGCCCAGGAGTGTGCATGCGTTGCGATGGCGCAGTGCAGCGCGTTCGACACCGCGCGTCGGGACTGAAGTCCCTCCCACAATGCAGTTCCCGGCAGCGTCGACGCCGCCACTGTAGGAGCGGCTTCAGCCGCGACGCGCGAAGGTGGAAGAGTGCAGCCCTAGTCGGCCGTCGGGACTGAAGTCCCTCCCACAATGCAGTTCCCGGCAGCGCCGACGCCGCCACTGTGGAGCGGCTTCAGCCGCGACGGGTGGAGGCGGCGGATTGCTGCACTATCGATGTCTTACACAGCTACCGCGTCGGCGCCATCCGCCACAGCAGTGCGCGGAACGGCGCCAGCAGGCACACGCCGATGCCCAGTTTCACCGCCAGATCGCCGGCGGCCCAGCTCAACCAGGGCAGCGCCGAGCCGGCGAAGGCGATCGACCAGAAGATCGTGGTGTCCAGGGTCGCGCTGCAGGTGGTGGCGACGATCGGCGCACGCCACCAGCGCCCGCGGCGCAGCCGGTCGAACACGGTGATGTCCAGCAACTGCGCGGCGATGAAGGCCAGGCACGAGGCCGCGGCGATGCGCGGGGTGGCGATCCAGATCGACAGCAGCACCGCCAGCGCGAACCCGCACCAGGCCACCCGCCGCGCCGCGCGCGGGCCGAAGCGGCGATTGATCAGGTTGCTGACCAGGAACGCGAGCGGATAGCTGAAGGCGCCCCAGGTCAGCCAGTCGTTGATCGGGAACTGCACCAGCACGTTCGACAGCAGCACCACCGCGCCCATCGCCAGCACGGACAGCAGCAGCGCGCGCGGGGTCAATGTGGCAAAGGTGGGCGAGGGAGCGGCGACGGAGGACACGGCGATCGAGGCAGGAGCGGTGGGCGCGCATTATCGCGGCCTGGACGCACCATGACCAATGCCGGGCGTGTGGACGATCTCAACGCACCCCTGCGTCGTAGGAGCGGCTTCAGCCGCGACAGAGCATTTCCCGATCTCGCGTGGTCGCGGCTGAAGCCGCTCCTACCGTGGGAAACCCCACGATGGGAAGCGCGATTGCGATTCCCCAATCCCCGCTTCACCGCACCGGCACTGCCGGGAAGCTGCATTGTGGGAGGGACTTCAGTCCCCACCCGATGGCGCATCCGCTTCGCACAGTGCGCCCCCGGCCTCCACGCATCGCGGCTGAAGCCGCTCCTTGTATCTGGACCTGGCGCCCCTAAACAGGCGTCATGTCTTCCGACTGATCATCGGAGGAGGTGTGGGAAGTCCAGTCGCTCCTGAAGCTTAGAGCTTGCATCGTAGATCGGCTCCCCTCTCCACATGCTGGCCCTTGGGTGTCCGAACGGTATCCAGAGTCCGCCCCCGGCGTGAACTCGCATCGACAAGGCAGGACCGGGCCCAGCGCCGATCATGACCCTGACACGATGGAGGAATCGCGTATGTCTCCCGTCATCGGCATCGACGTCGCCAAACGCAGTTTCGATGTGGCCATCGAACTGACCAATGGCAAGCACCGTACCAAGGCCAAGTTGTCCAACGATGCCAAGGGCTTCCAGGCCCTGCAGGCATGGCTGCAGACGCATGCGCAGCCCGAGAGCTGGATCGCCATGGAGGCCACTGGCACCTACCACCAGGCACTGGCCGAGTTCCTCCACGCACGAGGCTATCGGGTGTGCGTGCTCAACCCGGCGCAGACGGCCGCGTACGCACGCAGCCAGCTCAGCCGGGTCAAGACCGATCGCAGCGATGCCAAGCTGATCGCCAGCTATGCCCTGCGTCACCGCGAGCAGTTACGCCGTTGGCACCCTGATCCGCCGGCGCTCAAGCAACTCAAGGCACTGGTGCGCCGGCGCCAGGACTTGCAACAGATGCTGCAGATGGAGCGCAACCGGCTGGACGTCGCTCCGGCCCAGGTGAAGGACTCGATCCAGGTCCATCTGGCCGATCTGCAACATCACATCGCCCAGATCGAGCAGGCCATCGATGACCATATCGACCAGGATCCGACCTTGCGGGGGCAGCGCGAGTTACTGGTGAGCATCCAGGGCATCGCCGACACCAGTGCGGCCTTGATGCTGGCCGAGCTTGGCGATGTGAGGCGCTTTGCCGATGCCTCGGCGGTGACCGCCTTCGCCGGCCTGAATCCGTGCCTGCAGGAGTCGGGCGACCGCAAAGGCCATGTCTGCATCTCGCGCACCGGCTCGCCCCGCCTGCGCGCGGGCCTGTTCATGCCGGCCCTGGTAGCCATGACCCACAACCCGGTCATCCGGGCGCTGAAACAGCGGCTAAGCGAACGCGGCAAAGCCGGCAAGCAGATCGTGTGCGCCGCCATGCGCAAGCTCCTGCACCTCGCCTATGGCGTCCTCAAATCGGGCACCGCGTTCGACCCGAAAAGGGGCCTTGCCTGCTAGGGGGTAAGACGGTATCTACAGGAGGAACGCCGCAATGGGAACCGCTGTTGCGATTCCCCAATCCCCACTCCCGGCCTCAGCGCGCCGGCGGCGGTGTCCCGTCCACCGCGGCGCGACCCACGGCCGGGTCGTCCGTGAAGAAGCCATCGATGCCTGCATCGATCAGCGCGCGCATTTCCTTCATGCTGCCGGCGGCGTTCACCGCGGCCGGGCCGCGTGCGTCCTGCAGCTGCTTGGGCAGGAAATAGTTCTCGGGCCGGAAGGTGTACGGAATCACCTGCAGGCCGGCCGCGTGCGCGTCGGCGACGAAGGGCGTGGGCGCGCCCAGCGCGCCGTCGGCGTTCACCGGCACGATCGCGCGCAGACTCGGGCTGACCAGCTGTGCGTACCTGGCGATCGCGCGCAGGCCCTGCGCGCTGCCCATCTGCGCGTAGGTCGGGCCGTCGCGCAACTGGTCGCCCGGGCGGTCCTTGGGATCGCCCAGCAACTGCACCAGGCGCACGTTCGGATGGGTGTCGCCGAGTTTGCCGTGCAGAGACTCGAGGTTGCCGATCTCGAACGACTGGATCACCACCGGCGCCTTGCGCGTGTAGACATGCGCATCGAGCGTGGCGACCAGCTTGTCTTCCATCGCCAGGCCGAGCCCGCGGAAGTAGGTGCCGTGCTTGATCTCCGGGATCAGCCCGATCGGCCGCCCGCGCGTGGCCGACTCGGCCGCGGTGAAGTCGATGATCTCGTCCAGGGTCGGCACCTGGAACTGCCCGTCGAAGGCAATGCCGCGCAGTTGCGGCAGGCGCTCGCGCGCGCGCAGCGTCTTCAGCTCGCCCAGGGTGAAGTCCTCGGTGAACCAGCCTTCCACGCGCTGTCCGTCGATCTGCTTGACGGTCTTGCGCGCGGCGAACTCCGGATGCGCGGCCACGTCGGTGGTGCCACCGATCTCGTTCTCGTGGCGCGCCACCAGCACGCCATCCTTGGTCGAGACCAAGTCCGGCTCGATGAAGTCGGCGCCGTCGGCGATGGCCTTGGCGTAGGAGGCCAGGGTGTGTTCGGGGCGCAACGCGCTGGCGCCGCGGTGGCCGATCACCAGCGGCTTGCTCTCGCCCGGTGCGGCGGCCGGTGCGGCCGCCGCGGTGGTCGTCAACACGGCCATCGCGCATCCCAACAACCAGGAGGTGGATCGGATCATCGCATGCGTTCCGGTGCGGGGGCGGGCGGACAGGATGGACGCGCTCAGAAGCGCGCGTCCAGGGTCAGGAACGCCTGCCGCGGCGCGCTGGCATGGAAGGCCAGCGAGCGGCCGTTGGGGTCGCTGTTGCTGAAGGCGGTGAGGTTGGAGGCGTAGCGCTTGTCGGTGAGGTTGGTGACGTTCAACGACAGCTTCAGGTCCTGCAGGAACGACACCGCCCCGAAATCGTAGCCGGCGCCGGCATCGAAGGAGGTGTAGCCGCCGAAGCCCTGGTCGTTGGTGTAGGTGTAGTAGCGCTGGCCGGTGTACTTGCCGCGCAGGTTGGCGTTCCAGCCGTTCCAGGTCCAGCTGAGTTCGCTGGCGAACATGCGCTTGGGCGTGTCCACGGTGACCTTGCCGGCGGTGGGGATGACCACGCCGTTCTGCACGTAGTTGTCGTCGTAGGTGGAGCGGTTGATCGAGGCCGAGTTGTACCACTGCAGGTGCGCGTTCGGCTTCCAGATGAAGGTCAACTCGCCGCCGCGGCTGCTCACCGAGCCGACGTTGAAGAAGCGCGTGGTGCACGCCGGGGTGGTGCCCTGCTGGATGCTCGGGCACGGGTTGAGCGAGAGCAGGCGGTTGTCGAAGGTGACGTCGTAGCCGACCAGCGAGGCCTCGAACTGGTCGCGCACCAGGCGGTAGCCGGCTTCGAAGGTCTTGGACTTCTCCGGCTGCAGCGCGCCGACGCTGGCGTCGAACGAGGCCTGGGTGACCAGCAGCGGGCCGCCGGCGCCGCCGCCCTGGAACGCGGCGATGTTCTCGGCGTAGGAGGCGAACACTTCCTGGCCCTCGGCCAGGCGGTAGCGCACGCCGGCCTGCGGCAGCAGCGCCTTGCTGGCCTTCAGTTCGCCGTTGGCCACCGGCGCTTCCACCGCGATCCCCGGGGTCTCGCGCGCGGTCATCGTGGTGTGCGGGCTCTTGGCGCCGATGTCCAGGGTCAGGCGATCGTCGAGCAGCTTGAAGGTGCCCTGCACGTAGGCCTGCTTGGTGGTGATGACGTAGTCCTGCGAGAACAGCCGCCGGTTCGGGTTGCTCAGGAAGATGTCGTCGTCGATCGGGCCGTCGATCCAGTAGAAATTGCGCTCGACGTGGTGCTTGTTGCGCTCGTACCACACGCCCGCTTCCAGGTGGTGCGGGCCGATGTCCCAAC
Source organism: Xanthomonas rydalmerensis (assembly GCF_033170385.1). Taxonomy (NCBI): domain Bacteria; kingdom Pseudomonadati; phylum Pseudomonadota; class Gammaproteobacteria; order Lysobacterales; family Lysobacteraceae; genus Xanthomonas; species Xanthomonas rydalmerensis. The sequence continues at coordinate 4,569,400 of NZ_CP126170.1, read as the reverse complement.
CCAGCGAGGCGATGCCGCCGGTGCGGTTGATGGTGTAGTTGGTGCTGCGGATCGAGATCGGCAGTGCCTGCGGCGTGCCCGGGTAGGACGGCTGGCCCGGCGACCACCAGTGACCCTGGCCTTCGTTCTCGTGGTGGTAGACCTGGGTGTGCACGCTCACCGTATCCGACGGCTGGAAGTCGCCGGCCAGGTAGTACAGGTCGTCGTTGCGCAGCGCGCGGCTCTGGTAGTAGGCGTCGTCGGTGTTGTCCACGCCGCCGCTGTAGCCGCAACGGCTGGGGTCGCGCGTGGCCGGCGCGCAGTAGGCCGCGGCCAGCGCACGCTGCCAGTCCGGCGCGTACAGATTCCAGTCCCAGCCCAGGCCGCGGTGCAGGCCGCTCTTGGACAGGTAGGCGTAGTCGGCCTGCGAGGTGCGCGAGGTGTCGACGAAGGCGGTGATCTTGCCGCCCTCGAACTGGTACACGCCCTTGCCGTTGAACTGCGCGGTGTGGGTCGGCGATTCCGGCTTGGCCCACATGTCGGCGTCGGCGTAGATGCCGGACAGGTAGGCGGAGAAGCCGTTGTGCTCGCCGGTATCCAGGCGCAGGTAGGTGCGGCGGTTGTTGTCCGAACCGACGGTCTGCGCCAGGCGCACGCCGACCTCGGTGGACGGATCGTCCGAGTAGTACTGCACCGTGCCGCCGAGGTTGCTGGTGGAGGCGGTGCCCAGGCTGCCGATGCCCGAGGCCAGTTCCACGCCGCCGAAGTTCTCGGCGATCAGCGCGCGGCTGATGTTCAGGCCGTTGTAGTTGCCGTAGGCGTTGTCGCCCAGCGGCAGGCCGTCGAGCGTGTAGCCCAGGCGGGTGCCGTTGAAACCGCGCAGGCTGATGGTCTGCGATTCCTCGTTGGCGCCGAAGGCGTCGTTGGACTGCACGTTGACGCCGGGAATGCGGTTGAGCAGCTTCTGGATGCTGGTGCCCGGCGGCAGCACCGCCACGTCCTGCGCGGTGATGCGCTGCACCTGGCGGGTCTCGCCCTGGCCGATCACCGATACCGCGTCGAGTTGCTGCACGTCGGACGCAGCGCCATCGGCAGCGGCGGGCTCCGCGGCGGTGGCGGCGAAGGGCGACAACAGGGCGGCGAGGATCGCCGTGCTCAGCAGGGAATGGAGAGGCATGCGCAAGGGGATTCGTAAAGGAAGTGCGCACACGATGCGACAGCGACGTTGCAGGTTGGCGTCACCTGCGTTGCGTTTGTCATGCAGCGGTCCTGTGGCATGGCGTTCGCGGCGCATCCGCAAGGCGGGTCATGGCGGCAAGCAGGCCATCGCGCGCCATGCCGGAAGACACGGCGTGGCACCGCATGCCTCGACATCAATGCGATACAGAGTGTCGTCGATTGCCACGCATGGCGGGTGGCGAGCACATGTACGCGCATGTGTCAGAAACGCCGTGAAAAGCGCTGTTTACAAAGTCGAAAACGGCGCCGGCCGTCAAAGTTTTGTGGTGTATTCCTCCTCAATGATCAGGCCTCGCCCAAGCCCGACGACGTGCCGATGCGTGCAGACATGAGCAGGAAGCGCAGCGCATTTGTGTCGCTTGGATCATCGTCCGTGTCCATCTGCGCTGAATCGCCGTTCGTGTGCTGCGCTGAGTCCTCGCATCGACCGGCCTGCGTGCGCGCTGCGCGCGCCGTACCCTCACCCCAACCCCTCTCCCGATGGGAGAGGGGCTCTGGCTTCTCCCTTCTCCCCTCGGGAGAAGGTGCCCCGCAGGGGCGGATGAGGGTACGGGCGCAGCCTCGCAGCGGCGGATCACGCGTGCGCTTCGCGCGCCGTACCCTCACCCCAACCCCTCTCCCGGTGGGAGAGGGGCTCGGCCTCTCCCTTCTCCCATCGGGAGAAGGTGCCCCGCAGGGGCGGATGAGGGTACGGGCGCAGCCTCGCAGCGATGGGTCGCTTCGCGCTCCGCATCTTCACCCCAACTCCTCTCCCGATGGGAGAGGGGCGATGAATTTCCCACCGCGAGGCCGCTACGGCCTCGTCCATTCGCTCTACCCCCGGAGAGACGCCCATGCTTGATCGCATCCGCCGTCGGCCCTTGATGGCTGCCGTGTTGTCCGCTTCCCTGCTGTGCGCGCTCGGCACCGCCAGTGCTGCGCCCGATGCCTCCATCGCGGCAATGACCGCAACCCTGCGCTCCGCGCCGGTCAGCTTCGACGTGCACCTGCCGTTGCGCGATCAGGCCGGGCTGGACGCGCTGCTGGCCGACATCCAGGATCCGGTTTCGCCGCAATACCACCACTGGCTGACGCCGGCCGAGTTCCAGCGCCGCTTCGCCCCGGCGCCGGCGCAGGTCGCGCAAGTGCGTGCCGCGCTGCAGGCCGCGCACATGAACGTCACCGAGCAGGGCACCACCCTGCATGTCAGCGCGAGTGCGGACAACGTCGAGCGGCTGTTCGCGGTGCCGCTGACCGCCGAGGTGCAGCAGGGCAACCAGGCCCGCCTCGCCGCCGCCGCTCCCTTGCAACTGCCGGCCGCGCTGCGCGACAGCGATGCGACCGTGACCGGCCTGACCCGCGGTGCGCCGCCGATGCACGTCAACTGGCAGCGCGCGTCCACCAAGAATCCCGCCAACCGCTACGGCGCCGGCGGCACGACCTACTGGTACAACGACCTCAAGCAGGCCTACGGCTATCCGTCCTACCAGGCCACGACCGGCGCGGCCGGGCAGCAGCGCCGGCTTGACGGCAGCGGCAGCACCATCGCCATCCTGATCAGCAGCGACGTGCTGGATTCGGACATCAAGGCGATGTTCGACCACGAAAACTTCAGCCGCTACGCGGCCAACCACGCCAACCCGACGCTGTACGCGCGCCACTACGTGGCCGGCGCCAAGCCGGGCCTGCAGGACGGCAACGACGCCGCGGCGGGCGAAGCCGCGCTCGATGTGGAGATGGCGCTCGGTGGCGCGCCGGGCGCGCGCGTGCTGCTGTACGTGATCCCCGATCTGACCGACGCATCGGTGCTGGCCGGCTATCGGCAGATCGTGCAGGACAACCAGGCCGACGTGGTCAGCTCCTCGTTCGGCGGCTGCGAGCTGTACTACACCGCGGCCTACAACGGCGGCAAGGATTTCACTTCGCTGCTGCGCCCCTACGATGCGGTGTTCAAGCAGGGCAACGCGCAGGGCATCACCTTCGTCGCCTCCAGCGGCGACAACGCCGGCCTGGACTGCGCCGACACGCAGTACGCGGTCGACCACAAGGACGGCCACTTCGTCGCCGGCGTCGAGCATCCGGCGGCCAGCCCGCACGTGACCGCGGTCGGCGGCGGCAACCTGCTCACCGCGTACAAGAAGGGCAGCCTGGAGTCGGGCTACAAGAGCGAAAGCGCCTACGGCGATCCGCTGGAGACCGCCGACTACTACGGCTTCGGCGCGAACCTGGCCGGCGGCTACTGGGGCGCCGGCGGCGGCGTCAGCACGTTGTTCCAGCGCCCGGCCTACCAGTTGCGTGCGCTCGGCGGCACGCGCACGTCCATGCGGACGCTGCCGGACATCGGCATGCTGGTCGGCGGCTGCCCGACGATCGCCACGCAACCCTGCCGCGACGGCGACAGCTCGGTCGCCACCTACTTCAAGGGCGGCATCGAGGCGGTGATCGGCACCAGCGTCGCCGCGCCGGAGTTCGCCAGCGCGGTCGCGCTGCTGGTGGAGAAGCAGGGCCGCCAGGGCAATCTCAACGACTACCTGTACCGCCTGGCCGCCAATGGCCCGGAGGCGCTGCATCGCGGCATCCCCGGCTACAACGGCGTGGTCGACAACAACCAGCCGATCAAGGGCAAGTACAACTACACGGTCGGCCTGGGCACGCCGGTGGTGCGGTTGCTGATCGGCGCGCTGGATGCGGCGCCGGCCGGCGTGCCGCGTTCGCCTAGCAACCCCTGAGGCGTTGGGCCCGGTTGCCGTGTCGGCGTCGTGGCAGCGACGCCGGCGCGGCGGCCGATCAGGCCAGCGCCAAGTGCTCGCGGATCAGCGCGGCCACCCGCGCGGTTTCGCGCAGCGGTTCGATGCCGGTGGCGTGCGCGTCGCCGGTATTCTCTACAGGCAGCAGTCGTCCACGTGCCTGCAGGGCGCGATGGAAATCCAGGGCGCGGCCACGCGCCGTCTCCGGCATCAGCACCTGCACCGGCACGCGCGTGGCGCAGGCTTCCGACAGCAAATTCACCGAATCCGGCGTGCAGGCCAGGCGCTCGGCCCAGCCGAGCAGGCCGGCGTAGGGATTGGCGCCATCGTCAGCGCCGCACCACACAACCCCTGGCACATCGGCGAACGCGCGACGCAAGGCCGCGGCCACCGCCGGCGGCGTGCGCCGCGATGCGCTGGCGAGGATGCTGCCACCGTGCGTGCGCAACTGTGCGGCGATCGCGGCGAAGGCGGCGTGCGCCTGCGCTTCGCTCCACGGTGCCAGCCCGGATGGGCCACCGACCAACAGGCCGACGCGCGGCGAGGGCAGCGCGCCCAGCATAGGAAATGCCGCGCGCCCGGCGGCCAACCAGGCATCGTCGATGGGATGCAGGCTGCCGAGCAGGGTCAGCACGTTGGTGCCGCGCAGGCGATCGTGGGCCGGCACCACCACCACGTCCCAGTGTCGCGGATCCAGCCGCGGATCCAGGATCTGCACCACCTGGCTGCCGCGTGCCCGCAGCAGCCGCGTCGCTAGCGCCGCCTGGCGGCCGCACCCCACGGCAAGCCACGGCGGTTGCCGCAGCGCTTCGGCGAAGGTCGCGCCGTAGGCATGCTGGGCGCCGGGAAGCCAGCGCGGCGCCAGCCAGCGCCAGGGCATGTGCGGCTGCAGCAACCGCGGCTGGATCGGTGTCGCGGCCGCAGGCGCCAACGCGGCGGCCAGCGCCTCGGCCTGGCGGGCGTTGCCGGCGCGGCCATCGCTAATCGCCCAGGTCGCGTCCGATCGTTTCACGTTTGGTAGTAATCCGTTGCATTGCGGCCGGGTGTTGCGACAATCGTGCCACTCTACACTGGCCGCCTCGCATCGGGACGGCCCCACCGGCATCCTGGCGCTTCCCTCGATCAAGGAACTCCCCGCATGTCCGACGCCTTGCACGACGCCGCCCTCGACCAGTTGTTCCGCACCGCCCGTACCCAGAACGCGTTCCTGGACAAGCCGGTCGCCGAAGACACCCTGCGCGCCCTGTACGACCTGGTGAAGTGGGGCCCGACCGCGGCCAACGGCAGCCCGGCGCGCTTCGTCTTCGTCACCTCGCCGCAGGCCAAGGAAAAGCTCAAGCCGGCGCTGTCCGAGGGCAACCTGGCCAAGACCCTGGCCGCGCCGGTCACGGTGATCGTCGCCCACGACGAGGACTTCCACGAGAAGCTGCCGTACCTGTTCCCGCACACCGACGCCAAGAGCTGGTTCGACGGCCCGCGCGAAGGCCGCAGCGAAGGCGCGTTCCGCAACGGCTCGCTGCAGGGCGCCTACCTGATCCTGGCCGCGCGCGCGCTGGGCCTGGATGCCGGCCCGATGTCCGGCTTCGACAACGCCAAGGTGGATGCCGCGTTCTTCGCAGGCACTGCGATCAAATCCAACTTCCTGGTCAACCTCGGCTACGGCGACCCCAGCGGCCTGTTCCCGCGCCTGCCGCGGCTGAGTTTCGACGAGGCCGCGCGCATCGAGTGAGCGCGCGCGTCCCGCTTCCCTGTCCCACCGCAGGCCCGCGCCTGCCGCAGTTTCGTCCCATCACCCTTTCAAGGAGTTCCACCATGACCAAGACCCGCAAACTGCTGCTCCCGCTCGCCATGGCCCTGGCCGTCGTCGTCGCCCAGCCGGCCACCAGCGCCTTCGCCGCGCCGGCCGCCGCCGCTGCCGCCGCCAAGGGCGTCTCCGGCACCTACACGCTCGACCCGGCCCACACCGACGTGCTGGTGCAGTGGAGCCACTTCGGCTTCTCCAACCCGTCCGCGCATTTCGGCGACGTCGACGGCACCCTGGTCTACAACGCCCAGGACGTGAGCAAGTCCAGCGTCAACGTGACCCTGCCGCTGTCCGGCCTCAACAGCTTCACCGCCAAGTTCGACGAGCACCTGAAGAGCGCCGACTTCTTCGACGCCGCCAAGTTCCCGACCGCCACCTTCAAGAGCACCAAGGTGACCTCGGCCGGCGCCAACAAGCTGACCGTCGCCGGCGACCTGACCATCAAGGGCACGACCAAGCCGGTGGTGCTGGCGGTGACCCTCAACGGTGCCGGTCCGCACCCGATGAAGAAGGTGCCGGCGCTGGGCTTCGACGCCACCACCACGGTCAAGCGCAGCGACTTCGGCCTGGGCGCCTACGTGCCGAACGTCAGCGACGAGGTGAAGATCCGCATCACCACCGAAGCGCTGCAGGAAGCGGCCAAGTAAGCCGGCCTGCGCGCGTGGCGGCAGCGCGTCGCGCGCTGCCGTCCGCCGCAATGCAAACGCCCGCCATCCGGCGGGCGTTTGCGTTTCTAGCCCCCACGCGCTTCCTGCGGGCGGCTTACATCGCCTGTTCGATCGACAGCGCGTAGACCTGCACGCCGTAGCGGCTGAAGGTGGCGGTGGTGTCGCTACCGATGTTCATCTCCTCCAGCGGCGTGCCCTGCGCATCGGCCAGGGTGAGCCGGTAGATCGGCCCGAAGCGCGTGGTGATCTCGGTCGGGCTGATCTTCACCCGATACGTGCCGTTGCCCTTGAGCGCCAGCGGCTCGGAGAGCTGGCCGGGGATCAGCTGCAGGTCGGTCGACGGCTGGCGCAGGTCGCCGAGGACCTGCACCGCGAAGATCTGCGTCTCGGGCAGGGCGCGGCCGACGGGAGACGACGCTTGTGGAGCGCCGGCACCGGTTGCCGCCGCAGATGCAGCAGCGGCAGGAATGATCGCAGCAATTGCAGTAGCGGCAGTGCCGAAGAGGAAATTGCGGCGGCTATCGTTCGTATGCGTGGTCATGGCGATCTACCTGATGGTTGCGCGTCAGTCCTGGCCTATGCCTGGGTCGGTAGAAATGAAGCAGGAGCCTTTGTTGTTGCAGTTGGTATTGCTCCCCAGTGAGCAGTCATTTGTATTCGTGCATGCCGGGTTTGTCCCATTGCAAATTTCATTGGTGGCTAGCGGGCCGAAGCGCCGCGCTGCAAGCACTTCGACCGCAGCAGCGGTAGACGCTTCCGATTCATCGAACAGCACTTCTGCATGCTTGCCTAAGGAGATGTTGCCTGGGTCGATGCGGGTTGGCATTGGGATCCATCTCAAGTGCTGGCCAGGGTGGAAAGAGGACAGCCAAGCGTCTGTTCGGAGAGATCGGAGAATCCGCTCATCCAACGCCGCAGCTTGTCGTTCTCGATATCGATGGTGCCGTCCTCGTGCAGACGCCCCAGGTCGTTGCGATCGTCATTGAGTGCGACAGTGCATTTGCCGATCTTGCCGTTGGCGCGAATCATCAGCGAGTTCGGCTTTGCCGCATAGCAGATATACCCATCCAGGTGCTCTTCCGACAGTGGGCGTTCGTCGTTTCGGGAGCGGTCGACGCAGGACGTGATGTAGGAGATCGCTTCAAGGTAGCGGTCGCGCGGCAGTATCTTTTCCCCGATCGTGCCACCCGCGCTCAAATTGGAGACCTTGTGGAAGTAAACAGAAAAACGTGCGTCGCTCAGCAACTCCCGATGCAGGCTGGCGTAGAGGCGCCGCATCGATGCGATGTTGTCCTGGTGCAGATGCAGCCGCAGCGAGATGGCGAAGTCCGCTGCCAATGACCGGTAGGCGAGGAGGTTCGACCAGATCTTCTCGAAGGTGGCGCCTTTGTTGGCGGTGATCCGCGTCCTGTCGTGCCATTCCGCGTCGCCGTCCAGCGTGATCTGGAACTCGCGGTGCCGGAGTTCGGTCAACCTTTGCAGTAGAGCCGGCTCCAGCAGGTAGCCATTGGTGGTGAAGCCCGCGATGAACGCCACGCCGTGTTGCGCGCAAACGTCATTTGCGTGTTGGCCGATCTCCAGAACGACATCGCGCGCCAGGAGCGGTTCACCGCCGAACCAGGAGATGTTGAGCCGATCCAGGTGCGGTGCGCGATGGGCGATCAGCGCCTTGATGCCGCTGATCACGCTCGGCTGCATGCGTCCTATTGCAAAGTCTTCATAGCAATAGGTGCAGCGGAAGTTGCATTTTTCGGTCGGCAGGAGAATGAGGGACAGAATGCGCGGAGAAAGCGCTTCGGCGATGGTGGCTTCGCTCAGCATCGTTCTGCCTCAACCTGGCGGCAGAGAGCTGTTGCCGCCTACGCAAGAGCCGACATTCGAGGCTTTGGAACAGTCGCCCGTATTGTTGCAGGTGTAGTTGGTGGACGAGCAGGTACCGGAGTTGGTGCATCTTCCGGCGTTTTCGCTCATGGGCCGAATGGCGTCCGCCTTCGCTGAGGCGGTCGCCGCGGCACGCAATCGATGGTTGGCGAAGTTGAGTGATCCGTCCGGGTTCAGCGTGATGCCGCGGGGATCGATATCGTGAAATGCCTTGTCCATGTGCAACCCGTCTCTCGAGATCCGTCGATGGGTAGGTGGCTTTGTAAAACCCGGGCCAGGTGAATTCTGTGACAAAACCAACAATTTACTGCCGTGTCTACGGCCTACCCTCCGGTTCCGGTTCCGGTTCCGGTTCCAGCTGGCGGCATGTGGGCGCCCTGGCGTGCTACTCGTCCTGATCGCCGCCCGCCTTCCAATACCCCGTCGCGCGGATCCACTCCTTGGGCACCCCCAGGTGGCCTTCGACGAACTTGCGCATCATCCGCGCGCGTGCCGATTCGCAGGCGATCCAGTAGAAGGCGTCGCCGTCGGGGACGTCGAAGTCGCGCAGGGCGCCTTCCAGCAACTGGCTGCTGCGCGCGTCCACGCCGTTGCGCTCCAGCCAGGTGACGCGCAGTTCGGCATCGCAGTCCAGCGTCTGTCGGTCGGCGTAGCCGGGGATCTCGATCAGCGCGTCGACTTCCGCGTCGGCCGGCAGGGTTTCCAGCCAGCGGCCGATCGCCGGCAGCGCGGTCTCGTCGCCGATCAGCACGTAGGCATCGAAATCGTCGGCGGCCACGAACGAGCCGCGCGGCCCGCCGACCACCAGTGCATCGCCGGGATTGGCCTGCGCTGCCCAACGGCAGGCCGGGCCGTCGCCGTGCAGCACGAAGTCCAGGGTCAGCTCCTGCGCGTCGGCGTCGTAGTGGCGCGGGGTGTAGTCGCGGGCGGGCGAGGGCAGCGCGTCGGCCGGATACACCGGGCCGTGCTCGGTCATCGTCGGCAGCACGAACGCGCCTTCGGGATTGGGGAAGAACAGCTTGACGTGATCGTCCGGCCCGGCGCTGACGAAGCCGTCCAGCTCGGGGCCGCCGACGACGAGGCGGCGCATGTGCGGGGTCAGCGGTTGCGTGCGCAGCACCTGCAGATGACGCAGGCGCAGCGGGTGGCGCAGCAGGCGGTGTTCGTGGGTCGCCATGGGGAATCCTCGGAAGGGGGGAGGGGGTGGCGTGCGACGCGGGGCGAACAACAAAAGCACCCGCATGCTGGCTGGAAATGGGAATCAGGGGCTGCTGCCATCCATGCCGTCGGCGGCGGCATGCAACAGCGCGGCGATGCGATCGATCTCGTCCGGGTCCCAGCGCCCGTGCCGCGCCAGCAGGCCGTGCTTGATGCGGCGCAGCGCCTCGCGCACCGGCGCCGGCACGTTGGCGCGCACCAGGGCGCGCGCGCTGTGCTGGGTGCGCTGCAGCGCCGCGTCCACTTGCGCGCGCTCGGCCCGCACGAAGGCCTGGCCGGCCTCGGTGATCGCGTAGCGCTTGCGGGTGGCGTCGGCATCGGCCTGCACCAGGCCCTGCGCTTCCAGTTGCGCCAGGGTCGGGTAGACCGTGCCGGCGCTGGGCGTGTACAGGCCATGGAACAGCTCGGCGACCGCGCGGATCAATTCGTAGCCGTGGCGCGGCTGGGTCTCGATCATCGCCAGCAGCAACAGCCGCAGGTCGCCGTGGCCGAGCGGGCGTGGTCCGCGGGCGCCACGGCCACGCCCAGGCCGGTCCTCTTCGAACAGGCGGTGTGCAGGGTGCGGGCCGGGGGCGTGGGGTCGTGGCATTTCGATATGTCGAATCTTGTGTGGAAACGATATATCGAAGTTGGGCGGTCGGCAAGCGCCTGGCAGGGCGGGCGGTGGAGCGCTGTGGGATTGGTTCAGTCAAGACGGCAGAGCGCGCCGGTGCGCGTTGGATCTCTGCGGAGGAGCTGCCCAGGGTGCATCGGCCAGCGATGGCGCTGTGGGAATCAACTGTCATGCAGCCGCGACAAGCGAAGCCGAAAGCCGACTGACACCCTCCGTCGTCGGGACTGAAGTCCCTCCCACGAGGATGCCCAGCCCCTCCCTGTAGGAGCGGCTTCAGCCGCGACGGGCGTTACCGATGACGCCTGTCGCGGCTGAAGCCGCTCCTTGTATCTGGACCTGGCGCCCTTAAACAGGCGTCATGTCTTCCGACTGATCATCGGAGGAGGTGTGGGAAGTCCAGTCGCTCCTGAAGCTTAGAGCTTGCATCGTAGATCGGCTCCCCCTCCACATGCTGGCCCTTGGGTGTCCGAACGGTATCCAGAGTCCGCCCCCGGCGTGAACTCGCATCGACAAGGCAGGACCGGGCACAGCGCCGATCATGACCCTGACACGATGGAGGAATCGCGTATGTCTCCCGTCATCGGCATCGACGTCGCCAAACGCAGTTTCGATGTGGCCATCGAGCTGACCAATGGCAAGCACCGTACCAAGGCCAAGTTGTCCAACGATGCCAAGGGCTTCCAGGCCCTGCAGGCATGGCTGCAGACGCATGCGCAGCCCGAGAGCTGGATCGCCATGGAGGCCACTGGCACCTACCACCAGGCACTGGCCGAGTTCCTCCACGCACGAGGCTATCGGGTGTGCGTGCTCAACCCGGCGCAGACGGCCGCGTACGCACGCAGCCAGCTCAGCCGGGTCAAGACCGATCGCAGCGATGCCAAGCTGATCGCCAGCTATGCCCTGCGTCACCGCGAGCAGTTACGCCGTTGGCACCCTGATCCGCCGGCGCTCAAGCAGCTCAAGGCACTGGTGCGCCGGCGCCAGGACTTGCAACAGATGCTGCAGATGGAGCGCAACCGGCTGGACGTCGCTCCGGCCCAGGTGAAGGACTCGATCCAGGTCCATCTGGCCGATCTGCAACATCACATCGCCCAGATCGAGCAGGCCATCGATGACCATATCGACCAGGATCCGACCTTGCGGGGGCAGCGCGAGTTACTGGTGAGCATCCAGGGCATCGCCGACACCAGCGCGGCCTTGATGCTGGCCGAGCTTGGCGATGTGAGGCGCTTTGCCGATGCCTCGGCGGTGACCGCCTTCGCCGGCCTGAATCCGTGCCTGCAGGAGTCGGGCGACCGCAAAGGCCATGTCTGCATCTCGCGCACCGGCTCGCCCCGCCTGCGCGCGGGCCTGTTCATGCCGGCCCTGGTGGCCATGACCCACAACCCGGTCATCCGGGCGCTGAAACAGCGGCTAAGCGAACGCGGCAAAGCCGGCAAGCAGATCGTGTGCGCCGCTATGCGCAAGCTCCTGCACCTCGCCTATGGCGTCCTCAAATCGGGCACCGCGTTCGACCCGAAAAGGGGCCTTGCCTGCTAGGGGGTAAGACGGTATCTACGACAAGCACAAAGGCAGGGCGCCCCGGGTGCAACGCACAAACGCCGCCGTCCCTCAGCCACCACGCTCCTGCTCCAGCACCCGCCGCTGCATCTCGTCCAGGTACTCGTCCAGTTCCTGCACCGAGGTGAAGATCTCGTTCAACGGCACCGCCTTGACCACGTCGAACACCTTGCGGATCTGCGGCTGCGGGTTGACCACCAGCACCCGGCCGTCGCGCGCGGCCAGCACCTTGCGTGCCTTGAAGATCGAGCGGATGCCGGCGCTGCTGATGTAGTCCAGGTGCGAGACGTCAAGCACCAGGGTGGTGATCGGCGTGGCCAGCAGCGGCGCCAGCGCCTCGTCCAGGGCCTGGTAGGTGTGGGTGTCCAGGCGCCCGCTCAGGGTGATGCGTTGGCGCTTGTCCTGCGCCGGATCGATCTGCAGGCTCAACGTGGTCATGCGGGCGACTCCTGAAGGGATGGATCGGCGGGTTGCAGCAGGACGATGCGCACGACGTTGCGGTCGCCGTCGTGGCGGTATTCCAGGCGATCGGCGAGCTGCTGCACCAGGTGCAGGCCGAGGCCGCCGATCGGGCGCTCGGCGATGTCCGCGTCCAGGTCCGGCACCGGTGCGTCGCGCGGGTCGAAGGCCGGGCCGCTGTCGTGGAACTCCAGCACCAGGGCATCGGGCTGCAGGTGCAGGATCACGTCCACCGGCAGCGGCGCGCGGCGCAGGTGGCCGTGTTCCAGGGTGTTGCAGGCCAGTTCCTCGACGATCAGCCGGGTGCGGCTGACCTGCTCGCCGCTCACGCCGTGGCGCCGCAGCGCCGCCTCCACGCTGTCGCTCAGTTGCGCCAGTGCGTCCAATGCCGGTTCCATCTGCCACCGCAGCATCATCGTGTCGTCTCCCGTGCCGGATCCTGGCGTAGCCGGATCGCCAGCAGGGTAATGTCGTCGGACTGCGGTGCGGGCGCGGTGAACGCCTGCACGTCGGCCAGCACCGCCGCGCACTGCGCCTGCGCGTCGGCGCCGGGCTGCAGCGCCGCCAGCAGCCGCGCCTCGCCATAGGCCTGCTCCTGCGCATCCATCGCCTCGGTGATGCCATCGGTGTAGCTGAGCAGGGTGGCGCCGGCGGCCAGGCGCCCGTGCAGCACCGGGTAGCGCGATTGCGGCTCCAGCCCGAGCGGCGGGCCGGATTCCAGCGGCAGCAGTTCCGCGCGGCCGTCGGCGCCGAGCAGCAGCGGCGGCTCGTGGCCGGCACTGGAGAGCCAGTAGTCGCCGCTGTGCACGTCGATCAGCCCGCACAGCACGGTGGCGAACATGCACGGCTCGTTGCCTTCCACCAGCCGCTGCGAGGCCGCGATCAGGATCGCGTCCGGGCGCGTGTGCCGGCGCGCGGCGATCTCCAGCACGGTCATCGCCCGCGCCATGAACAGCGCCGCCGGCACGCCCTTGTCGGAGACGTCGCCGACCACGAACCACAGCAGCCCCGGTTCGGTCTCGAAGAACTGGTAGAAGTCGCCGCCCACCATTTCCGCCGGTTCCAGCAGCGCATGGGTTTCCAGATGCTTGTGGGCGCTGTCGAAGGTGCGCCCGACCGGCAGCATCGCCTGCTGGATGTCGCGCGCGATCGACAGCTCGCTCTGCATGCGCTGCCGCGCCTGCGCCAGCGTGGCGATCTCGTCCAGTTGGTGCTTGATCGAACCGCGCGCGCTGTCGAAGGCGCGCGCCATCACCCCCACTTCGTCCGCGCGCTCGACGTGGCGCAGCGGGTAGTCGAACGCGCCCTGGCTGAAGTGCAGTGCCGAGTTGGTCAGATCCTCGATCGGCCGCACCAGCCGCACCGTGTAGCGGTGCAGCAGCCACAGCCACAGCGCCAGCGCCGCGGCGCCCGCCAGCGCGCCCCACAGCACGATGCGGCCCAAACCGGCCAGGATGTAGTCCTCCGACACGCTCAGCGCGAAGGTCCAGCCGGTGTCGCCGACGGGCGTGCTCTGGGTCAGGTAGCGGGTGCCGTCCGGCGCGGTGTGCTCGAACCGCACCGGCGTGTGCGTGTCGGCCGCCTGCGCCAGCGGCGACAGGTCCGGCCGCGCCCGCGCCACGTGCGCCTCCAGGGTGCGGCGGAAGCGCAGCGCCGGGTCCGGGTGCAGCACGAACAGCCCGTCCGGCGACAGCAGCATCGGCTGCAGGCCGCTGTTGGCCGGCAGCTCGGCGACGATGGCCTGCAGGCGCTGCAGCGGCACGTCCACGCTGACCATACCGATCGCCGGCGCCTGCGGGCCGTCGCCGGGCAGGCGCAGCGGCAGGTTGTAGGTGGTGAGGTAGGCGCCACCGCTGCTGGCGTCGCTGTACGGCTCGGACCACCACGGCGCCGGCGCAGTCAGCGTGCGCCGATACCACGGCATGCTGTGCAGATCGAAGCCCAGCGTCTCCGCCGACTGCTCCTGCACGCCGCCGGCAGTGCGCCGCAGGTGCCAGGCGAAACCGCGGCCATCGTCCTTCAGGGCGCCGGGCTCGATCACCAGCAAGGCGCCGGCGATGTCCGGGTCGCCCTGCAGCGTGGCCTGCAGCAGGCTGCGCAGGTTGAACGGCTGCCGGCCCAATCCCGCCGCGGTGGCGGCCAGGGTGCGCCCGCTCACCTGCACCGAGCCCAGCGTGGCGTCCAGGCTACGCGCGGTCTGCTGGGTCAGCCCGGCCACCTCCTCGCGCGCGTTGCGCACCATCACCTCGCGCGCGCCCACATAGAACAGCAGGGCCAGGCCCAGCAGCAGCGCCACCTGCAGCAGGCTGCCCCACAGCAGCAGCCGCGTGCGCAGGCTGTGCCGCCAGGCGACCGCGGAGGCGTCCTGCGCTGACGAGGCAAGGGCGATGGCGGCGCTCCACAGGGGCCTGGAACCCGATCATAAGCGCAGCCGCGGCCGCCCGGCGCAGTGGCCGCCAACGCTGTCCTGCGGGGTGTCCCGGGCCAATGTGACAGTCCGTTCCATACGCTGGCGTACGAGGTCCTGAGAGGCGGTTGCGCTACACTTGCAGGCTTCGAGAAAACACATGCCATCGCGCGCGTGCGTGCGACCTACGGGAGCGTTATGAACTGGTTGAACGAGGTGCTGCAGAACGATCCGAACCCCACTGAGACCCAGGAGTGGATCGAATCGCTCAAGGCCGTCATCGATGTCGCAGGCCCCGAGCGCGCGCATCAGCTGCTGGAGGACATGGTCGAACTGACCCGTCGTTCCGGCGCCTACCTGCCGTTCTCGCCGACCACCGAGTACGTCAACACCATCTCCCCCGCCAACGAGGCCAAGAGCCCGGGCGATGCGGCCATCGAGTGGAAGATCCGCTCGATCATCCGCTGGAACGCGATGGCCACCGTGGTCCGCGCCAACCGCAAGCCGGGCGACCTGGGCGGCCACATCGCCTCCTTCGCCTCCAGCGCCACCCTGTACGACGTGGGCTTCAACCACTTCTGGCGCGCCCCCTCGGACAAGCACCCCGGCGACCTGCTGTACATCCAGGGCCACAGCTCCCCCGGCATCTACGCCCGCGCCTTCCTGGAAGGCCGCATCAGCGAAGACCAGCTCAACAACTTCCGCATGGAAGTGGACGGGCAGGGCATATCCTCCTACCCGCACCCGTGGCTGATGCCGGACTTCTGGCAGACCCCCACCGTGTCGATGGGCCTGGGCCCGCTCAGCGCCATCTACCAGGCGCAGTTCATGAAGTACCTCGAGCACCGCGGCCTGATCGAGAAGTCCGACCGCAAGGTGTGGTGCTTCATCGGCGACGGCGAGAGCGACGAGCCCGAGACCCTGGGCGCCATCGCCCTGGCCGGCCGCGAAGGCCTGGATAACCTGATTTTCGTGGTCAACTGCAACCTGCAGCGCCTGGACGGCCCGGTGCGCGGCAACGGCAAGATCATCCAGGAGCTGGAAGGCGTGTTCCGCGGCGGCGGCTGGAACGTCATCAAGCTGCTGTGGGGCGGCTACTGGGACGCCCTGCTGGCCAAGGACACCAACGGCGTCCTCAAGAAGCTGATGATGGAAACCGTCGACGGCGAGTACCAGAACTGCAAGGCCTTCGGCGGCGCCTATACCCGCGCCAACTTCTTCGGCAAGTACCCGGAGACCGCGGCCATGGTCGCCGGCCTGTCCGACGACGACATCTGGCGCCTGAACCGCGGCGGCCACGATCCGCACAAGGTCTACGCCGCCTACCACCAGGCGGTGAACACCAAGGGCATGCCCACCGTGATCCTGGCCAAGACCGTCAAGGGCTACGGCATGGGCTCGGCCGGCGAGGCGCTGAACCCCACCCACCAGACCAAGAAGCTGGACGACGACGCCGTGCGCGCGTTCCGCGACCGCTTCAACATCCCGCTCAGCGACAAGCAGCTGGCCGACGCCGAGCAGGTGCCGTTCTACCACCCCGGCCCGGACTCGCCGGAAGTGCAGTACCTGCAGGAGCGTCGCGCCGCGATGGGCGGCTACCTGCCGCAGCGCCGCCGCAAGGCCGACCTGTCCATCCCGGCCCCGGGCCTGGACAAGTTCGAGCGCCTGCTCAAGGACAGCGGCGAGCGCACCTACTCCACCACCATGGCCTTCGTGCAGAGCCTCAACATCGCCCTGCGCGACAAGGAACTGGGCCCGCGCATCGTGCCGATCGTGGCCGACGAAGCGCGCACCTTCGGCATGGAAGGCATGTTCCGGCAGATCGGCATCTATGCCCCGTTCGGCCAGAAGTACAAGCCGGTGGACGCCGACCAGCTGATGTTCTACCGCGAAGACCAATCCGGCCAGGTGCTGCAGCAGGGCATCAGCGAGCCGGGCGCGATCTCCTCGTGGATGGCCGCCGGCACCAGCTACTCGGTCAGCAACGTGCCGATGCTGCCGTTCTACATCTACTACTCCATGTTCGGCTTCCAGCGCGTGGGCGACATCGCCTGGCAGGCGGCGGACATGCGCACCCGCGGCTTCCTGCTCGGCGGCACCGCCGGCCGCACCACGCTCAACGGTGAAGGCCTGCAGCACGAAGACGGCTTCAGCCAGGTCATCGCCGGCTCCATCCCCAACGTGCGCAGCTACGACCCCACCTTCGGCTACGAAGTCACCGTGGTCATGCAGTACGGCATCCAGCGGATGATGCAGGAGCAGGTGGACGAGTACTACTACATCACCCTGATGAACGAGAACTACGCCCACCCGGAAATGCCGGCGGGCGCGGAAGACGGCATCATCAAGGGCATGTACCTGCTCAAGGACGCCGGCAAGCCCAAGAAGGGCGAGCTGCGCGTGCAGCTGCTGGGCTCGGGCACCATCCTGCGCGAAGCCATCGCCGCCGCCGAGCTGCTGGACAAGGACTTCGGCGTCACCGCCGACATCTGGTCCTGCCCCAGCTTCAACGAACTGCGCCGCGACGGCTTCGACGCCGAACGCTGGAACCGCCTGCACCCGGAAGGCGAACAGCGCAAGCCGTTCGTCACCCAGCTGCTGGAAGGCCGCCAGGGCCCGGCCATCGCCGCAACGGACTACGTGCGCGCCTTCGCCGACCAGATCCGCGCTTTCGTGCCGATGCACTACACCGTGCTGGGCACCGACGGGTTTGGCCGGAGTGATACCCGTGCGAACCTGCGCCGGTTCTTCGAGGTGGATCGGTACTACATCGCGCATGCTGCGATTGCAGCGCTGGCGAAGGAGGGGAAGATGACCGGGAAGGATGTGGCTCGGGCGATCAAGCAGTACAAGATTGATCCGGAGAAGGCTAATCCGGTTGGGGTTTGACCGATGTAGATAAAAGGGCAGCTAAGGCTGCCCTTTTTATTTCAAGGAGCTGAACTGTGCAAAAAATGGAATTTATAGACCTGTCAGAGCTATACCTTGCGTATAAGAAGGCAAAGTCCGATGCCTTTTTTGAAGCGATCCATTTCGATGCGCTTGCATTCTCCAATTATGAGGAACGCCTGCACGCGAATCTGAAGAAGCTACACAAGGCACTGCTATCGGGGAGCTGGTGGAAGAATAAGACAAGGATAGGCGGCTTTCTCTTTGCCCCGAAAGGCGTATCGCTTACTTCTGATCAGAAGGCTGGACCATCACACTTTTCAACGCTAGATCCGTGTGAAGACTGGAAGGCTAGGTTCTCTCGGAGTGAAGCTAAGCCAGTTGCCGAATTTCGCTTGGTGATGGCCGCCACCGTAGAATTTCAGATTATCAGTGCTCTATGGATACTGAAAGTTGGTCACGTGTTTGAGGCGACTCTAGATAAAAATCTTAGCTTTGGAAACAGATTGCGGAGGCGAGCTTCCTGGAGGGCGCCGCTTGAAGAGGGGGCTATAAATCGAGACTCTTTAGGCCTATTTAATCCCTACTTTAGTGCGTATCAAGCTTGGAGGGAGAACGGGCTTAAAGCTATAAGGGCAGAGGTTCTAGCTGGTAAGACTGTGATTGCAGCTACCATGGACGCCAGGCGCTATTATCACAGTATCTCGCCAGAGTTTTTGTTGAGACCCGAGTACCTTGCCTCTATTGGTATAGCTCTATCTACAGAGCAAGAGGTATTTACGCGGCTATTCGTCAGGAGTCTGAATAGTTGGTATAAATCCACTCCAGACTTTGCTGGACGACCAGAAGGCGCGCTTCCTGTAGGTCTCTCTGCATCAAAAGTGATCGCAAATGTTGCTCTCTCTGATTTTGATCGTAGGATGCATGGTGCCCTGAGTCCTTCCTACTACGGCCGTTATGTAGACGACATCTTCCTGGTGGTTGAGCCTCCACCAGGAATCTCGTCCTCCACTGAATTCTTTGTATGGTTGGCCAAGAAATTTGGCGAAGATCTTCATTTTGATGAGCAAACCTCTACCACCCGATACTCTCCGTCTTACCTGTACGACAGCAGTGTGGAGTTCGCACAGGATAAGCAAAAAGTCTTCAGTGTCTCGGGTGAATTTGGATTAGATCTCGTTGGCCAAATTGAGCAGCAGATTAGGCAGAGATCAAGTGAGTACAGGTTGCTTCCAACGATTCCGGAGACGACTGAGGGGATGCTCTCAAGAGCGCTCCTCACTTCCTCTGACGCAAGCCTGGAGGCCGATGCGCTCCGCAAAACGGACGCCGTATCAATAAGGCGCCTTGGGTTCGCGATGTTGTTGGGTGACGTCGAGGCGCACGCACGGGATCTGACACCGTCTAGCTGGAAGCGTACTCGAAAAACCTTCTACGGGATGGTTGAGCGTTACGTAGTGACGCCTACCGGCATTTTCGACTACTTCAACTATATCATTCGGGTAGTAGGCCTCGCGGTAGCGTGCGGCGACTATGAGGCGGCTTCAAATATCGTTAAGCGGTTCAGTTTGGTTATTGATCTTGTTAAGAATACCGTTAAGGCTGATCCCGAAAAGCTTGCAAGAATGGTGCAGCTTTACGCACGGAACCTATTCCAGGTTGCTCTCCAGTCCTCGACCGTGCACGGCTTCAAGTTTGATGCCGCGTACATGTCGTTGATGAAGCGAATAAAGAAAATTAGTCGGATTGAAACCCCTACAGTTTCCAGGACACCACTTGGTGAGGCTTCGAAGAGACTGCTATTCTCTGACATGGGGCGTCGGCCTTACAAAGAACTGTGGATGGATTCTCCTGGGGCAAGGAGTCCAAAATCTCCGGTCATACCGAGAGACTTCGCCGCTCAAAGAGAGCTTCGGCTTGCGGGTTTGAGGAAGTTCACCGAGGCTGCCGATCGGGATTATAGGAAAATATATTGGCCAGGCGTCGTGTTCGCTACCAGACCTTTAACGGTTCAGGAGATCACGGCGGTTGCCCCGGACTTGCTGTACTCGTCCTCGCTACTGAGGAACAGCATATTTGCGCTAAGAGGGGCAAGGGCGCGTCCGCGGGGAATTCCAAAGCTTGCGGAAGTCGAATCGCGCTCCACTCAGATCATGCTTTCCGTGCCATGTAAACATACTGATACAGTTAGGGTCGCGATCGTGAGCTATCTAACGGAGCAGGTGGACTGGGATTCCGCATTGGACGGTAAGCCAAACCGAAGTCTAGTTCGGTATAAGAGATTTAATCGAATCATAAATGCGATCCTATCGGGAGACCCTAAGGTTGACTATGTTGTCTTCCCGGAGGCATCAGTGCCTCGACGATGGGCTAAGAGTGCTTCTATCAAGCTATCTAAATCTGGGATCTCATTTATGGCTGGGCTCGAGAATGAAAATCCAAGGGGGGCCTACTACAACGATGCGCTAGTTTCTCTGCATACCACTTGGCCAGGGTACAGCTCTACCATTTCCTACATACAGCCAAAGATTCTGCCCGCTCACGAGGAAAGGAAGGCGCTGGCGTCAGTTGGGCGTGTAATGCGAAGCGTAGAGTTGAAGCGTTGCAGGCCGATCTATAAACATGGTCAGCATTTTTTTGGGGTCCTGATTTGTAGCGATCTCACCAACATCGATAATCGGAGGTCGTTCCAAGGGCACGTTGATACGCTGTTTGCTTTAGAGTGGAATCGAGACGTTAACTCTTTCTCATCCCTTGTAGAGGCTGCCGCGCAGGATTTGCATGCCTACGTAGTTCAGGTGAACAGTCGTCAATATGGTGACAGTCGCATTAGGGCCCCCGCAGTCGATAGCTTCCGGCGCGATGTTGTCCAGGTTCGAGGAGGGGATGAGGACTATTTCGTAGTTGCTCCGCTTGATGTGATGAGTATAAAGAAGTTTCATCGATCGAACGGCGTTCAAAAAAAGAGCAAAGGAAAATGGAAGCCGCTACCCATAGGATTCTCCATTTCCAAAGAGCGTAGGATTTCAGCTAAGAGAGCTGATATCGATAAGAAGTAGCAATTTGAATGCTGAGTCGAGGGGGCTTGAGGCGGCTGGATGGAATCCTCTCTAGCATTTGGGCCAGGGTGCACTTTACGAGGGCTCGTTTGAGACTAACGCTCTTGGTGGTTGGCCGATACGCTCTGCTGCAGGGATGAGACGAATATGTAGTCGTCTCAGGAGCGATAGCATCCGAGGCAAAAGCGGTTACAGAGCTTGTACACTCGGAGGCTGAGGTACTGGTTATATATTTTCTTCAAAAAAGAAGTAGTTGATCGTCGTCTTCATCGACCATTTGAGACTGCATTTTTGAACTGTCATGGTCATTACTGAGTTCGCTTTTTGCGAGCTGGAATCCTCGTACAAAAATCATCAACATCTCATTGCGCTCTTGATCGCTTACGCGCGCTATCTTTTCCCCTGGCAGTACGGTCAATCTACGATCGGATTTTGGTTCGGGGGCACTGAAATCCAGGAAAGAAAATTCAGCTTGCTCTAAATCTGGATCCTGGGAGACAATGTCATCTATAACGGTGATAAATAAAGCAAGGCGCTCTTTGTCAAGGGGATTGGAGCGCCAAAAACTAAACCATGGGAGGTGAAGTTTCCCGTTGGAGCCATAGATCAATGGTGGACTAAATGGGATAACTAATTCACGGCCCACGGGATAGAATCGTCTCGCCACTTGGTGGACGAAGCTAATTTCTACACCCTTGAAGTGCTGTTGTACTAAAGGAAGTAGGCTAAGGAAGTTCTTACGTACGTCCTCCCGCTTTACCCTTTCAATAATCGCTTGTTCAATTTGGCTGTATGGTATCTTTAGATAAATGAGATCTCGAACAAGTTCAAAGACCAATTCGTAGCTGAAAGTAGGGCTGTTTCTGACAAGCGCTACAAGCGCTTTCTGAATTCTAACCGGGTCAGGATGCCAGACGCGAGCAAGATGTTGAAGTGAAGGAATCTTGAGCTTTGCCATTGCGATTGTTCCTCACTGTCAGAAAGGTGCTTTCAAGGCTTTAAAGTGCTGCTCAATTTCGTTGTTCTGTAAGCGCATGCCTGGGTTGATGGTGCCGCCGTGATTCCACGCCCTGTCCCATGGCCCGCCGGCAACGTGGCTCATCTCTACTAAGGTGCCAGGACGCAGCTTCGAGTAAAAAACGGTAGCCGCATTAACGATTTCGCGCGTCTCTTCATCTAAGGTGATATCTAAATCAACTTTTTCACCTGTAGCTGGATCCAACTTGCGCGCTCGACTTTTTATAGGCGATCGATCGAAGGTCTTGAACTCTCTATACACGTGTTGTAGCACGGGTCCATACTGCCATGCCTCAAATTCCTGCTTTATAAGTGGCTTTCCGAGTTTGGCAATGCACCAGCCGTGACAAAAGAAAAGAATCTTTTGAAGTGCCAAATTGGTTACATCTCTCCCCTCGGATTCGGCTATGTCTAGAATAAGGTTTGCTACTGCGCGCCCATCGTTCATATGCGTTCCATCAGATCGCTCGTGGCATGTTTAAGAGAATCCCAAAGTGCTAAGCAAGCCTAGAGTACACCTAGAAGCTCGGGTAGCCGAAATCTAGGGGCGCTGACCATTCAGAGGTTGACAAGCGGTTTGCTCAGTAGCAGGCTTCTCAGCAAGGAGCGTCGAAACTCCTCTAAGAGCGGTGCCCACCTCCGACAAACCGGTGGGTTTTTTGTGCCCGAAGCTCGGGCGCAAGCCGATGCGATGCCTGCGTCGGGAGGGCGGCTAATACAACACCCTTCGGGGAAATACGCCCGCCGGCTCTTAGCGGTTTCGAACCTCCCGACTTCCCGTCCGCCATGCGTGGCGGGCGGACCCCTTCATGGAACGAGGAGGCAACGATGGCGCACGACCGTTTGGACGACGAAGACATGCCCGGCTATTTCCTGCCGGAGGACAGCCAGTTCCGCCTGGAGAAGCTGCGCAATCACGTACGCTTCCTGGTCCGGCTGGCGCAGCCACGCACGCAGGCCGAGGAGCGCGCCGCCGAACCCAAAGTGCGCATGGGCGAACTGGCGCTCTGTCTGGAACTGTTGGCCGAGCAAGTGGACCTGGTGCTGGACGCGCTGTCCTATCCCGCCCAGCGGACGGACACAACGCGCGGCACCTGGTCCGATGCCATGGTCCAAGCAACGACGGACGCCGGCAGCGGCCAGTTTCGGGTGACGCAGCAGCAGATTGACAAGCTCACTCAGCTGGCCGAGATCGTCTCGGCCAATGCCCGGGTGGTGGCGGCCGGCGATGCGGCGCAGCGTGCCGGCCAGACACAGCCGGAAGTGGGCAGCACGCTCTGCGCTGCGGCGAACGAAGTGCATGAACTGCTGCTGCAGATCGCACGCCAGCCGCTGCGCGACCTACCGTCGAACCGCGTGCGCGAAGATCGGGCCGTCTATGCGCTGGAATCCGAGGCGCCGCCTGCGGGAGGCGGGCGGCTGCATTGATCCTGGCTACATTGGCGCGGCGCGGGCGCTTTGTAAGACAAGGCCGGTGGGCCGAACAGGACGGCAGCGAGCGTCCGCGTGGGCGACGGCATACTCGCGCCGACTGGCCGGCCGGACTACTCTCTAGTGCAAGAGAATCGAAGCGAGCGTGTCATGGTGACAGCGAAGCACCTGATCGGCATCCTCTTCATTGCCGCGACGCTGCAATTGACAGGATGCCAGGCTGACTCGGCTCAGCCCCCAGCGCCGGACCGAGCGCCGCATGCCAAGGAGGAATCTGCAATGAGAACGACTGTGCCGCTGGTCAGGCCGCTGAGCCCGCACGTGTTGGCTGATGCCATCACGCTGGATTTCGATGTCCCCGCCCAGGCCGATGATCCGGAACCGCCTATCTTCATTGGGGTGAGGGTAACGGCCCCGGATGCTGAGGCTGCGCTGTCCAAAGTGGACCACTTACGCGACGCCGGCGTCACCGCTCAGGTCCATCTCTCTCGGTTGACGGCGGCAGGCGAGGAGCCCGTGGTATTGCAGCGGAGCGAACTGGTTGGGCGCACCGAGTACCAGGCGGTGGCATTGGACCGCGACGGACATGTGCCAGGTCTCCTCAAGGCGAATGCAGATGAACCGACGATGCGCGCCGCTGGATTGATCGCTCCGGATGCCGCTTACCGTGAAATGGATCTGGCCTTTGTTCGCGATACACCGCCTGGTCGCTACCGGGTGTCCGTCCGCTTCGGGGGCAATATTCGTGCCTTGGAAGAGACACACGCGGAACTGCTAGTTGCCTTCACCGCCAAGGCGCAATAGGGAGGCGTAGCACCATGAGCGAGCCCACACCACGGTACACGGTCACTATATATCTGGCTGCCCCCGGCACACCGTTGACGTTATCCGGCGGAACGTCTGCGGCGGGACACATGTACTACACGCTTTCAGATGGAAAGCAGGTCGATAGCTACGGCTTTGCGCCTGTCGAACATGGAAGCTCCAGCGGTCAGGGGAAGGTGTACGACAGGGATCTGCGGGATTACAAGGATCCCTACTACAGCCGCACCATGGAAATCAGCCGGGAGCAGTACGACCGGCTGCGTGCCTTTGGCGACGCACCGCAAAAGCACGGCTTCGATATGAAGTACAGCGGTACGACGAATAGTTGTATCGACTTTACCTGGGGCGCGCTCAACTACGCAGGGCTGCACCGTCGAGACCGCCATGGCGCCATCGATGAAAAGTTCGAAGGCGACCTCAAGCCGCTGAGCAACAAGGACGACGTTCAAAGCATCCCCGCGCCCAAGCCGGGAAGCGAACTCAACAAAGAGCATCACAACCCGATGCCGAAGCAGACCATCCTGCAGAAGGCCATCACCGAAAATGGGACGCAAGGCGAGCCGAGCGTGTCAGGGAGGCTCGCTGGTGCAGGGCCTGAGCGACCACGCGACCCATTGCTGCAGCAGGCAGAGTCCGCGGTGGTGAAGCTCGAACAAGGCTTGGGCCGGGATTACGACGGCGACAGTGCCAAGTTGGCGGCGAGCGCGGCCTATCTTGCGAAAGAAAATGGCCTTTCGCGTATCGACCATGTGGTGCTTAGCCAGGACTCGCGCAACGTCCGGGCCGGCGAGAACCTGTTTGTTGTCCAGGGCGCACTGAATGACCCCGCGCACCTGCGTGCGCACATGCGGACGGAGGATGCGTTGCGCAAGCCCGTGGAAGAGACGCTGGCACAACTACAGTCGTTGAACGAGGCGCAACGCCAGAATCAGGCACAAGGTGTGGAGCAGCGAGACCAGATACAGGCCCGACCGCATCAGATGGGATAGCCTGCCTGGGCTATCAGCACCCTATTAGTGCCGCGGTCCTGTAAAGGCGGCTGCGAGTCGCACTTACTAGTGCATAGCGGCTTTGCGGCACAAGCCGATGTTGGTTCTCGCTGCGTGCACGATCGCCAGGTAGCGGTCTGCCAGCATTGGTGTCCATCCTTCCACGGCCGCGTCGTCATTCTTTGCGGCGTCCTCGGCATACTTGTCGAGTGTGGTCAGGCACTGCGCATACAGGCCATTTCTGTACTGGGTGATGGCCAGATCGTTACGAATGGCGCCTTCGTCTTCCCATTCCAGCGTGGGCAGGCAATTCAGCACAACTGGCGACAAGGTGGCGAGCGCCGCCTTGTAGTCTTTCGCGTCATAGAGACGCTTGAAGGTTGTCCGTGTGCGGTCCAGTTTGTCCCGGCCGCAACCATCCTTGACCCGCAGGTAGGGCGCCTCGAAATCGCCGTTGTAGCCGCAGAACGTCTTGCATTCGGCGGGCGTGGCAGCCGCTACATCAATGCCCTGCGGCGTACTGGCGAACTTCACCTGGCAGCTGGGTTGGCCCTTATTCCCTTTGGCGACGCCGGTGTGCCCCTCTATCGCGCCATTCAGCTCGCACACGTCCTCCCCCGTGGTGCTTTCCAGGGAGAAGGTCAATGCTCCGTTCTGCTGCTTGATCAGCAGGCGGCCCCATCCTTTGTCGGTGATGTATTCGCCCGGCTTCAGTGGATTGTCGGGCGCGACTTGGTGAGCCGCTACGGCAGGGTGCTCATTGCGCGCCGCTGGTTTGGGTGCATCGGCAGGCGGTTGTGCCGAACAGGCCGCCGTGGACAGCGTGGCGATCGCAGTGCAGGCCAGCCAGTTCATCTTCAGAGGACGTGTTTTCGCCATTTCCTTTCGCCGATCTTGTCTTGCCTGTTGCTCTTTAACGCGCGATGCGGCTATGCGTCAAGTCGGGAGTTCTGATGCGCTGGATAGCGTGCGGGCACATCTCCGGCGAGATGCCTGTGGAGCGCCACGAGCCCCATTGCTATCTCCCCTGCATACGAGTCGCAGACCATGTTCAAGGAGTGACCGATGGTTAAGCAAGATCGACGCAGGCCGCGCTTGTTGTTGGTCGCGCTAGGCGTGACCACGTCACCGTTGCATACCGGGCGATGGCCAATATCGTCGACCCGGTCGCCCAGGAGGTTTTTCATGTCTAGCATGCCCGCCGCGTGCAATATGCTGGTGCTGTTAGGGGACGAATACGCTGCCTATCATGATCCACTGTATGGTCAACTGGTGGCGCAAGCGCGCTCGGAACCCGCTGTTTCGCCATGTTTAGGTTTAGCCTCCGACCACGCGACACACTGTCGATTCACTCGAAAGCGCCTAATGCGTTCGTGCCGAGGCGGTTCAAGTCTTCAAAGGTCATCAGATGAAGAACGAACGTACTGACGGCCAGGTGCTCATCCTGCGGTATCGAGCGTTCGAGTCCGTCGATCATAGAGACTGAAATCGACGTCTCTTCGCTTCGCGCTGCTTCCTGAATTTGGATTTGAATTTGCTTCTCTGCGAATTTTTCTGAAGCGTGCTGCATTCATCATCAAGCAAGCGCTGCTCAGCACCGCAATGAAGCGGTGGTGACCGCCAGATGCCTCGCTGCCAACGATGCGCTAGCATCCCCGCACACGACGGCGCGCGGCGCCGTCCTTCAAGGGGACATCGATGAAACATCTCATGCTGGCCGCCGCCGTGGCGGCCTTGCTGTGTGGCTGTACCGTGGTTTCGCCCGATCCGGGGCAGCAGGCGGTGCTGGTGGACAAGCCGCTGCTGTTCGGCAAGGGCGGCATCCGCCTGGACGACGTGCGCGATCCCGGCCGCACCTACACGTGGATGACGACGTCGGCGGTGTACGTGGACACCACGCCGCAGACGGTGCAGGTGGCCTTCGACGACTTCTCGTCCAGCGACAACATCCTGTTGGACTTCTCCACGCAGATCCAATACCGCATCACCGCGCCGGCGCGGCTGCTGTCCGGCTTCGGCCAGGACTGGTTCAAGAACAACGTCGCCAGCCAGTACGCGGCGATCGTGCGCGACCAGGTCAAGCGCTACGACATGACCAAGATGATGAGCGACCCGGACAGTGCACGGAAGATCGACGAGGCGGTGACCGAGAACGTGCGTGCCCTGGTCAAGGAACAGGGCCTGCCGATCCAGATCCAGAACATCACCCTCGGCCGTGCTCGTCCCAATCCCGACGTGCTGCAGCAGATGAACCTGACCGCGGCGCAGCAGCAGCGGGTCAAGACCCTGGTGGAAGCCACCACCGCCGAGCGCCAGCGCGAGCAGGAACAGGTGGCCAAGGCCGATGCGGACAACGCCTACCGCAACCGCATGGGGCTCACCCCGGAGCAGTACCTGGCCAGCCAGATCGCCGAGATCAACGCCGACGCATGCGCCAAGGCGCAGGCTTGCTACATGGTGCCGTCGGGGACGTCGGTGATCGCCAAGTAACGCGCCGTGGTAGAGGCGGGCTTGGGATGCCCGCCTCATGTCGATTCGATCGCGCTGTGCGCGTCGCCGAAGCGGCACGCCGGCAGCGGTTGTCGCCACGCCGCGGGTCTGCCACTGTGATCGCCGTGTCCTGCGAAGAGATCCGCGGATGGAACCCGCCCCCTCCCCAATGTCGCAGCGCCCGCCGGCGACCCGCCTGTTCGCCCTGCTGGCGCGCGACGCGCGCATCGGCGTGATCTTTCGCCGCGGGCCGAGCAAGCAGGTGCAGTTGATCCACTGGGATCTGCGCGACGACAGCTTCGTGCATGGGCAGTGGTTCAAGGGCCGCATCTACGAGCGGCGCTGCGATCTGTCGCCGTCGGGGCGGCTGCTGGTGTATTTCGCCTCCACGCAGCGAGGCGACTACGGCACCTGGACGGCGCTGTCGCGGCCGCCGTTCTTCACCGCGCTGGCGCTGTGGCCGAAGGGCGACAGCTGGGGCGGCGGCGGGATGTTCGAGGACGAGCGGACCTTGTTGTTGAACCATCCGCCGCGCGACGGGCGCGATCCCTTTCCGATGCCGACCGGCTTCCAGTTGCCGCACGATCTGCATGTGCGCCCGTTCGGCAAGCATTCGGGTGGTGGCGAGGACGAGCCGATCGACGGCGTGTTGCGCGAGCGCGATGGCTGGCACCTGCACGATGACGGCGAGGGCGAACGTTGCGGCCTGCGCGGCGATGCGCTGTTCCGCTTCAGCCGCCCGCGCGTGCGCGAGAAGGTTGGCGCCAATGGCCGCCGCCTGCAGTCGCTGCTGCATGTGGTCGGCCAGGACAATCATGCATGGTACGGCCTGGATCACCGGGTGTTGGACCGCGAGGGCAACGTGCTGGTCGATCTGCCAGGCAGCGACTGGGCCGATTGGGATGGCGGCGACCTGGTGTTCGCACGCGATGGTGGGCTCTATCGCCTGCGCAAGAGCGACTTCCGCGAGGCGGCGCAGCAGGGCGCGCAGGCCTTCCAGTTGCTGCACGATTTCAGTAACGCGCGCTTCGCGCCATTGGCGCCGACCGCGGATGCGCTGAAGTATTGAGTGATCCGTGCAGAGTGCCTTCAGTAAACCTCTTCGAAAAACGCATCGTTAAATGGAAGGTGTGATTTTAGGAAACCTTTAACAGCGACCGGAGCGCATCTGTAGGAGCGGCTTCAGCCGCGACAAAGCCATCCGTAGAGACGCGGCATCCGCCCGGCCAGCGGCATGAGTGCCACACCTCACTGCGGTGGAATGCCTAGCAGGAACTTCAAACCATGGGTGAGCCCACGCGGCGCGACGCTCAGGTGATCCTCGTCGGCAAGCACGTCCAGCTGCAGGCGCAGCGACGGATAATGCCGCCCGCGCAAGGTCTGCACCATCTGCTGCGCGTCGGTCACCATGTCGTAGGTCTTGCCGTAGCGGCGCTGTTCGTACTCGCCAACATACATGTAGACCTTGGCCGGCAGGTCGCGGTGACGGGAGGCGAAGCGTGTTTCTTCGGCGCGCATGGCATGTTCGCCGAACCAGTACGATGGGCTACCCAGGATGTAGCCGGAAAACAGCTCGGGTGTGCTTAGCAGGACCTGCGTACCGAGCAGGCCGCCGTAGGAGTGGCCGAGGAACAGGCGCCGCGCTTCGTCGGTGCGATAGCGCTGCGCGACGAACGGCAGTACCTGATCGCGCAGATAGGCGATGTAGCTGCTGGCACTCCCATGCGTGGCGCCAGCGGACGCAGCGCTGCCGTCCTCGGTGGTGGGCGTGTAGTCGCGTCGCCGGCTCGGCATCGGTGCGTCGCCGAGCGCATACGACAAGCCCACCAGGATGAAGTCCTCGATGGCCGGCCCTTCGCCGTTCAAGCGTCGCGCGATCTGGCGTGCCACCGGAAACGCATAGTCGGCATCGGTGACGTACAGCACCGGGTAGCGCCGCTCAGGATGGTCCGCGTAGCCGGCAGGCAGCGCCACGAACACCTGGTAGGTGCGGCCGGATACGGGATCGGGAACATCCCATACCTCGGTCCCGACCAGTTCGTAAGCCGCACCGCTGCCGCGCTGACCGCCGAGCTGCGTCGCCACCGTGCGTGCGGGAGGAGCCGCAGGTTGCGTGGTGGCATCCTTCGTTGCCGTCGCTGCCGCCGGTGCTTGCAACGCGTTCGTGCACCCGGCCAGCAGCAGGGATGTCCAGACCAGCCACAGTGCTTTTCTCATTCCTTCGCTTCCGTTTGCTTGTAACACGCGCGCAAGTCGGCGTGCCTGCATGGTGCCATGGCTGCGCGAGTGCCGGCGCCTCCCGTGTGCATCGCGCGCAAACCCGCTCCGCCAACCCCGCGGCGCGTGTCGACTGGACTTGCGAGAAGGGATTCCGGCGCTGGCCTCTTCCCTCTGCATGAAAGGTGGATTAGGTTGCATGCACTGGGGGGAATCGCATGCGTATCGCGTTGGTCATCGCCGTTGCCGTTGCATCGCTCTGGCTGCTTGCTGCAGGAAGTGTTGCAGCGCCGGCTGGGCGGCAAGTCCCGATCAGGATCGTCTCGGTCTCGATCCAATACACGTACATGGGGTGGGGGTACGTCGATGAAAGGTTCCACTTGGTTCCGGCGCGTAACGGCATGGGGTTTATCATGCGGTGGACGGATAACGATGGCACGAGGCACGCTGAGCAGCAGGTCGCCACGGACAAGGTGATGGCGTTGTTCGCGGCAGCGCGTGCTCCCCGCATCGACCGCGCGACTGGGCTGGGCGAGTTGCAGCAGCGAGCGATGGCGGCGGAGACGATAACCAAAATCCGCAACGCGCTGTTTGTCGCTCCGAATTGCTCCCCCCTGCAACAGCGCCAATTGCGCGCCGCGCAAGCGAATGGGGATAACGTGAGGGGCGCGCTTGAGCAGATCTACCGGGAGCCCATTTCATGGACCGACGATGATCCGTCCATGACGGTTCGCATCGTGCTCGAACGCGGGGTGCCGATGGAATTCTACTCGCAGTCGCAAAAGCCGTTCATGCTGTCATGGATCCAAGGCAAGCCGGTGTTCGGACGAGATGAGGACATGAATGGCCCCAGGGCGACCTGGTCGCTGCCGCTCAGCGATGCGCTTGCGGAAATCCTACCCGCCACGTCGCCCGCGCGAAAGCGCCTGGCGCGCAAGCAGTTGGTAACGGTGTTGGCTCGAAACCTGGAACGTGGCGCCCCCACGTCTTGCCCGCAGAGGACATATCGCGACAAGTTTCAGTTAGGGAATTGAAACTTCGCCCGCTCGGTTTGCTGGCGAGCCGCCCAGGCAGGGATCCGCACTGACTTCCACGTCGTGCTGCGCGTATAGACTGGTGTCCCAACTCCCAGGGACGTCCGATGAAACTGCTTCGCCGCCTGCTGCTGCCGGCCTTGCTGTGCGTCGCCGCACTCGCCCAGGCCCAGGACGACACCCGCCGCATCGCGGTGACCATCGACGACCTGCCGTGGCAGCGCATCGAGCAGACGCCGCCAGCGCAATTGCCGGCGCTGCATGGGCAATTGATGGCCGCTCTGCAGCAAGCGCAGGTGCCCATCGTCGGCTTCGTCAACGAGGACAAGCTCGAGCAGGATGGGCAAGTGCAGCCACAGCGCGTGGCGATGCTGCGCGATTGGCTGGACGCCGGCTATGCGCTGGGCAATCACACGTATGGCCACGTGAATCTGCACCAGGTCGGCGTGCCGGCGTACGAGGAGGCGATCGTGCGCGGCGAGCGCACCTTGCGGCCGTTGCTCGCCGAACGTGGTCAGTCGCTGCAGTGGTTCCGTCATCCCTATCTGGCGACCGGCCGCAGCGTCGCCGATCGCGAGGCGGTCAACGCTTTCCTGGCGGCGCATGGCTACCGCATCGCGCCGGTCACTGTCGACAGTGGCGAGTGGGTGTGGGCGTTCGCCTACGCGCATGTATTGGACGAGCCGCCAGGTCCGGCACGCGACGCCCTGCTGTTGCGCCTGCGCAAGGGCTATGTGCCGTACATGCTCAACAAGCTGGATTACTTCGAGCGCGAATCGCAAGCCCTGTTCGGCCGCCGCATCCCGCAGGTCTGGTTGATGCACGCCAATGCGCTCAACGCGGCCGCCTTCCCGGACCTGGTCGCGGCCACGCGCCGCCGCGGCTACGCCTTCATTGGCCTGGACGAGGCGCTGCGCGATCCCGCTTATGAACATGCCGAGGGCTACACCGGCCCCGGCGGGATCAGCTGGCTGCATCGCTGGGCGATGGCCGAGGACAAGCCGAAGGACTTCTATGCCGGCGAACCGGTGGTGCCGCGCTGGGTGTTCGCGCTGTCTGGGGTGGATTCGGAGTAGCACAGAGCGTGCAGCTGCCGACGAGTCCCGGCAGGCCTTCACCGTCCACGCACGCATCCCAGAATCACGATGACGCCTCTCCGCTCACGCTGACGCCCATGCCCTCGTCCAAGACGCCTCCGTGGAAGAAGCCGAATCCGCGCGGTCAGCGCAGCCAGCCGTTGTCGCCATCGCAGAAGGCGGCCGCGCGGCAGCGCGCCGAGGAGAACGGTCGCCCGTATCCGAACCTGGTCGACAACATGTGGGCCGCGCGGCAGCCGCACGCGTCGCCCTCGTCCGTCTCCGACATCGGCGAGGAATGAGCCAGGCGCGTGTGCCTGGATGAGGGCGTGCCTGGCGCGCGTGTCGGAGAAATGTCGAAGTTCGCCATGGCGTTCGCGGGTCTGGCTCGCGGGCCATGCGCGATTGATGAATGCCGCTGCACCGAACAGAGGCCGCACCCTTGGCCTGCGCCGAGCGATGCCCATACCGTGCCGTGCCGGCACTGGGCCGGTCATTGCATCCAGGTACGGGTATGACTCCGCAAGAACAGCAGCTTCTCGAAGACTTCCTGGCGCGCCTGCGTAGCGCCGGCGGGGTGGCCAAAGATCCACAGGCCGACGCGCTGATCCACGCGCGGCTGGCCGATCAACCCGATGCCATGTATCTGCTGGTGCAGCGCACCTTGCTGCTGGAGCACGCGCTGGAGGCCGCCAAGGCGCAGATCGCGCAGTTGCAGCAGGCAGCGCCACCGCCGCCGCCTGCCAGCTTCCTCGGCCAGGGTTTCAACGCGGCGCCGCCGCCGTTGCCGCCGGCGCCCGCTACCGCAGGCGTCGCGGGCGCCGGCGCGCCCGGCTGGCGCGAGCGCTGGTTCGGTGGCGGTGCCGCGGCTGCCGAGCCGACGCCCCCTCCGGCCGCGGCGCGCGGACCGAGCTTCCTCAGCACCGCGGCCACTACGGCGGCCGGCGTGGCCGGCGGCATGTTCCTGTTCGAAGGCGTGGAAAGCTTGTTGGGTGGCCACCACGGTGGCGGCCTGTTCGGTGGAGGTGCGCCGCAGGAGACGGTGGTCGAGAACATCACCAACAACAACTATTACGACGACACGCCACAGCAGGACATGGGCCAGGACTTCCAGGACGACGGCGACTTCGGCAACGACAACTGGACGTGATGCCGGGCGCGCTTGCGTTACCGCACTGGTCGTCTGATCGAGCGAGTGCCAGCCGGCGCTCGCAATCGGGGCGCTTCGAAGCATCGACGCGCCCGGTTGGCACGAGTTTCTATTCTTCAATCTATTCACGGCTGGTGCGGCGGGCTGGCGCAGGAACGCAAAAAAATCGCAGAAAACAGGCATAACCTTGCCCTGCGCCAGCCGATTATCTATTCATGAATCCATTCAATCGAAGTCATGCGCGAGGTCCGGCGCATGGGTTGGACGCGCGGCTTCGTCTCGCTTGCGCTGGTGCACGCGGCCTGTCCATCGAATGGTGGCGGTTCGCGCTGCCGTTGCGGCGCGATGGCCGGCTAAGCCGCGCGAATGCGCAGCGCCCATGCGCGGACGCTGCCGTCAAATCCACATCAGTACGACGATTGGCACGTGGCTACCGGCATGGCGTTGCTGCTGCGGGTCATCGAGTACGCCCACGTGTCCGCGCGATTCAAGCGCATCGCGCGGGATGCGCTGGCGCCGTGACGCGTGCCGTGCCTCGGATCGGCTGAGCGCTTGCGTGTCGCGTTAAGCGACCCGACACATCGCCCTCACGCGGGCCGGACATGCTGCAGAGGAAGCTGCCGCGATTCCCCACCACCGAGGTCTTGCCCATGGCTGCAACCAACGCGCGTGTCCGTCTGCATGTCGAAGATACCGGCGGTGCCGGCCGTCCGGTGATCCTGATCCACGGCTGGCCGCTGTCGGCAGAGGCATGGAAGGACCAGGTCGGGCCGCTGCAGCAGGCCGGCTACCGGGTCATCGCCTACGATCGTCGCGGCTTCGGCCGTTCCGAGAAGCCGGCCGATGGCTACGACTACGACACCCTGGCCGACGACCTGGCTGGCATCATCGAGGACAAGCAGTTGCGCGAGGCGGTGCTGGTCGGGTTCTCGATGGGCGGTGGCGAGGTGGCGCGCTATGTGGCGCGGCATGGCACCGCCCAGTTGGCCGGGGTGGTGTTCGCCTCCGCCGTGCCGCCGTACATGCTCAAGACCGACGACAACCCCGAAGGGCCGTTGAGCAAGGAGCAGGCGCAGGAGATGGAGCAGGGGTTGAAGGCCTCGCGCGAGACCTTCTTCGACGATTTCACCCGTGGTTTCTTCAGCGCCCACGGCACGCTGAAGGTGAGCGAGGCGCAGCGCCAGGAGGCGATCGCGCTGTGCCTGCAGAGCGACCAGACCGCGGCGCTGGGCTGCATGCAGGCGTTCGGCACCACCGATTTCCGCGAGGATCTCAAGCAGGTCGACGTGCCGACCCTGGTGCTGCATGGCGATTCCGATGCCACGGTGCCGTACGAGGGCTCCGGCCAGCGCACCCACCGCGCCATCGCCGGCAGCGACGTGGTGTTGCTGAAGGATGCACCGCATGGCTGCAACACCAGCCACGCCGAGGAGTTCAATCAGGCCTTGCTGGCGTTCCTGGCCAAGCTGGGCTGAGCGCGAGCCCCCGCCTCGGCGGCGTGTCGCGGTGCCACCGCGCTAGGCGTGGCACCGTGTCGATGCAAGAAGCGAGAACGTAGAAAACCGACCCGCGGCAGCACTCGGCTGCCGCGGGTCGTTCTGCGCGACTTACGCGATCGTACAGTTCACTCGCCGACCAGCGTGGCCACGCTCTGCGGGTCGACGTAGACCACGGTCTGGCCCGAGGCCACGCTGTACTTGCCGCCGTAGCCGACGTTGAGGCTGGACGAGGTGCTGTACTTGCTGAACGCGGTGGCGCTGCCGGCGGGCACGCGCACGGTGATCTGCCGATGCTGGGTGCCGGTATTGACCACGACCAGGGCCAGCTTGCCGTTCGGCGTCTTGTAGGCGCTGACTGCGACATCGCTATACGGCGCGGCGGTGGCGCCGATGCGCACCGAGCCAGGGCGCACGAAGCGCGCGAACTGCGACATGACATAGCCGCGCTTGCTCACCGTGCCGTTCTCGGCGATCAGCCCGTAGCTGCGGCGGATATACCACCAGATGTAGCCGCTGTAGTTGGCGAGCATGCTGTTGTGCAGCTCGCTGGCCACGCCGAGTGCCGAGGGCCAGGCGTTGCCGTCGGTGTTGTCGGTGTAGTGCTCGGTCATCCACAGTTGCTTGCCCTTGCTGCGCGCCAGCGGGTAGTCCTTGGGCTGCACGCCATACAGGTGCCCGCCGATGATCGACAGGTATTGCGCGGCGCTGCTGTTGAGCACCGGGTCGGTCAGTGCGGTGTTGAAGCCCAGCGACTCGGCGGCGAGCAGCTTGAACTTGCCGAACTTCGCGCCCTGCGCGCTGATGAAGTTGAGGAAGTCGGTACCGTTCCAGTCGCCCGACTCGTAGTCCGGATGCCAGTCCGGCTCGTTCTGCAGCGACAGGGCGTAGATCGGCGCGCCCTTGCTGTCCATGTAGGCGGTGAAGTCCAGCAGATGCTTGGCATAGGCGTCGTAGTACTGCGGCAGCAGCTTGCCGCCATTGTTGAGGCTGTTGTTCGACTTCATGTAGGCCGGCGCCGACCACGGCGTGGCCAGCAGCACCGCGCCGTGCGCGCGTGCCCGCACCGCCGACGGCACCTGCTGGCTCCAGCCGGAACTGGACGGATCGATGCGCATGCGCATGATCGACAGGCCGATCTGCCCCGTCTCGCTGCCGAACGCCAGATCGACCTGGGCCGGGGTGAGGTCGGCGACCCAGCCGGCGCCGTTCATGCCGCCGAAGCCTTGGATGGTCTGGTGGACTTCGGACGGATTGACGGTGACGGTCTGGGCCAGGGCGGCGCCGGCCGAGAACAGCGTGGCGGCCGCGGCGAGCAAGGTGCCGAGCAGGCGAGGGGTCTTCATGGTGTTTCCAGGGGTTGGGGGAGGCGTGACGCTAGCCAGCACAGATGACCATTTCAATGTCGCCATCGTCCAAACCTGGCAAGTGAGACCGACGGCGCAAGGCGAGCGCAACCCTGTCCTCAGTCCGCACCGCGCGCAGGCCACGTGGGATGACGCGATGCAGCGTGGATGCTTGCGCCGCTGCGCAGTGAGGAGCCACCTGTGGATTGTGCGCAGTTGCGCGCGCAAACGCCGCAAGATGCACAAGTGCACACGCGGCAAAACTGCGCACAATGCATTGGCCGGCATGACGAAGGGGAGTGCCGGCGTTTCCTCTTGCGAAGGGTGTTGCGCATGCCACTGTTCCGTATTCCGCAACGCTGCGGCGTTGCGCTGTTCGCCGCGATGCTGCTGATCGCGCTCTGCCTGCCGCCGTCGGCGCAGGCGCAGGCTACCCGCTATCGCGACGCCGCGCCGCTGCTGCTGGGCGTGGCCTGGTATCCGGAGCAATGGCCGGAGGCGCAATGGGAGCACGATCTGGCGCTGATGCAGGCGGCGCACGTGCGCGTGGTGCGCATCGGCGAGTTCGCCTGGAGCCGGATGGAGCCGCGCGAGGGGCAGTACGACTTCGCCTGGATGGACCGCGCCATCGCCGCCGCCGCGCGCCATGGCATGGTGGTGGTGCTGGGCACGCCGACCGCCGCGCCACCGGCGTGGTTGACCCAGGCCTATCCGGATACCTTGCGGGTCAGCCAGGACGGCGTGCGCGACGAGCACGGCAACCGCCAGCAGTTCTCCTTCGCCAGCACCCGCTACCGCCGCTTCGCGCATGCCATCGCCGAGCAGATGGCGCAGCGCTACGGGCACAACCCGCACGTGGTCGGCTGGCAACTGGACAACGAGTACGCGCAGTCCTCGTTCGACCCCGAGGCCAAGGCGCAGTTCCATGCCTGGCTGCAGCGCAAGTACGGCAGCATCGAGGCGCTCAACCAGCGCTGGGCCACGGCGTACTGGAGCCAGACGTATAACGATTTCGCGCAGATCCCGGTGCGCGAGGACGAAGAGAACCCGGCGTTGCTGCTGGAGTGGAAACGCTTCGTCAGTGACACCTGGACCGACTACTCGCGCAACCAGATCGATGCGATCCGCCCGCATGCCGATCCGCGTCAGTTCATCACCACCAACACCATGGGCTGGTTCGCCGGCTTCGACGCCTACACCGTGCATGGCGTGCTCGACATCGCCGCCTGGGACGACTACGTCGCCGGCGAGCGCTACGATTGGGTGGACAACGCCGCACGCCACGATCTCACTCGAGGCTACAAGCAGCGCAACTACTGGGTGATGGAGACCCAGCCCGGCTTCGTCAACTGGCGCGCGACCAACGTGGCGCTGCGCAAGGGCCAGGTGCGGGCGATGGCGTGGCAGGCGGTGGCGCACGGCGCCGATGCGGTGTCGTACTGGCAGTGGCGGGCCGCGCCCAACGGGCAGGAGGAATACCACGGCACCCTGGTCGGCGCCGATGGCCAGCCGGTGCCGGTGTATGCGGAGATCCAGCAGGTCGGCGCCGAGTTCGCCAAGGCCGGGCCGGCGCTGGCCGGCACCACGCCGCAGGCACAGGTGGCGCTGATCAACGACTTCGACAGCCGCTGGGCGATCGGCTTCCAGAAGCATGCGGCCGACTTCGATCCGGTCGTGCAGATGAAGAGCTTCTACCGTCCGCTACGGCAGCAGGCGCAGGTGGTCGACGTGGTCTCGGCGATGGCGCCGCTGGAGCGCTACAAGCTGGTGGTGGCGCCGGCGCTGAACGTGCTGACCGAGGCGCAGGCGCTGCGGCTGAAGGCCTATGTCGAGCACGGCGGGCATCTGGTGCTGGGGCCGCGTAGCGGCATGAAGAACATCGACAACGGCCTGCATCCGCAGCGCCAGCCTGGTCCGCTGGCCGCGTTGCTCGGTGGCCGCGTGGAACAGTTCTATGCGCTGGACAAGCCGATCCCGCTGGTCGGTGCGGGCACCGACGGCAGCGCCAAAATCTGGGCCGAACAGTTGCAGGCCACCGCCGCCGATACCACCGCGCCACTGCAGTACGGCGCGGCCAATGGTTGGCTGGACGGTGCGCCGGCGCTGCTGACCCGGCGCGTGGGCAAGGGCCGCATCAGCTACGTCGGTGGCTGGTTCGACGATGCTACCCTCGACCGCCTCACCGGCGATTGGCTGCGCGATGCCGATGTGCACGCGCCGCTGGCCGACGTGCCGGACGACGTGGAAGTGGGCGTGCGCAGCGACGGCGCGCGTCGCATCGTGGTGCTGATCAACCACGGCACCGTCGCGCACGAAGTACGGCTGCCGGCGTCGATGTGCTCACTGGTGGGTCCGGCGCCGAGCAGCGACACGGTGCGGCTGGCGCCCGACGACGTGGCGGTGCTGGAACGGCGCCGCTGAGCGCAGCCGCGGTGCGCTGCGGCCAGGGACGAAGGAACAGGGCGGCCGGAGCGGCTGGCCCGCGCCTGCCGTGGCCGCGTCGCGCCTGTGCGCCACGCGCGACGGCACGCTCTACAATGCCACTGCCAGCGGGCGTCGCCGCCGCCATCGCGTCGCGGCCTGGTTCCCTCACTGGAGTCGCGCGTGTCCTTGTCTTCTTCTCCGTTGTCGCCGGTGGGCCGGCTGTTCGCCGCTGCCGCCGTGTTCGAAGGCCTGACCTGGGCCGGCCTGTTGCTCGGCATGCTGCTCAAGTACGGCACCCAGACCACCGAACTGGGCGTATGGCTGTTCGGCCGCCTGCATGGCGTGGCGTTCCTGCTGTACGTGGCCGCCAGCCTGGTCGCGGCGCTGCGCCTGCGGTGGCCCTGGTGGGCGTGGGCGTTGAGCCTGCTGGCGGCGCTGCCGCCGCTGGTCACGGTGCCGCTGGAACTGTGGTTCCGCCGGATCGGCCTGCTCGGCGCGCCACGCCAGCGCGCAGTGGGGTAGTGCACGCGCCGCGGCGCAGGCGGGGCGCGGCGGGGCCTGCGATGCGGAGCGTTGTGCCAGCGTTCTCCGGCATCGCCCTAGAATGCATCGCCTAGCGCAGGCGAGGACACCATGGGCAAACGCCAACGACGACCGCCCCCGCCAATGCCCGCACCCACGCGCCTGCAGCGGCTGGTCGCGCGTGTGCAACGGCCGGTGTTGGTGCTGGTGGCCATGGCCATCGGCGCGAGTGCCATGTTGAAGCTATACCTGCTGGCGAAAGCGCTGCAGAGCGGCGTGTACATCGGCGTATCGAGAGTCGGTCCGACACGGATCTATCCGCTGCAGACCGACCCAGGCCACTATTGGTTCTCGATCGCGTGGGACAGCGTGCTCAGCCTGGTGTTGCTGGCGCTTGCCGTTGCCCTTGGCTGGTCGGTGATGGCGCTGCGCAAGCCGAAGTAGTGCACGTCGACCGGAGCGTCGCGGTCGTCACTTGTCCAGGCAGCGCTGCCAACGCTCGGCCACGCGCTGCGCGAACCAGGCGGTCGTCAGCTTGCGGGTGATCTTCGGACTTTCCAGGGCGATGCCAGGCAGCACCGCGCGTGGCAGCGGCTTGCCGGCATCGCGGTCGGCCAGCGCGAACACCTGCCGATACAGCGCGCTGTCGCCGAAATCCGCATCGCTGCCGCGCTGCAGTTCGCGGCGGATCCTGCGCCCGTCCATGCCCAACTGCGTGCCCAGGCTGCGCGCGGCGCGCTCGGTGGCGCCGGGAGCGTCGAGATCGGCACCCGGCGTCAGCAGGTCGCCGTCCAGCGCCAGGGCGATACCGCTGGCCCGCGCCAATGCGGCCTGGAATGCGGCATTGCGGCTGGCGTACCAACCGGCGTTGAAGTCGGCGAAGCGGTATAGCATCGCCGCCGCGTTCGGGTAGCCGAGCAGGTGACGGGTGCCGAACCAGATGCCGCCGCGGCGGCTGAATACCGCGTGGCGCACGCTGTCGGTCAGCGGGTATGGGTAGCCGTCGGTATGCGCTTCGGCAAAGGCGATGCTCACCTGCATCGGTCCGGCGGTGTGCACCGGGTTGAGATCGCCGAACAGGCGTTGGCCCAGCGGCACGCTGCCGGCGATGTCCTCGAAGAGCGCGCTGAGGTCCTGCTCGGTGCGCGCGGCGGCGAGGCGCTCGGCATAGCTGCGTCCATCGGGTCCGCGCAGCTGCAGCGCCGCATCCAGCGCGAACGCCGGCAAATGCAGTGTGGCCGCGCGCCGCTGCAGTTCCGCCCGCGCGATCTTGCCCAGTCCCGGTACCGGCGGGTTGGTCTGGTAGGTCGATTCCTGCTCGATCACCGCCAGCACGGCGCAGATGGTGTCGGCGCTGGTCGGCAGGTTCTGCGAGGCCAGCGCCACGTAGACGTCGTCGGCCCAGCCGCGGCGGTCGGGCACCGTCGCCGGGATGCGCCGAGCGATGTCCGCCTTGACCTCGCTGGGCGTGCGCTCGGGCACGCGCGGCGCCTGCGTGGCGCAGGCGCCGAGCAGAGCGAGAGTGCACACGGCGAGCAGGCGGGCGAAGACGGCGGCGGGCATCGGCGAAGCGGTTCCTGCGGGATGGCGATCGTCCGCATCCTACAGGCGAGGTGTTGGCGCCGCGCGACGTCGCCGGTGACCACTAGGTGTGATCGGAGGTCGCTGGCGCCTGTGCGTCCGTCTCGGCCACATGGATGCAGAAGCCGCTACGGCCGGGGGCAAGATCCTCCCGCAGCGTCAGTGCCGGAATCGCGTAGTCGCCATGATTCTGCTTGCGGAACGCGATCGGCGCGGTACTGAACAGTGTATCCAGGCGCTCGCCCAGCGCGGCGCTGGTCTGCGCGAAACGTGCCGCGTCCATGCGCCCGCTGCGGTAGACCACGAACGGCGGCAGTACGTCGAAGCCCGGGTAGTGCAGGATGCCGTGCTGGATCGGGAACAGCAGATCGTCGATGGGGCCATTGATGCCGCGCGGCGCGTAGTGCGAATCCCAGCCGCCAGCGGTGACGATCAGCATCGCGCGCTTGCCGGCCAGGGTGCCTTCGCCATAGCGATCGCCCCAATGCGTGTCGGAGTGTTCGCCGACGCCGTAGGCGAAGCCGCAGGCATAGACCCGATCCACCCAGCCCTTGAGAATGGCCGGCATCGAGAACCACCACAGCGGGAATTGCAGCAGCACCGCATCGGCCCAGCGCAGCTTGTCCTGCTCGGCGGCGATGTCCGCGCGCTGGCGGCCGCTGGCGAAGGCGCGCTGCGAGTCGCGCGAGGGATCGAAGCGCGCGTCCGCCGCGCCGTCCAGGCTGTCCTGTGCGTCGACCGTGCACTTCCAGTCCATCGCATACAGGTCCGACACCTGCACGCAATGGCCTGCCTCCTGTAGGCGCTGCACCGCCACCTGCCTGAGGGCCCCATTGAGCGAGGCGGGTTCGGGGTGGGCGTAGACCAGCAACACGTTCATTCGGCTTCTCCACGAGGAATGCCGCCACGCTAGGCCGCCATTGGTTATAGTGGAAATGAATTGCCTTAATGGCCGCTATTGTCATGGTTGATTTGCGTCGGCTGGATCTCAATCTGCTGCTGACCCTGGACACGTTGCTCGATACGCACAACGTGACCCGCGCGGCGGCGCGCCTGCATCTGTCGCAGCCATCGGTCAGCGTGCATCTGGCCAAGCTGCGCGAGGCACTGGGCGATCCGCTGCTGCTGCCGGGGCCGCGCGGCATGCGTCCCACTGCCCGCGCCGAAGCGCTGCGCGCGCCCTTGCGCGAGGCCTTGCAGGCACTGCAGCAGGCGGTGGCGCCGGAAGCGCCGTTCGATCCGGCACGGGCGCAGACGCTGTGGCGGGTAGCGGCCAGCGACTACGGCGCCTCGACCGTGCTGTCGCCGGCGATCGCCGCCTTGCGCCGGGTGGCGCCGGGGACCCAATTGGCGGTGTTGCCGTTGGCGCCGTCGTCGATTGCGCAACAGGCCGAGCAGGGCCAGATCGATCTGGCCTTGCACACCGTCGCCGATGCGCCGCCCGGCCTGCGCCGTCGCACGCTGTTCGCCGAGCGCTATGTGCTGGTCGGCCGCGCCGGCCACCCGCGATTGCGTCGACGGCCGAGCCTGGCGCAGTTCTGCACGCTCGAACACGTCATCGTCTCGCCCGATGGCGGCGGTTTCAGCGGCGTTACCGATGCGGCATTGCGCGCGCACGGCCTGCAGCGCCGCGTGGTGCTGTCGGTGCCGAACTTCCTGTTCGTCGTCACCGCGCTGCAGCGCAGCGACCTTGTCGCGATGCTGCCTGAGCGCTTGGTGCGCAACCAATCCGGCTTGCAGGCGTGCGCGCCGCCCCTCGAACTGCCCGGCTACGAAATGGCCATGCTCTGGCACGAGCGCGTGCATCGCGATCCGGCGCATCGCTGGTTGCGCGAGCACCTCCTCGCGTCGATCTGACACGGTGGACGCGCTGCCGCCTCAGCGGCGCGTGGCCAGTACCCCGTCCAGCGCCAGTTGCGCGGCGAAGCCGGCCTTCTCCAGGCGCTTGGCGACTTCGCGCGGCACATCGCGGCCGCTGGTGAGCTTGTTCGGCGTGCCCGTGTAGTGGAACAGTCGGCCGCCGCGGCGCAGCACCCGCGCGAACTGGTCGTAGAAGGTTTGCGCGTAGAGTTCGCCGGCGATGCCGAAGCGCG
The DNA here is from genome assembly GCF_033170385.1 of Xanthomonas rydalmerensis. Lineage (NCBI taxonomy): Bacteria > Pseudomonadati > Pseudomonadota > Gammaproteobacteria > Lysobacterales > Lysobacteraceae > Xanthomonas > Xanthomonas rydalmerensis. Next base: position 4,527,207 of record NZ_CP126170.1, on the reverse strand, counting down.
GCGGGTCGTGCAGGATCGCGTCCATCGACGCGTCGGCGATGCCGCCGATGGCGGCGCCGACATCGCCATGGGTCAGCTGCAGGCGGCCCTCGCTGGCGTCCGGATCTGGCGACCATGGATTGAGCGTGCGCAGCCACAGCACATCGGCGTTCTTCTCGAACGACTGCAGCCTCGCCACCCCGGCCTCCAGCGCGCAGGCGGCGAAATAGCCGAGGCCGCCGCAGGTGTCGAGCACCTGCTTTCCGCGCGGTTCCACCAGCGCCACCTTGCGCCGCGCGTCCTCGAACGGCGACAGCTGCGCGCTGGGCAACATCTTGATGCCGTCGATCTCGAAGGTCGGCGCGCCCCACTCGGTCGGCACCAGCTTGATCAGCGCGCCGCTGAAGCGCGAGACCGCTGCGAAATCCTCGCCATCCCAGTAGTAGAGCGTGCGGTCCTTGAGCTTGCCAGGATAGGGGTAATCGCGCCCCTTCCACTGCCAGCTTTCGGTGTCAAGCAGCGCCTGTCCCTGGCTGCGCTCCAGGTCTAGCGAGCCGGACCAGGTGGCGGCGCCGGCATCGCGCGCGGCGAGCAGCGCGGCGGCGAGCGGGCGGGTGAGCAGGGGGCCGGAGTAGCGGGTCACGGAATCACAGGTTCGCCACCGACGCGAGGAGCGGCGCGGGCGGCACAGGCGGAAGGGCTGCATCGTACCCGACGCGCGTTCAAGAAGGGATGCGCCCGTTCACCGCGCCCAGTCGCGGGGGGCGCTCTGCGGCCGTTCGCGCGGCATGCCGATGTAGACATCCGCGAGCGGAGCCGTGTGCGCCGATGCGGCGTCGCTAGAATTCGACCTGCACCGGTATGGAAGGAGCAGGGCGTTGAATCAGGAAGAACAGCGACGGATTCTCCAGGTGTTGCAGCATTGGCACACCCTCGAGTTCTTCATCCCGTTTGCGTTGGACCAGCGGCTGAGCGACCTCGAGGACTGGCAATGGCGCTACCTGAGGAGCGATGGCCTGGCGGCCGCGAACGGACCGGACTGGCTGCACATCGATCCGCCGGCGGACAAGGAGGTGCGGGGGTTCGACCTCTACCTGGGCGTGTTCGATGCGTCCGCGATCCTGGACATGATGCGAGACTGCCTGCCGCCGGCAGCCGGCGATGGCATGACCGACGAGGAAGAGCAGCAGCGCGCGCAACTGGAAGGCGCCACCTGTTTTGCCAAGCTGAGGTTGTCGCCGCAAGGCGAGTTGCAACTGGATCGGATCTCGATCTCCACCGTGCCATGGGCGATCGGCCAGGTCCGCGCGGGCGGTCTGGGATCACTCGGCCACGCGGCGTTCGAGGCAGCCAAGCAACGCTTGCTCGGTCTGTTCGGCGACTTCATGGCGCATCGCGGCGATCGTGCGGGAGCGCCGCTCGGTGTCGAGGATGTGCTGCGCCTGCACCGCATGCTGTGTGAGTGGGCCGGGTTCACGCCGGATCCAGAGGCGCCGATGGCGGTGCTGGAAGCGCGGGTGCGCGACAGGGCACCGGCATCGGAGGCGGCGGCCGAGGCGGCCGCCGCGGCGACGACGCCAGGCGCCACCGTGCCTGCGACCGCGACCGCGACCGAGGCGGCCACCGGCGAGACGGATTCGGAGGCCGATGCCGACGATGTGGACGACGAGCCGAGTGCGGAGATCGAGGTCGACATCCTCAACAGTTTCTTTCTCGTCGACCTCGAACGTGCGATCGCCTCGGTTCAGGCCGGGACGATTCCCGAGCCACTGCGGCGCTACCTCATTGCGTTGCCGAAACAAGACCAGACCGATCTGTATACCGAGGCCGGTCGCGAGCAGCTGCTGCGGGCGTTGCATCCGCGACATCTCAATGCGGGCCACTGGCTGTCCGATCCCGCGCACGCGATGAGCCTGATGCAGCAGTTCGCCATCAACACCGCACTATTGGAGCTGGAGACTGGCGGCCTGTTCTCGGTCAATGGACCGCCTGGTACCGGCAAGACGACGCTGCTGCGCGACTTGTTCGCCGAGATTCTGGTGCGTCGCGCGCGCGTGCTGGCGGGGCTGCCTGGCGCCGGGGCTGCCTTCGCCAGTACCAAGCGCAAGGTGACATTCGATGGCGACGCAAAGCCCAGCTACTTGCAGGAGTTGATCGAGCCACTTCTTGGGCACGAGATGGTCGTGGCGTCCTACAACAACGCCGCCATCGAGAATATTTCCGTCGCCTTGCCCAAGCGCGGCGAGGTGGCGTCACCGTGGCGCGATAGCGTCCGTTATCTGCAACCGGTCGCGCACAACCTGGCGATCAAGGCCGGCAAGGGCAAGCGCGGCAATGTTTCCCCGGAAGGCGACGAGATGCCTTGGGGGCTCATCAGTTGCGCGCTGGGCAACTCGCGCAACCGCAAGGCGTTCTGCGAGCGCTTCGCCTTCGCGTCGCTGAAGACCTCGAGCGAAGAAACGCCCATGACGTTCTGGGAGTGGCGCAAACAGGCACCCGCGTTGAGCTTCTCGGAGGCGGCCGCGCGTTTCCGGGAAGCCGACCAGGCGGTTGGGCATGCGCTGTCGTCGCGCAGCGCTTACGCCGATTGCCAGGCACGCGTGCAGCAATGGAGGCTGCAATTGGCGTCTCTGCACCACGCCAGCGAACAGGCACGCCTGGATGGCGAGCAAACCGAACGGGTGCATGCGCAGGCGCAGGCCAAGCTGGCCCGCCTGGAACTGGAGTCGGTGCATCTGCGGGAACGAGAGCAACTGATCCGCAAGACCCGGCCCTCCTGGTCGCAATGGCTGTTCGAGTTCCGCACCGCACTTCGACGCTGGCGCGCGACCGACGCGGAACGCAGGGCCAATGCCGATCTGCAGCTGCAGCACTTCGAGGCCTGCGCAGCGCAGCGCCTTCAGGTGGCCGGCGCGCTGCAGGCGATGACGTCTGCACGCGCGCACTGGGAGGCGTGCCGTGCGGCAGAAGCCGAGGCGCAGCATGCACAGGAGGCCGATCTGCAGCATTTGCGCGAACTGGCGCAGGCCGTGCCGCCGCCGTTGCTGCCGGAAACCCCCCAGCAGCTCGAAACCGATCGCTTCCAGATCGATGGCGTCTGGCACGACCCGGAACTGGCGCAGTTGCGTTCGCAGGTGTTCGCCGCCGCGATGGCGCTGCACGAAGCGTGGCTGCACGAGGCCACACAGCATCATGGATTCGGCAGTAACGTCGTCGCGGTGACCAAGTGGTTGAACAACAAGCGGCCGCAGTGCGCGGACGACTATCTGCCGATCGTGCGCAGCCTGTTCATGATCGTTCCGATCGTGTCCACCACCTTCGCGTCGTTCGCCAGCCAGTTCCGCGGCCTGGGTCCGGATGCGATCGGCTGGCTGTTCATCGACGAAGCCGGGCAGGCGGTGCCGCAGGCGGCGGTGGGGGCACTGTGGCGCGCGCGCCGTGCCGTCGTGGTCGGCGACCCGTTGCAGATCGAACCTGTATTCACCTTGCCGGTCCGCTTGATCGCCGCGCTCGGCGCGCGCTCCGATGCGACCCGCGACGGGACCTATGCACCGCACCTCACGTCCGCGCAGCGCCTCGCCGATCAGGCCAATCGATACGGAACCCTGACGACGACAGGCGATGAGCGGCTGTGGATCGGCAGCCCGTTGCGGGTGCACCGGCGCTGCATCGAACCGATGTTCGGTATCGCCAATCGCATCGCCTACGGCGGCAAGATGGTCTATGGCATGTGCGAACGACATGCGCCGGATGCGCCGCCGTTGCCGGTCGCCAGTTGCTGGTTGGATATCCCAGGCGGCACAGCGCGCAAGCAGGTGGTGCCCGAACAGATCGCGTTCGTGGCCGAGTTGATCGTCTGGCTGTATCGGCGCGACGGAACCCTGCCGCGGCTGTACGTGATCTCGCCGTTCAAGGCGATCCGGCAGGCCTTGCACGACGCGCTGAGCGGTGACGCCTGGGAGGACATGGGCGCTGGACACGCGCCGCCGTCGCCACGTGCGCTGCGCGACTGGTTGCGCGGTAGCGTGGGAACCGTGCATACCTTCCAGGGCAAGGAGCAGGATACGGTCTTGATGGTACTGGGCGCCGACCGTCAGCATCCGGGCTCGGCCCTGTGGGCCTCGTCCAAGCCCAACTTGCTCAATGTCGCGCTGACCCGGGCCAAGCGCCGCTGCTATCTGATCGGGGATTTCGAGTTGTGGAGCCCGCTGCAGCATTTCGATGCGACCGTGTCGGGCGAGTTCCCCCTACCGCGCCGGTCGCCTTCGGAGTTCCTGAAGGAGCTCGGCCTGCCGGATGTGTCCCCCACCGCTTCGGGCTAGCGGCGGCCACGGCGACCGGCGGCATGGTCCGAAGGTGACGCGGTGGGCGTCGGGGTGCGGATGCGCCACGCCGGCGCAAGCCGCGGCGGCATCCCCGCGGCAAAAGAGGGATACTGGCCGTCCCCCCCATGTACGCCGTCGCGGTGCCGCGCCGGTCAGGATCGCCGATGCTCAAGGGTGTGCTGCTCGGTTTCGCCTGTTATGCCGCCTATTCGATCAGCGATGCCTTCGTGAAGGGGTTGGAGGGCTCGCTGCCGGCCTACGAGGTGGTGTTCTTCGGCGCGCTGCTGATGCTGTCCGCGCTGCCGTTCCTGAAGAAGCCGGGCGATCGCTGGCGCGAGGTGGTGGTGGCGCAGCGGCCGAGCATCTGGCTGCTGCGCGCGTTCACCGGCGCGGCCGGCAATCTGTCCGCGGTCACCGCCTTCACCCTGCTGCCGATGGCCGAGGCGTTCGCGCTGATCTTCCTGATGCCGATCTTCGTCACCGTGCTGTCGGTGCTGCTGCTCAAGGAGGAGGTGCGCTGGCGGCGCTGGCTGGCGGTGATCGTCGGCTTCATCGGCGTGCTGGTGGTGCTGCGGCCGGGGTTCCGGCACCTGGGGCAGGGCCATGTCGCCGCGATCATTTGCGGCCTGGTGGGGGCGGTGTCGGTGATCAGCTTGCGCATGGCCGGGCCCGGCGAGAAGCGCCTGACCCTGTACGGCGCCGGCGTGCTCGGCCCGCTGCTGATGGGCGGCCTGTTGATGCTGCCGACCTTCGTCTGGCCGACCTGGCAGCAGTGGATCCTGCTGGCCGGCTACGGCCTGCTCGCGGGGCTGGCCGCGATCTTCATGATGTACGCCTCGCGCGCGGCACCGATCAGCGCGGTGGCGCCGACCCAGTACAGCCAGATGCTGTGGGCCATCGGCTTCGGCTACTGGCTGTTCCACGACCACCTGGACTGGCCGATGGCGGTGGGCATCGCGCTGATCCTGGGCGCCGGCCTGTTCACCCTGGTGCGCGAGGAAAAGGTCACACGCTGGTGGCGTCGCACCAAATTGGTGTGAGTGTCGCCGCCTGAGCCGATCTCGGCCGCCGCCCCGGCGCCGATCAGGAAATCGCCGATACGGCCGCGCGCGCAGCGCGGCGATCCTGCCCGTTCACGGACGAGGCAATGCAGGCGCGCGGCCGCGAGGGACCGCTGCGGTCGCCGCGCCATCGGACTTTCCTTATCAAGATCGGAGAACGGCATGACGAACAATGCGATGGGGCAGTTGCTCGACGCCGCGGCCCATGCGGGTGCGGCGAGTGCGGGCGCGACGGGCGTGCGGGTGGTGGCGGGCGTGGTCGGCGCGGATGGCGGGGTCCGCAACGGCGCGGGGTACACGGTGGCGCATGTCAGCACCGGGCATTACCTGGTGAGCTTCCAGCCGCCGTTCCAGGCGCTGGACGGGGTCTCCGTCACCCAGATCTACCCGGGCGACGGCAACACCTGCGACAACGCGGTGATCATCCGCCTGGACGCGGGCCAGGTGCTCCTGAAGACCGGCGACGGCGGCGGCAACCAGTCCGACCGCGATTTCAGCTTCGTCGCGATCGGGCAGGGCGGCGCGCTGGCCTGAGTCCGGCGGCGTTCGGCGTCCCCGGCGGCATGCGGCGTGGTCCGCGCCGCCGCGGGCGCCATCCGGCGCACGCGCGGCTGGCGCGCGCTGCCGCCATCTTCTATGTTTGCAGGCTAATCCCTCGCGATGGCCTGCGCCCATGACCGATCCGTCCGCCCAGCCCGACCACCTGCAGCGCAGCCTCTCCAACCGCCACCTGCAGCTGATCGCGATCGGCGGGGCGATCGGCACCGGCCTGTTCATGGGCTCGGGCAAGACCATCAGCCTGGCCGGGCCGTCGATCCTGTTCGTGTACCTGATCATCGGCGTGATGCTGTTCTTCGTGATGCGCGCGATGGGCGAGCTGCTGCTGTCGAACCTGGAGTACAAGTCGTTCATCGACTTCTCCACCGACCTGCTGGGGCCCTGGGCCGGCTTCTTCTGCGGCTGGACCTACTGGTTCTGCTGGATCATCACCGCCATCGCCGACGTGATCGCGATCGCCGCCTACGCGCAATTCTGGTTCCCGACGCTGGCGCCATGGATCCCGGCGATGCTGTGCGTGCTGTTGCTGCTGGGACTGAACCTGGTGACGGTGAAGCTGTTCGGCGAAATGGAGTTCTGGTTCGCGCTGATCAAGATCGTGGCGATCTGCGCGCTGATCCTCACCGGCGCCGGCCTGGTCGCCTGGGGTTTCCAGTCGCCGTCCGGGCACGTGGCCTCGCTGGCCAACCTGTGGAACGACGGCGGCATGTTCCCGATGGGACTGGGCGGCTTCTTCGCCGGCTTCCAGATCGCGGTGTTCGCCTTCGTCGGCATCGAGCTGGTCGGCACGACCGCCGCCGAGACCGCCGACCCGCGCCGCAACCTGCCCAAGGCGATCAACTCGATCCCGGTGCGCATCCTGGTGTTCTACGTGTTGGCGCTGGTGGCGATCATGGCGGTGACGCCGTGGCGCGAGGTGGTACCGGGCAAGAGCCCGTTCGTGGAGCTGTTCGTGCTGGCCGGCGTGCCGGCCGCGGCCAGCCTGATCAACTTCGTGGTGCTGACCTCGGCGACGTCCTCGGCCAACAGCGGCATCTTCTCCACCAGCCGCATGCTCTACGGCCTGGCCGAGGAGCGCCACGCGCCGCGCGGCTTCGCCCGTCTCTCGCGCGCGGCAGTGCCGGCGCGCGGGCTGCTGTTCTCCTGCGCCTGCCTGCTCGGCGGCACCGTGCTGATGTACCTGATCCCGAACCTGGTCACCGCCTTCACCCTGGTCACCACGCTGGCCGCGGTGCTGTTCATGTTCGTCTGGTCGCTGATCCTGTGCGCCTACATCGCTTACCGGCGCAAGCGCCCGCAGCTGCACGCGGCCTCGGCGTTCAAGATGCCCGGCGGTGTGGTCATGTGCTACGTGTGCCTGGCGTTCTTCGCCTTCGTGCTGGTGCTGCTGACCCTGCAGGCCGATACCCGCCAGGCGCTGTTCGCCAGCCCGGTGTGGTTCCTGCTGCTGGGCGTGGGCTACGCGTTGAAGCGCCGCAGCGCCTAGGGCGTGTCACCCATTCCCGAGTATGCCGCGTTGGGCCTGCCAGGCCCAACCCGAAGGGCCGCGGTTGCGCGCGCCCGTGGCCGCGTCATCGCTCGGGCGTGGACGCACGTCCACTTCCTCGCTCTTCCTTGCCACAGGCGCGCGCAATCGCGGCGCGGCATGCTCGGGGATGGATGACACGCCCTAGCCTGAACCGGTGTGCGCGGCGGGCGTTGACGCTCCGCGCGCGCTGACGGATGCTCGCGGCCTTTCCTGCGCGAGCCCGTCCCGATGATCACCATCCATCGCCTCGGCGGCACCTCCGACACGCCGGTGTGCTGGGTGGACCTGTGCCGACCGAGCGAGGCGGACCTGGCCGAGGTCGACAGTAAGGTCGGCTTCGCGGTGCCGACGCGTGCGGTCATTGGCGAGATCGAGTTCAGCAGCCGGGTGCGGGTGGAGGGCGAGGTGCTGTTCCTCAACGTGCCGCGCTTCCAGGACGACGATGGTCCGACCGCGCCGCTGGGCTTTGCGGTGTCGCCGCGGGTGCTGGTGACCCAGCGCGAGCAGCCGATGGCCTCGTTGGATGCGGTGGCCGCGCAGTTGCAGCACAACCCCTGCCGCAGCAGCGACGACCTGCTGCTGCGCCTGCTCGACGAACTGGTCGGGCGCCTGGCCGACCGCCTGGAAGCGTTGGAAGCGCAGATCACCGAGACCACGCGCGCAGCGTTCGCCAAGCCGCACGCGCGGCACAAGTCGCGGCACCTGGAGCGGATGCTGCACGACGTCGGCGACATGGGCCGGCGCCTGGGCGGCATGCACAACGCCGGTCACGGCCTGCTGCGCCTGGCCACCTACCTGGACGACGCCGCGCCGGACTGGTTCGGCGAGGACGCGGCCAAGCGCATCGGCCTGTTGCACAAGGATCTGGCCACCCTCATCGAATTCGAGCAGCACCTGGACGACCGCATCGAGTTCCTGCTCGACAGCGTGCTGGGCATGATCAACGTCGACCAGAACAACGTGATGAAGGTGATGGCGGTGGCCTCGGTGGTGGGCATCCCGCCGACGGTGCTGGTCGGCATCTGGGGAATGAACTTCGCGCACATGCCCGAGCTGAAATGGCACGATGCCTACTACTGGGCCCTGGGCGTGATCGCGCTGAGCATGCTGGTGCCGCTGGCGTGGTTCCGCCGGCGTGGCTGGGTCTGAGCGCCCCTGCGGGCGCCGCCGCGTCGCGCCGCATCGCCATGGCGGCGACGACGTGGAGGCCCGCGCACGATGGCGGCCCGCACGCGTGTGCGGCGTGCAGGCACGCGGCCGCCCGCGCGTCGGATCGGCCGAACGCCCGCTGCAATGCGGGGAAACGCGTCAGTGCGCGTCGTCGCGAATGCCGCGGCGCTTGGCCAGATGTTGCCGGGCCAGCCGCAGCGCACGCAATCCCGGGTAGGCCCACTGCAGCGGGTGCGGCAGGCGCGTAGCTGCGCGATCGTCCTCGGTGGGGGCCAACAGGAACGGGATCAATTGCAGGCGGCTACGCCAGTTCGATTGCAGCGACAACAGGCGCAGCGCATAGCGGGTCACGCCGAGCCGGGCCGCCAGATCGGCGCCGCGATCCGAGCCCAGCGCGTCCAGGTGCGGCAGCAGCGTATCGGCCGCAAAGCGCGCGCTGCGCAACAGCGCCGTCTGTTCGCGCAAGGCTGCAGGCACGCTGACACCGAGCGTGGCCTCGGCCAACAAGGCGCCCAGGGCCAGTTGCCGTTCCATGCCGAGGCTGCGCGCCAGCGCCAGGGTGGCATGCCAGTCCAGCGACGGGCTGCGCAGCGCCTGCGCGAGATCCACCAGCCAGAACGCGCGGTGCCAGTTGTGCTTGCTGCCGTGGAAGGCGGCATAGACCACCGCCAGCGGCGGTGCCAACGTGGTCACCGACAGTCCGGCGACGCGGACGGTAGTGGTGTGGTCGTCCCACAGTGTTGCGGTTGGCAACGGGAACGCGCGGGCCTGACTGGTCAGGCGCAGATGCAACTCCAGCACGAGTCCGCTGCCGGCATGCCGCAACGACAAGGCGTGATTGTCGCGCACGTAGCGGTCCAGCGCGCCCGCCGCATCGGCGTCCAGCACATAGCCCAGGCGCTGCAATAGCGGCAGCGCGCGATCGCGGTCGTCGGCATCGATCAACAGGTCGATGTCGCAGGCTTCGCGATGCTGCGGCATGCCGAACAAGGCGGCATAGCCCTGTCCCTTGAGCAGGCAGTGACGCAGGCCGGCATCGCGCAGGCAGCAGACGATCTCATGCAATGCCGCCGTCTGTCGTAGCGTCTGCACGAGCACGCGGCGCTGCCGTTGGCGGAGCGCATCGTACAGCGGCGCCGGCATGGTCGCCGCCAGCGTCTCGGCAGGCGGCAATGCCAGCGCCAGGCGATGTCGCGCGAGCACCCGCGCGAAGGCAGGCGGATCGACGTTACCTGCAAGCGACGGATCGGCCTGCGCCCGCCACAGACACAACGCATAGGCGAAGGCCGGCGACCATCCGGCCATCGTTGCGATCATGACGCGAGTCCGGAACTGTCGCGCGCGCGGTCGGCACGCACCGTCCAGGTTGAGGCCAATTCGCGCACTTGGGAGTGCTTGTATTCGAGCGTAGACAAAATTTCTTGACCAGCGCTCATCGCGGCCACCGGAGAAGTGCTAAGTGATTCAGTGCGCACATGATTCTTGTCGGTCCCCGTCATCAGGTGCGATGCACATCAGCATCGGACTGATGTATCGCGCATTCGTACGCTGTGTAGCATAGCCCTCGACGCATGACGCGGCGCCCAGGGCGGTGCAATTTCGTGCGCGATCGCAGCCATGGCCTCTCGCTGATCCGCTCTCAAGGAGACGACGTATGACCGATGCGTTCATAGGCGAAATTCGCCTGTTCACGATGGACTGGGTTCCCAGGGGATGGCTGCCCTGCGATGGCCGCACGCTGCAGATCCAGAGCAATCAAGCGCTGGCCGCCTTGCTCGGCAACCAGTTCGGCGGCGACGGGAAGACCACGTTCAGTCTGCCCGATCTGCGCGGGAGGGTGCCGGTGGGACAGGGCTCCAATCCGCTCACCTCGCCGCCGGTCACGTATGCCGTGGGCAACTATGGTGGTCTGGAAGGCGTGGCGCTCACTGCTGCGCAGGTTCCCCCGCATACCCATGACGTCCGTGCGCTCGCCACGGCGGGAACCACCGCTTCGGCAGTCGGCGCTTATCTGGCCGAGCCAGAAGATCCGCATTACCTGTATGCGCCAACGGGGGCGCTGGTGCCGCTGGCCGCCGACTCGGTCAGCCAGGAGGGCGGGGGCGCCGCGCACAACAACATGCAACCGTCGCTGGTGTTGAACTTCTGCATCTGCACGGAAGGCTTGTTTCCGTCCCGCTTCTCCTGACGCCTGCCACAAAGGACCGACACCATGGATGCCTACACAGGTCAGATCATCCTGTTCGCCAGCTTCTTCGAGCCGAGAAACTGGGCGTTCTGCGATGGCCGCTCGTTGCCGATCAAGAACTATGTCGCGTTGTACTCGCTTATCGGTACCGTCTACGGCGGCGACGGCGTGACCACCTTCAATCTGCCGGACTTGCGCAGCCGGGTGCCGATCGGGCAGGGGCAGGGCGAGGCGCGGGCGCCGGCACCGCAACTGACCGCGCGCGTGCTCGGGCAGCAACTCGGCGCGGAAAGCGTGACCTTGAAACTGGCGGAGATCCCCGCGCATCGGCACACCTTGCAGGCGACCACCGCGACTGCCACGACCGTCGTGCCGGTCAACAATCTGTTGGCGGCGCCGCCGGCGCCGAACGTGGAGTACTTCACGCCTTCCAGCACGACCCAGAAGGAGTTGTCCTTGTCCGCAGATACCGTCGAAACGGCCGGCGCGAATCAGGCGCACCCCAATCGCATGCCCACGCAGGCACTGAATTATCTGATCTGCCTGAATGGCTTGTTTCCGAATCGGCCGTGACCGCCCATCGCATAGGAGCCCGACATGTCCAATAGTTTCATCGGCGAGGTGCGTGCGTTTCCCTATAACTTCGCACCGGAGGGTTGGCTCGATTGCATGGGCCAGTTGGTGAGCGTGCAGCAGTACCAAATGTTATTTTCGCTCCTCTCCAATTTCTACGGGGGCGATGGTCGCGCGACGTTCGGCTTGCCGGACCTGCGCGGCCGTGCCGTGGTCGGTCGCGGCCAGGGAACCGGCCTGAGCAACTATGCGCTGGCGCAACAGGATGGCACCGACTCCGTCGCGCTGGGGTCGGTAGCGCAGTTGCCGGTCCATACTCACACCATCACCAGCAAGTTCACCGGCATCTTGGCGGCGCCGACCTCGTTCAGTTCGACTCCCAGCCCGGTCGCCTACGTGTCGCGTCTGATCAATCCGGTCGAACCGATCACCACGTACGCCCAATACAAGATGCCGCCCGCCACCGTCCCCCTGGCGCCAATGTCTCCCGCCACCCTTTTGCCCTTTCCTGCCAGCGCGACACCGGCGCAGGCGCACGAGAACCGGCAGCCGTTCACCACCATGCGCTACTGCATCTGCGCCACCGACGGCATCTATCCGGAACGACAGGATTGAGCGAGTTGCGCTTCGAGTGTCCCGCGCCCTTGCTGGCGCGGGGCATGCGGACGCGACCGGAATGCGCAGCGGATCTGCCGGCGCTGCGCGCGTTGTATCGGGAGCAACGCTGGGCCGAGTTCGCGATGTTGCCGTGGGACGATGCGGCCCGCGCCGCGTTCATCGACCAGCAGTTCGAGGCGCAGCAGCGTCACTACACCCTTAGCCAGGAACAGGTGCTGTTCCTGGTGTTGATCGAGGGCGAGCGCGTGGTCGGGAGGTTGTATCTGGGTGGCGATGCGGCGGACGCGGTTCGCTTGATGGATATCCTGCTGCTGCCGGAGTGCCGCGGGCAGGGCCTGGGAACGGCGTTGATCGCGGCACTGCTGGAGCAAGCGGCGGCCGCTGGCCGCGAGGTGTCGCTGCAGGTGGAAAAGGGCAATCCTGCGGCCGGCCTCTATCGCCGGCTCGGCTTTCGGTCGTATGCCGACACCGGCATCGCCTGGCAGATGGTCTGGTCCCCCAACGGGTCATGCCTTCCCGAATGAGCGTTTCGCAAGTGGTGTGGCGTCCCGGTAGCCCAGCCAAGCCATGATTGGGCCATGGTCGGCAAGGACACGCGCCGCCTGCGTTGCGTTGAGTGCCGAGCGCCACGCGCCGGCGCGGCCCTGGCGGAAGAAGCGCGCCTGCCCTTTCTGGCGTTCTGCGAATCCAAGGCGTTGCTCGGTATCGCGCAGTGTTTCGAAGCCGCAGGCCGCTACCGCCCGCGCAACCTGCGTGGGCTCCGCGGGCAGGCCGAGAAAGTCTGCCAGGCGCGCGGTTTCCCGCAGCGGATCGGCCTGCAGGTCCTCATAGCGCAGCAACAGGCGGGGGCCAGGCGCCTGTTGCCAGGAAGCCACGTGTTCGGACCACGAGCCGTAACGTTGCAGCGCCTGCGGCCGGTATTCGGCCATCGAGGCGCTCATGGTAGTTCCGCTTTTGCCCAATTGCTCGATGGCGGTGTCGAGGTCCAGGCAGGCGTGGTCCGCCCAGGAGTGGGCGACGTCGCGCGGATCGCGCACGATGTAGACGGTGCCCAAGGTTGCCGCAGCGGGAAACAGCATGGGGTCGTGGTGGTCGTGGACTTTGAGGATGCTCAGCGTCTGCGCTGCGCATCGCCGGTAGGCGGCACCGCGCAGCAGATGCAGTTCGGTCGGCGTCAGCTCGCCAATGTCCACGTCGAGGTGGCGCGCCAGCCATACGCGCGATGCGGCATTCGGTAGCGCCGGCGCGAGTTCGTCGAGATCCACCTCTGCAGCGCCATGCTGCAGGCTGGCGATCAGGCAACGGACCCAGGTATTGCCGGACTTGGGATAGGAGGCGAGCCAGAAGATGCCGCGCCGGCTCATACGCCGAAATGGGCTTCGATCAGGGCGGCGGTGGCATCCAGCGCGTCGAAGCGGCGCGGACGTTGCAGGTGCCAGACCGGCACCTGGCGGGCGATGGCGGCTGCCTGCGCGAACGCGGTCGCACGCAGGCCCATGCGCTCGGCCGCCTGCGGGCGCGCCAGGTAGCCATCCAGGGCCGTCAGGGCGATGTTCGGCGACAGGCGCTGCAGATGTGGCGCCGGAGCATCGCCCAGGACCACGACCGCATCCAGCGGCGCCGGCGCGGCATCGAAGCCGGCGCTCGGGCGCAGATCGAATTTGTCCATGCCCGGTCGTATCCGCGGCGCATCGGACAGCGGAAACTGCAGCAATTCCAGTGTGTCGCGCCAAAGTTTCAGCCGCGGAAACGCTGGCAGCATCGTGATGCCGCGGGTGGCATCGCTGCGGATGACGGTCAGGTCGTCGCTGAGCAGGCCATGGCCGCGTTGCAGCAGGGCTGCCGCCAGGGTCGATTTCCCCGCACCGCTATGCCCGGCGAAGGCCACGGTCTGCGCACCGATGCGCAGGCAGGCCGCATGCAGCGGGAACAGGCCGCGCTGCAGGCACAGATAGCCAAGGGCAGAGCCGAGCAGGAACAATCGCCAACTCTGGTCGTGCGGATTCAGTCGCTGCACGCGCATCGATCGGCCGGCCTGTACCAGGATACGGACCACCTCCGGCACCTGCAGCAGGACCGTTCCGTCGCGACCGACGCTCAACCAGGAATCGGCGGGTTCGGCCGCGTCCAGCCGATCCGGAACCAGGGCTTCCTCGATCACCACGTCCGCTTCGGCGCGATCCGCGCTGTCGGGCCAGGGCGCAAGTTCCGGCAGCGCCAGCGCGCTGCGCACGCGCAGACCGCACAACACGTACCAATGCTGCGGGGGCATGGCGACCGGCGTCTGCTTGGCGAATGCGTAAGTCAGGCGCGGATCTCCACCGCCCCAGCATCGCGCAGCGTCTCCAGCAGTGCCGCCACATCGGTTTCGATGGTGGCCCTGGGTGCCGCGTATTCGGCACCCAGGCGATCGCACAGCGTGGCGAAGGCACAGGGCGGATCTAGATGCGACCATACGTCCTTGCCGATGGCGTCTAGCGACAGGTACAACCCACGCTCGGTGCTCATGAGGACAAGTTCATCGCCCATCTCGGCGGCAAGGCAGCCGGGCGTCCGCGCGATGATCGTGCTCGGTGCGATGCGCATCCTGGTGCCAGGTCGGTGGGGAATGGAGGAGCTTACCGAGGACGCCGTGCGCTGCAAAGCGCCAGTCCCGCCTGCTGATCGCGGGGCGCGAGGCAGCGCCGGAACACCACCTGTTCGTCGGCCTGTACGGCCAGCCGCCGATTGTCGGGACCGAACAGCGGCGTATCCGCGCGTGCCGGCGTCGGCACGCACAGCGCTGTGTCGAACCAGCGCGCCGCCTGGGTGTCGCGCAGGCGGAAGTTGGCGTGGCGCAGCACCAGTAGTCCGCCGGGGCGCAGGCAGCGGGCGAAGTCCAGCAACTGCGCCTCGACGTCCTCGAATCGGATGAGGTGATCGCAACGCTCGCCCGGATGCGCCGCCAGATCGCCGCGACGCAGCACCGCCAGGCAGAAAATGGCGTCGTAGGCGCCGTCGGCCTCGCCGGTCGTGTCGCCGGCCACGCGGAAGCGCAGTCCCGGATCGGGCCGGTCGCGTAGTTGGCGCAGGCAGGCGCGAATGGAATCGTGATGGATATCTAAGCCGGTGATCGCGGCGTTGGGGAAGTACGCGCGCAGGCTGAACACCTCCTCGCCGCTGGCACAGCCGAACGACAGCAGCCGCGGGTGTCGTTCGGCGCCGAGCGTCTGCTGGGCGAAGCTGAAAAGGGTCGGATAACGATCCATCGAAGTGGTCGCGTAATCCTGGAACAACGGCACCGGCGAAGTGAGCCGCAGCCACGCATAGGTGCGCCCCTCCCGGCCACGCAAGGCGCGATACAACAGCCGCACGCCGCTGCGGATCGACAGGAACCTGCACCAATGAAAGCGGCGCATGCTCATGCCGGCCGCGGCGACCGGCCGGAATAGCACGCTAAGCGCAAACACGAGCCGGACGCCGGCAGCGCCGATGACGGCGCCCGTCGCCTTGGGCGTAGACGTGTGAGTATCGCGGGCGGCATGTGGTGGTAACCTAGAAACACCCTGCGCAAGCTTACGCGGTGGGGGCGTACGGGAGAATCGGAGAGGACGATGGACAGCAGGGGCGCGAGGCGTGCCTGCTGCGCAGGTGCCGATACGCTGGGGAAGCAGGCTACGTCCAGCCTGCGCCAGATCCAATGGCAAAAAACACAATAGGGAGATTCCGCGATGTACGAGAACCAACCAACGGTTTCGTCTGCTGCTTCCGTCGAGAGTGGACGCAAAGTGTGGACGGCGCCCGTGGTGTCCTTCCTGTCGATCGACGAAACGGCGAATGGGGGGCGGCCAGGTGGCGATGGGATCGGGACGTCGACCGCTTCCTGATCTGAGGCACCTTTGCCGGGCCTAGGGCGTGTCTGCCATGTCCCGAGCATGCCGCCCGCGGTTGCGCGGGCCTGTGTCAGAAAAGCACGAGGAAATGGACGTTGCGCCCACCCCGAGCGATGACGCGGCCACCGGCGTGCGCCTGTCAGCTCCAGCGCGACTCTCGGGATTTGACGCGCTCTGATGAGTGACTTTGCAGGCATCTGGCGGCTGGATGGCGCGCCGGTCGCACCGTCGGATCTGCATCGCCTGGGCGAGGCAATGAACGCGCGCGGAATCGGTCCGGCGCGTATCTGGCAGGGAGGCGGGGCCGCCATCGTGCATCGCCAACATGTCTTCACCCCGCAGGATGCCGACGAGGCGATGCCATGGGTGGGGGCGTCGGGCGCCGTGCTCACGGCCGACGTGACATTGGCAGCGCGGCAGGAACTGGCGGCGGCGCTGGGAGATTGCGCCAGTGCCGGCGCGCCCGATGGTGCCTTGTTGCTGCAGGCCTTGCAGCGCTGGGACGTCGCGGCGTTGCCGCGCCTCTACGGATCTTTTGCCTTGGCGTTGTACCGTCCGGACCGGCAGCGCCTGTTGCTGGCGCGCGATCCGTTGGGCCTGCGTTCCCTGTTCGTGCATCGCGGGCCGCGCCTGATCGCCTTCGCCACGCGCTTGCGGGCACTGCTGGCGCTGCCGGAGGTACCCAAGGATCTGGACGATCGCGCCCTGGCTGACAAACTGATCATGGACCGTGTGCGTCCGCAGCGCACCGTCTATCGCGCCATCGATCGGGTACCGATGGCGCACGCCGTGGTGCTGACGCCAGAAGCCACGCACTGCCAGCGCTGGTGGTCGCCGCCGGAGGCGGGATCGCTGTGCCTGCGCGGCGATGCCGAGGTCGAGGCTGCGGCAGCCGAGGTGCTGGATCGGGCGGTGGCCGACGCGCTGCGCGTGCGCGGGCCGGTGGCGACCTGTCTGACCGGCGGGCTGGACAGCGGTTCGGTGGCGCTGTCGGCGGCGCGGCAACAGGCGCCGGCGCCGCTGCTGGCGCTCACGCGTCAACCGCTGGCGGCGACCGCGGTTGCCAGCGCCACCCACTACTACGACGAATCGTCGCGTGCGCAGCATCTGGCCGCCAGCCATCCGGGGATCGATTGGCATCTGGTCGGCGACGATGGCGACGACTGGGGCGAGCACGATCCCGCGTGCTGGTGGCGGGAAGGCGCACAGCCGGTCCGCACACCCTCCAACATGGCCTGGTTCTTTCCGCTGTACCGGTTCCTGTATGCGCGTGGCGGGCAGGTGATGCTGGGTGGCGAACTGGGCAACGCGTTCTTCAGTTACGACGGTCTGTTGAGACTGCCGCAACTGCTGCGGCAGCGGCAGTGGCGGTTGCTGGCGGCACAACTGGGCGCCCTCGCCGCCAGCGAAGGTCTGAGCCGGCGCAAGACAGTGCAGCGCTACCTGTTGCGTCCGTTCGCGCCGGTTGCGCTGCTGCGTCTCTGGCATCGCCTGCCGGCCGCGGCCTGGGAGGCGGAGGCGGCCCTGCAACCGGCATTGGCGCAAGCGCTGGGGATGCGGCAGTCGTTGGATAGAAACCGCGCCCGGATGCTACTGGGGGGCGGTTCCTCGTCGGTCGGGATCTTGCGCGACTGGATGCTGGACAACGCCGCCGCCATGGATGTGTGGAACACGCTGCGCGCCATGTCCGGGATCGAGACGCGCTTTCCGCTCGGCGACCGGCGCGTGATCGAATTCTTCGGCAGCCTGCCGCTGGACCAGTTCCTGCGCGACGGCGTCACCCGTGCATTGTCGCGCCGTCTGCTGGCCGCACGCGGCGCGCCGCCGGAGATCCACGCCAACCGCGCGGTTGGCGTACAGCAGGGCGATTGGTTCGCGCGCTTGAGCGCGCAGCGCGGTGCGCTGCAGGCGCAACTGGCCGACGCCCGCCGCTCGCCGCTGGCCAATCGGGTCGTGGATCTGCCGCGCTTGCAGGCATTGCTGGAGCGCTGGCCGCAGGATGCCGCGGCCGCCGAGTCGCGGCGTGGCGAGTACCTGCAGGTGTTGGCGTCCGGTCTGCAGATGGCTGGTTTTCTGGCCTGGCACGAGCGCGGCGGCGCCTGACGCGCAGACGCTGCAGGCCCCTTCAACAGCACTCCAGCCGCGAGCGCGACATGGCATGACGCGGGGCATGCCATGCGCGTTGCATCCGCCACTGAGCGAACGCATGCGCCATGCCGAATTTCGGTGTACATGCGAGCGCAGGCGATCACCGGTCTGGTTCCGCCGCCGCGGCTGGATCTGAGGATCGGCTACGCGCGGCGACACCGATCACGCCGCAAGGCTGTCGGCCTCCGCTGCGGCATCCGCCGCCTCGTGCTCCTCGCCGCTGACGTGCTGCACCGCGGCGATGTCCCACGACACCGTGTCCGGATCGATCAGGGCGTGAATCGCGGCGCCCTGCAGTTCGCGCATCAGCCGCCGCGCCGACGCGGTGCCGTGCGCCACGCTGTCCCACAGCACCATGTCGACCACGCTGCCGTCGCGGCGGCGGGCGATGCGCCGCGAGCGAAAGCCGGGCTGGCGCTGCAGCCAGGCATCGACTTCGGCATTGGCGCGCAGGAAGGTGCGCCAGGTGCAGTCGTGCAGGCGGAAGGTGGCGATTTCCAGGGCTTCGGTATGGGGATGCATCGGTCTCTCCTGCGGTCTGCGTCGCCCGCATGGCGCGCTGACGGCGACGCGGCAGCGCGACGAGGGGCATGGGGGAAGGACAGGGCCGAACGGCCGGAACAGGCGGGCGGGGGCGGGCGTTCCGGGACGGCGCCGGGACGGGAACCGGCCGACACAGGATGCTGGCCCGCGTTGCGGGCGCGTTAGCGCGATCCAACGGAATTCTTGTACGATCCTGCAAGCCGCGTCGCGCCGTGGTCCGTGCCGGCGCAGCATCGTGCAAGCTTCCCTTCCTTCTCCGCACGCTACGGCGCCCTTGCCGATGACCGCGCTCGCTCACCGCTACCAGGAAATGGCCGCCCTGGTTGCCCGATTGGCCACGCCCGATGGCGACCACGATACCGCCATCGAGGGCTTCTTCTGTTCCTACCGCTCCGCGCCATCGCCGAAGACGCATACCGCCCAATGGCCCGTCTTCGCGCTGGTGCTGCAGGGCGAGAAGTGCCTGACCCTGGGCAGCGAGGAGTACCGCTACGGGGTCGGCACCTTTCTGCTGGTGACGCTGGATCTGCCGGTGGTCTCGCGCATCACCCAGGCCAGCCCGGAACACCCGTTGCTGGGCGTGGGCATGTCGATCCGGCCGGACCGGCTGCGCGAACTGCTCGAGCGCATTCCCTTGCCGCCGCAGGTCGGTGCCGAGCGCCCGCGCGGGGTGTCGGTCAACACCGCCTGCCCGGACCTGCTGGACGCGACGCTGCGCATGCTGCGGCTGCTCGAGCGGCCGGCCGATATCGCGGCGATGGCGCCGCTGATCGAACAGGAGATCCTGTATCGCCTGCTGGTCGGTCCGTGCGGGCCGAACCTGCTGCGCATCGCCCAGGAGGACAGCCCCAGCAACCGCATCGCCAAGGCCATCGCCTGGCTGCGCCAGCACTACGCCGAACCGCTGCGGATCGAAGACCTGGCGCGCCAGGTCAACATGAGCGTGTCCTCGCTGCATCACCATTTCAGTGCGGTCGCGGCAATGACGCCGCTGCAGTACCAGAAGCAATTGCGCCTGCGCGAGGCGCGGCGGCTGATGGTGGTCGAGCGCATGGACGTGGGCGCGGCCGGCTACCGGGTCGGCTACCAGAGCCCGTCGCAATTCAGCCGCGAATACAGCCGGCTGTACGGGCGTTCGCCGCGCAGCGACCTGGCCGAACAGCTGGGCCTGGCCGGCTGAGCGAAACTGGCATGCGCGGTGGGTGCCGCGACGTTGCATTGCGCGCTACGTGTGGCCGCGCTCGCCTACGCGACGACCGCATGCTGATGCGCGCGTGCAGCCGGAGTCCTACGGTGTCGTCTCCGGATCGCCCAGCCACGCCGCCACGATCCGCGCATAGGCACCGCTGGCCTTGCTCAGGTGCAGCCACTGGTCGACGTAGGCCTTCCAGACCATGTCGTCGCGCGGCAGCAGGAATGCCTTCTCGCTGTACTGCAGCGGCTGCTGCGGCGCCACCGCGCACAGGCCCGGCACCTGGCGCTGCTGGAAGCGCGCCTCGGAGGCGTCGGTGATCATGACGTCGGCGCGGCCCTCGTGCAGGTCGCGGAAGATGGCCGGGTTGTCGTCGGAGAGGAGCAATTGCGCATGCGGCAGCTCGCGGCGGGCGAAGGCCTCATTTGTGCCGCCGCGCGGTTCGATCACCCGCACCTCGGGGCGGTCGATCTGGGCGATGGCGCGGTAGCGCGCGCGATCGGCGCAGCGCACCAGCGGGATCTTGCCGTCGACCTCCAGCACCGCGCTGAACCAGGCTTGGCGCTGCCGCGGCAGCGACACCGAGATGCCGCCGACGGCGATGTCGCAGCGGTCGGCGAGCAGGTCCGGCAGCAGGGTCGGCCAGCCTGTCGGCACCCACTGGATCTTGACCTCCAGGCTCTCGGCCAGCGCTTGCGCCAGGGCGATGTCGATGCCTTCGTAGCTGCCGTCGGCGCGCAGGCGGCTATAGGGCGCGTAGTCGCCGGTGGTGCACACGCGCAGCGCGCCGCGCTGCAGGACGCTGTCCAGGTGCGAGGGCGCGGCGTGCGCCGGCAGCGCCAATGCGGCGCCGAGCAGGGTGGCGGCCAGGCGTCGGATCATGCGGGTCTCCTGCGGCAGGGCGGGCGCCGGTGCCCGCTGGCTGTACGCCGGCTGTCGCAGCGCCGGCGCGCGCCACCTTAGCCGGTTTCCGCGCGCGCCGGCACAATCCCTGGCAGGACAAGGCCTTGCGCGCGCAGAGCGGCCGCAGGTGGCGCCGTATCGCCGCCAGCCGCGCGCGGCGGCACGCGCCGGCAACGGAACTCGCGGCACGCTGTACCGGTCCGTCCTCCACATTCGCTATCGCGCCTGCCCATGGATCCCCGATCGTCGTGACCGCCCTCCCTGCGCAAGACCGTTGGCAGCAGCTGTGGGCGGCACTGGCGACCGCAATGATCCTGGTGTTGCTGGGGCGCCTGCTGTGGGGCGCACCATCGGCGCCGCCACGCGTGGCGGCCGACGATGCGCTGCGGCTGGTGTTCCTGCCGCCGCAACCCGTGCAGCGCGCCGCGGTCCCGCCATCGGCCTCCGCGCCTGCGCCGTCGACGGCCGCGCGCACGCACGCCCCCGCACGGCAGCCGCCCGCCGCCGCCGCGCCGCCGTCCACGCCCACGCAGGCTGCGCCCGCCGCCGCCGACACGCGGATGGCGGCGACGCTCTATACCGGCGATGGCCATCCGCGCCTGCCAGATGGGGTGGCGGTGGATCCGTTCGCGCAGGCGCAGGGCACGCCGCCGGGGACGCTCAATCCGCGCGACGTCGCCAAGTCCAAGCGCCTGCTCGAACGGCCCAACCCGATCGACTACCGGTCGACCCGCTTCGACAAGGACTGGGCCAGCGACGGCACTCTCGGCGACGTCGCCGTGCAGGGCATCGACCGGGCGATCAGGCAACTGCTGCCCAAGAACACGCATCAGTCGGCCGTGGCGCGGCCGCCGCCGGACTTGCGCTTCAATCCGGCGCTGCACGAACGCCCCAGCGACCTTGGCAGCGAGGCCACCGGCGATGCCTACAAGGCCGCGCCGATCGCCTTCGAGAAGGCGCCGGGACTGGATGGCGAAGCCAGCCGGCGGATTCGCCAGGCCCTGGCCGATCTGCAGCAACGCCGCGGCGCCTGTCCGGCGGCACGGCGCGCGCGCCTGCTGGCGCCGGTGCAGCAGCACCTGGATGCGCTGCTGCAGGTGGAGACCGCGATGGCCAAGGGCGCCGACCCGATCCGCGCGCAGCAACTGCTGCCGCGCGAGGCCGACAGCGCCTACGACCTGGCGCGGCGCGCGCTGTGGTATGCCGACCAGAAACTGGCGGCATGCGCGCCGTAAGTGGCGTGCGATGGGCGCGGCTTCAGCTGCGAAGAGCGGAGGCAGCCGGGCGATTCGACCATGGCAGGAGTCGGGACTGAAGTCCCTCCCACAGTGCACCCAGACAGCGCGTCGCGCGTTCCTTGTAGAGCGGCTTCGGCCGCGATGAGCGAAGAGGCGGCGATTCGACCTTGGAAGCCGTCGGGACTGAAGTCCCTCCCACAGTGCGCCCAGACAGCGCATTGCACGTTCCTTGTGGAGCGGCTTCGGCTGCGATGGGCGAAGAAGGCGGGCGATTCGACCTTGGAAGCCGTCGGGACTGAAGTCCCTCCCACAGTGCACCCAGACAACGCGTCGCAAGTTCCTGTAGGAGCGGCTTCAGCCGCGACGCGTGGTGTCTGGCACCGTCGATGGTGTGTCGGCGCCTGGTCGCGGCTGAAGCCGCTCCTACAAGGGGCTGTCGGAAAGCGGACCGAGGGACCGGCCATCACTCGCGTCGACATGCGCTGGGCGATGATGCGCGCCCGTCCTGTCCGATCGTGTCGCCGATGCCCCTAGCCCGTGCCGCGCTGTGCCTGCTGCTGTGCTGTGGCGTGGTCGCCGGCGCGTCTGCGCGCACCGTGTACCGCTGCGTGCGCGACGGCACGGTCAGCCTGGCCACGGCGCCGGAGCCGGGCTCGCGCTGCACGCCGAAGGAGCTGGATGACGCGGCGATCGCCACGCCCAATCTGTGGGGCAACCTGGGCGTGTTCAGCGGCACGTTGTACGAGCGCGAGCAGGACGGCCAGTTGGTCTACTCCACGCGCAACCTGCCGGGCTCGCGGCCCTATCTGCGCTTCACCGCGGTGACCCCGCCGGGCGAAAGCGCGCATCCCGGCCTCGGCAAGGTCGGCGCGCCCCAGTTGCAACCGCATGCCAAGCAGTTCCGCGCCGCGGCGCGCGCCACCGGCGTGGACGAGCCGTGGCTGCGCGCGATCGCGCATGCCGAGAGCGGCTTCGATGCCGCCGCGGTCTCACCCAAGGGCGCACAGGGGGTGATGCAGTTGTTGCCGGAAGTCGCCAAGGAATACGGCGTGCACGACCCGTTTGCGGCCGACCAGTCGATCGCCGGCGGCGCGCGCTACATGCGCGCGCTGCTGCGTCGCTACGCCGGCGACCGGGTGCTCGCCGCCGCGGCCTACAACGCCGGCATCGGCACGGTGGCGCGCTACGGCGGCGTGCCGCCGTACGCGGAGACCCGCGAGTACATCGACAAGGTGATGGCGCTGTACCAGCGCTATCGCGTCGCGATGGGCATCCCCGTGGAGACGCCGGCGCAGTAGCTGCGGCGCCGACCGCTGGCGATGACGCATGCGCATGCGCAGGCGGACGCGGCGTGGCCGCGCTGCCGCCCGCAGCGCTTCAGAGCGCGACTGCTTCCGCCTCGGCGTCGGCCTGCGCTTGCGCGTGCGCCGCTGTCGGCGCGGCGGCCGGTGCCGCGTACAGATCCATCAGCAACAGGGTCACGCCATTGGTCCAGCCGAAGCCGTCCTGCAGGGCGTACTCGCCGCCGCCGCCGCCCTTGGCCTGCGCGTCCACCGCATACTTCTCCACCAGCTTGTGCTGTTGCGCGAACAGCGCCTGCACCCGCGCCAGGAAGCGGCTGCCGATGCGCTGCGCCAGGGCGTCCTGGCCGTAGCGGCGCAGGCCGTCCACGGCGATCCACTGCAGCGGCGCCCAGCCGTTGGGTTCGTCCCACTGCTGGTCGGTGTGCAGGCGCGTGGTCGCCAGGCCGCCGGGACGCAGCAACTGCGCCTGCACGGTGTCGGCGCTGCGCTTGGCCCGGGCCGGTGAGGCGACGCCGACGAACAGCGGGTACAGCGCCGCGGCGGTGACCTGCTCGCGCAGCCGGCGCTGCTGCCAGTCGTAGTCGGCGTAGTAGCCGGCATCGCTCCACAGGTGCTTGTCGATCGCGGTCTTGCGTGCGCTGGCCAGGGCCGCGTAGTCGGTGTCGCAGCCGGCCGCGCCCGGGTTCTTGGCGCAGGCCACGGCCAGAGTGCTCTCCAGGTGGTAGAGCAGGCTGTTCAGGTCGACCGGGACGATGGCGGTGGTGCGGATGCTGGCCAGGGTCTTGCGGTCGCCGAGCCAGCGGCTGGAGTAGTCCCAGCCGCTCTCGGCGCCGGCGCGCAGGTCGCGGTAGACCTCGGCGGCCGGGCGGTCCTTGGCCTCGGCGGCGGTGCGCACGTCGTGCAGCCAGGCTTCCGGGCGCGGCGTGTCGCGGGCGTCCCAGTAGCGGTTGAGCAGGCTGCCGTCGGCCAGCCGCACCACGTGCGCATGCGCGTTGCCCGGAGCCAGGTTCTGCGCGCCCTCCATCCAGTACGCGTATTCCTTCTGCAACTGTGGCAGGTAACGCGCGTAGGCCGCATCGCCTTCCACCTTGGCCTGCAACTGCACCATGTGCGAGAAGAACGGCGGCTGCGAGCGGCTCAGGTAGTAGGTGCGGTTGCCGTTGGGGATGTGCCCGTAGGTGTCGATCAGGTAGGCGAAGTTGTCCAGCATCTGCCGGCTGCGTTCGTGTTCGCCGCTCTCCACCAGGCCGAGCATGGTGAAGTAGGAGTCCCAGTAGTAGACCTCGCGGAAGCGCCCGCCCGGCACCACGTAGGGGTGCGGCAGCGACAGCAGGCTGCTGTAGGCCGGCACCTCGACCTGGCGGCGCACCAGCAGCGGCCACAGCGCGTCGATGTGTTCGCGCAGGCCGGTGTCCTGGCGGATCGCCTCGGTCTGCACCGGGCCGGATTCCTCGAAGTTGGCGGCGACGAAGCGGCGCAGGTCGAAGCCGGGTTGCTGGCGCTGCGCCAGATAGTCGGCGTTGATCAGCGCCGGGTCGCGCAACGGCAGCGCATCGACGAAGTGCTTCTGGTCGTCGAACAGCTCCTGCCGCTGCACCGCCTGGAACAGTTCCGGGTAGGCCAGGTCGGGCGTCTGCGGCGGCGGTGCCGGCGCGGTCAGCGTCGTCGCCGGCGCGGCCTCGGCCATGGCGGTGTCGGCGGTACCGAGCAACAGGCCGAGCGACAGGCTCAGCAGCGGGGTGCAGCAGGGAGGAGCGGCATGGCTCATGTCAGGTCCAGAGCAGGATGCGTGCGGCATGGTAAACGACCGAGGCGGAGACGGGGCGGCCGCGGCCGGATCCGATGCGGGGCCTGCCGATCGTGCCCTGGCGGCCGCGCGCCGGCCGGCTCGCACCGGTGAGGACCGCAACGCCTGGGGGCATGCAAGAACGGGGCCGCTGCAGGGCTCGGCGCTCGATCGCCGTGCCAGCTTGGGGGCTGCCCGCCTGCGGGGGGGGGGGGGGCTCAGCGCCACCCGTGTCAGGGCGGGGGCCGTCTAGCGCGCTACGACGCGCGGCGGCACGCGCCGCGCAGGTCAGGGCGTCTGCGGCCGCTGGCGGTCCTTCTCGGCGCTGAGCGCGGCTTCGGCGCGCAGGAACACCAGCCCGATCGGCTCGTCCGCGCGCGTGGCCTGGGCGTCGCCGACCAGGACGGTCAGCCCCAGCGCCTGCTGCCGCGCGGCGATCTCGCGCAGGCCGCGCAGCTTCTGTTCGGCATCGGCGCCATGCAGCATGACGATGAACTCGGCGTGCTCGGTGGCGCGGTCCACCGTGTCGGCGCCGCCGTCGTGCACGTAGCTGGCCAGGGTGCGGTCGAGCTGCTGCAGGCTGCTGCCCAGCAGGCGTTCGCTCTGCCGCTCGGCCAGCGCGGCCAGTTCCTGCACTTCCAGGATCACCACCCGGTAGCGGCCATCGGTGGCGGCGCCGTGGGCATCGGCCGAATGCGGTTGCAGGATCGCCTCGCGTTCGCGTTGCAGGGTGCGGCGGCGTTCGTCGAGCAGGCGCATGGTGGTGCGCGCCAGCGCACGCAGGCCGTCGCGCTGGGCGTCGGTGAGCTGGCGTGGCGCGGTGTCGAGCACGCAGACCGTGCCCAGGGCGATGCCCTCATCGGTCACCAGCGGCATGCCGGCGTAGAAGCGCGCGCCGGTGTCGCCGCGGACCACCGAGATGTCGGCAAACCGCGGGTCCTCGGCGAGGTCGGGCACTTCCAGCAATTGCTTGGGCTCACGGATCGCGTGGTCGCATACCGCCTGGCTGCGCTCGGTCTGCGGCACCTCCAGGCCCATCCGTGCCTTGAACCATTGCCGGTCGCGGTCCAGCAGCGACAGCAGCGCGATCGGCGTATCGCACAGCGCAGCGGCGATCTGCACGATGTCCTGGTAGGCGTCCTCGGGCAGGCTGCCGACGATGCGGTAGCTGTCGAGGACTCGCTGGCGCTGGGCTTCATCGGTCATGGATGGCGTGGGGTCTGGCGCGGATCGCGAGGCGCAGCACCATACCGTAGGGCGCGCGGATGCCGCGTGGAAAAGCGTGCAAGCGTGACGCGGTGCACGCCAAGGCCCTTGTCGCGCGCGCCGTGCCGCTCGGCACTCGAGCAACTGGCCGTCGCTGTCCAGCACCTGCGCCTGGCCCAGCTTCAGCGCGCGCGCCGGCGCTTCGCTCTGCTTGGGTCACGGCCTGAAGCCGCTCCTGCGGGGTGCGGCGAACGCGGGGCTGGCTCCAGTCGTCGGAGCGGGGCGTGCCCCGCCCCGCAACGAGAGTCGGCGGGCATGGCGGTCAGTCCGCTGTGCTGGCGCCGAGCGCGCGCAGCTGTGTCTGCAGTGTGGCGGCATTGTCGAGGGCGTGACCGAGCGCGGTGTTGTCGAAGATCACCCAGGCTTCGCCGGTGTGCGGCGTGGTGGCGACGACGTGGTCGGCCAGCCGGCGCAGCGCGTCGTCGGCGTAGTCGCTGTAGTAGATGCGTGGCGCGCCGTGCCAGCGCCAATAGGCCGGCGCCGCGGTGCCCGCCGGCTGCGCGGCATCGGCGTCCAGGGCCGGATCGGCGGCCACGCGCGCGATCCTGTGGCGCTGCCACAGCGCCTCGGCGCGCGCGCCGAACCAGCTGGCGTGGCGCGGCTCGCAGGCGATGCCGCCGTGCCAGCGGCGCCGCAGCATGGCGAAGAAGGTGGCGGCGGTGCGCGCGTCGAAGGCCAGGCTCGGCGGCAGCTGCACCAGCAGGCAGCCGAGCTTGTCGCCGAGATGGCCGACTTCGCCGAGGAAGGTCTGCAGCAGCGGCGCGACGCGGTACAGGCGCGCGTCGTGGGTGATCGTGCGCGGCAGCTTGGCCGAAAAACGGAAATCCGCCGGCACGCTATCGGCCCAGCGCTGGTAAGTGACGGGGCGGTGCGGGCGGTAGAACGAGGAATTGATCTCGACCGCATCGAAGCGCGTGGCATAGCGCGCCAACTGGCTGGCGCCGTCGCCGACCAGCGCGCGCTGCGTGCTGGCGATCGACCAGCCGGCGCAGCCGACGCGGATGCGTGGCGCGGCGTCGGTGCGGCGTGGCGAGGCGGTCGGCATCGGCGGTGGCAGGCGGGACGAGTCTTTGGGATATCAAGCGCTGCGGCCAAGCGCCGTGAAGGAGATTGCCGGCCATACCCGCCTGCCGGCAGGTTCATGCGTCGTCCGCATCCTCCTCGTCGACCAGTCCCTGGCCGAACTGGAGGAAATCCGGGCAGAGCGGCCTTTCGGCGTGGGCCTGGTTCTGTTCGGGGCTGAGCTCGCTGTCGAAGGTGTCGGTGGTGAAATAGCTGACGGCTCCCGTGTCCAGATCCAGGCAAAAGAAGTTGCCGCCGCAATCGTTCGCGAACGGCAGCAGGCGTGCGGGCAGAACCTGTTTCTGCAGCATCAACCGGTAGGTGGACAGCAGCGTGTAGTCGCAATGCGCAATCGGTTTGAACGTGGCGACCTCGATCGGCTCATAGTCCTCTTCGCCGACCCAATACGCTCGCTCAGGCATGCCGCCGTTGTACTTGAGGTAATGCTCCCGGAAGGGAGTCGGCAGCTTCCTGCCAATCACCGATTCCAGGTGATCCAGGTCCGCTGGGGTGACGGCCGCTTCGCCATCCGAGAGTGTGTTTTCAAGCATCGTGATCCCCGATCGGCAGCAGTGCCCAGGAGACGAGTCTACTTTTCGAAGGGTGTTTGGTCAGCCGGCTTTCCCGGAAACCGCAAGGACCGGCCCGCAGACGTCGTTCCGACCTTGCACCGCTTGAATGTCGAGCGACCGATGCGTGCAGCGCGCAACACTGGCTGCGATCGGCAGCGCGCTTGTGCGCGTGCCTCCAACGCGGGACTGGGGATCGGGCAGCATATGCACCACTGCGCGCGTCGCCACGCCAAGGCGTTTCGGCGCCGCGGGCGATCCGTCCGCACGCCGCCTTGCGACGCATGGCCGGGATCTTCCGGCCATGCGCGTATTGCCTTACTGCTTGGCGGCCGCCGAGGCCTTCGCCTTGACCGGCTGGCCGTCGCTGTCGAGCACCTGCACCTCGCCCAGCTTCAGCGCGCGCACCGGCGCTTCGATCTGCTTGAGGTCGCCGACGATGACCCAGGTCATCGCCTGCGGCGCCACGATCTCCTTGATCGCCGCTTCCGCCGCCGGCTGGTCGACCGCTTCCAGGCGCGTCTTCAGCGTCTGCACGTAGTCGTCCGGGCGGCCGTACTGGACGATGCCTTCCATCGCGCTGAGCACCGCACCGGTGGTCTCGAAGCTGCCCGGCAGGGCGCGCACGCGCTGTTCCTTGATCTTGGCGATCTCGGCGGCGGTCAGCGGCTTGTCGCCGACCACGGCCTTGGCTTCCTTGAGGATCTCGGCGGCCGATTCGGCGGTCTTGTCGGTCTGCACCGGGGCGAAGAACAGGAACGGGCGCTGGCCGATCGCGTCGATCATGAAGCTGTTGGCGCCGTAGGCCCAGCGCTTGTCCTCGCGCAGGTTCATGTTCAGCCGCGAAGTGAAGGTGCCGCCGAAGGCGCCGTTGGCCACGCCGATCGCCAGGTTGTTCGGCGCCTTTGTCGAGGGCGCCAGCAGGCCGGCCAGGATCAGCGACTGCGGGGCGTCGTCGCGGTTGATCAGGAACACGCGTGGCTTGGGCTGCGCGGCCACCTGCGGCAGGCTCTTGGTCGGGCGCTTGCCGGACGGAGCCTGCCAGTCGCCGAAGGCGGCATCCAGCTGCGGGATGATCTTGGCCAGGGTGGTGTCGCCGGCGACCAGGATGCGCACGTTGTCCGGACGCAGCCAGTTGTTCTGGAACGCGCTCAGGTCGCCCGCGGTGAGGCTCTTGATCGCCGCCTCGGTGCCGGTGCCGGTGAGCGGCACGCCGTACGGATGGCTGGGGCCGTACAGCAGCGGCGGCAGGGTGCGCAGCGCCAGGCCCTGCGGCTGGGTCTTCTCCTGCGCGATCGAGGCCAGCCACTGGCCGCGGATGCGCTCGATGTCGTCGGCCTTGAACGCCGGGTTGCGCACGATGTCGGCGAACAGGTCCAGCGACGGCGCCAGCTGGTCGTTGAGTGCGTTGAGCGAGGCGTCGCAGCTGTCCAGTTCGCAGGACACGCTGGTCATCGCGCCCAGGCGCTGGCGGCGCTGCGCCACGTCCACCGAATCCAGGTTGCGGGTGCTCTCGTTCATCAGCGCCGCGGTGAAGTTGGCGGTGCCGAGCTTGCCGCCGCGGTCGGTCGCATAACCGGCATCGAACAGCAACTGGATCTGCGTGACCGGGATGGTGTGACGCTCGGCCAGCACCACCTCGATGCCGTTCTTGAGCTTGCCGCGCTGCAGCTGCGGGAAGCTCAGGCTCGGGAACTGGCTGGTCTCCGGCACGCCGGCAGCGCGGTCCACCTGCGACTTGCCGACGCTGTAGTTACCCTTCGCCGGCATCTTCGGCGCGGGCTTGCCCGGGGCTGCGGCCAGCGGCTTGACCGCCTTGTCCTCGGCGGCCGGATCGAAGCCTTCCGGCGCCGGCAGCACGGTCAGCAGGTAGTCGCCCTTGCCGAACCAGGTGTCGGCGGCCTTGCGCACGCTGGCGACGGTGGCCGCCTGCGCGCGTTCCAGGTCCTTCTTGTAGGCGCCCGGATCGTTGCGGTAGACCTGGCCCTCGGCCAGCACCGTGGCCTTGCCGCCGAAGCCGCCGACCTTCTCCAGGCCGCGCACGAAGCCGGCGCGGTAGCCGACCTGGGCGCGCTGCAGTTCGTCGGCGGTGGGGCCTTCGGCCAGGAACTTCTGCAGTTCGTCGGCGATGGCGGCCTCGACCTTGGCCGGGTCCACGCCTTCCTTCACGTCGGCGGTGATCTGCAGCTGGCTGGCCAGCGCGAACGACTGCAGGCCGGCGGAGACGTCGTCGGCCAGCTTGTCGCGGTAGACCAGGCGCTGGTACAGGCGGCTGGTCTTGCCGCCGCCGAGCACGGTGGTGGCCAGGTCCAGTAGCACCGCGTCGTCGGTGCCCAGCTGCGGCGCGACCCAGGTGCGGTAGATGCGCGGCTGCGCGACGTGGTCGTGCTGCACGCCGCGGGTCTGCTTGGCCAGCGGCGTGATCCACGGCTGCTGGCGCGGCACCGGGCGGCCGGCGGGGATGTCGCCGAAGTACTGCTCGGCCTTGGCCTTGGCCTGCGCCACGGTGATGTCGCCGGCCAGCACCAGGGTGGTGTTGGCGGCGCCGTAGTTGTCGTGGAACCACTGCTTGACGTCGTCCAGCGAGGCCGCGTCGAGGTCGGCCATCGAGCCGATGGTGTCGTGCTGGTAGGGGTGGTTGGCCGGGAAGATGTTGGCCAGGATGTTCTCGTCGACGCGGCCGTAGGGGCGGTTCTGGCCCTGGCGCTTTTCGTTCTGGACCACGCCGCGCTGGGTGTCCAGTTCCTTCTGGCCGATCGCGCCGAGCAGGTGGCCCATGCGGTCCGACTCCATCCACAACGCGGTGTCCAGCGCGGTGGTCGGCACGGTCTCGAAGTAGTTGGTGCGGTCGAACCAGGTGGTGCCGTTCATGTCGGTGGCACCGACTTTCTCGAACGGCTGGAAGTAGGTGCCCTTGTGGTTCTCCGAGCCGGAGAACATCAGGTGCTCGAACAGGTGCGCGAAGCCGGTCTTGCCCGCCGGCTCGTCGCCCGAGCCGATGTGGTACCAGATGCTCACCGCCACCACCGGCGCCTTGTGGTCCTCGTGCACCACCACGGTCAGGCCGTTGGGCAGGGTGAAGCGGGTGTAGGCGATCTCCGGCGCGGTCGCCTGGGCCGGCGTGGCCGCGGCCAGGGCCGACGGCGCGGCGACCAGGGCGGCGCCGGTGCCGAGGGTGAGGATGCTGGAGATCAACAGCGACAAGGGTCGGAGCATGGGCCGGGCCTGAGTGTGGACAGTGCGCCAGCATAGAGGCGCAGCGGCGGCCGCGGGAACGTGACTGATGGCACACCGAGGGGGCGGCGACCGGCTCCGCGCACGGCCACGCCCGGGGAGCGTGGCCGTGCGGGATCTTAGAAACGCAGCGCAGCGCTCAGCGCGCGGCGCAGAAACCGAACTCGGCGGTCGCGCCCGGGGCCAGGGTCTTGTTCCAGCCCACGCCGCTGGCGCTGAGGGTGGTGCCGGACTGGGTCCAGTTGGCGTTCCACAGGTTGCTGACGGTGCCGCTGATGGACAGGGTGGCGGTCCAGTCGCCACTGCTGCCGCCGGTGTTGCTGACCTGCACGCGGTTGCAGTAGCCGGCGTTCCAGTCGCTGTCGACCAGCACCTTGGTGCTGAAGCTGCTGCCGGACGGTGGCGGCGTGGGCGTTCCGCCGCCGCCGTTGCCACCGCCGTTACCGCCCTCACCACCACTGCCGCTGCCGGCGCCGTCCCACAGCTTCTTCAGCAGGGTCACCTTGTCGCTGCGCACCGTGCTCCAGTCGTCGTTGAGGATGCCGCCGGTGTCGCCGCTGTTCGGGTTCCACGACCAGTAGAAGCCGCTGTGGATGCCCTTGCCGATCAGGTAGTCGACCAGCGCGTTCTGCCACTGCACGTCCAGCGGGTTGCCCTGGCCGTACTTGCCGCCGAACTCGCCCAGCAGCAGCGCGTGGCCGGCCTGGACGAACCGGCCGAAGTGCTGCTCCCAGATCGCCGGCATGTTGGCCGGGAAGTTGGAGGCGCTGAAGTAGGACTGCATGGACACGTCCGGCCCGTACACGTGCGGGGCGAGCAGCAGGCGGTTGGCCGGAATCGCCAGCGGGGTGCAGGCCAGCGGTTCCAGATTCTCGCCCCAGAAGTGCGCGGTGCCGCTCGAACAGGTCGGCGTGTCGGCGATGCCTTCGACCACGATCAGCCAGTTCGGCGCCGCTTTCAGCACCGCCGCCGACGCGCGTTCGGCCGCCTTGTTCCAGTCGGTGGCGGCATTGCCGCTGCCCCAGGTGGCGGCGCCGTGCGGCTCGTTCTTCAGGTCCAGGCCGATCACCCCCGGCACCGACGCGTAGCGCTTGGCGACGAAGCTCAGGTCGTCCAGCCATTGCTGCTCGCTGTAGCTGCCGGTGTACCAGAGCTCGGAGATGGCGTTGCAATCCGGCGTGTGGTGGTCGAGCAGCACGTACATGCCGCGGCTGCTGAGTTCGTTGATCACCTTGTCCAGGATCTGCAGCGAGTTCAGGCCCTGCAGGTCCGGATTGCGGCTGTAGTCGATGCTGCCGGGCGACACCGCCTGCAGCGTCTGCGGGCAGAACGGCAGGCGCACGGCATTGAAGCCCAGGCCCTGCATCTGCGTGATCATGTCCTTCCAGTTGCGCGCCCACAGGCCGTGCACGGTGTGCTGCGAGGTCTCGAAACCGAACCAGTTGACGCCGCGCAGTTGCACGGCGTTGCCGGCGTCGTCCACCACTTTGCCTTGCTGGATGGCGTAGCTCCAGGCCGAGCCGCTGGCGATCACGAGCGCCGCGGCCAGCAGGCAGCGGGTGAGGCGGGAATGCAGGGACCGTTTCATCGCGGTGCTCCGATGGCGGCCGGTGCGGGGCGCGCCGGCCAAGGGGGGGGCGGATGCTTGGCGGCGATGATCGGCAGTGTCCCGCCGCGGCGGCCGTGATTGCCGTTGCAGAAGACGTGCTTGTCCACCGATTGCGCGCAGGCGCTGTGGTGGCGTCCACGGGCGCGCAGTCGCCCGGTGCAAATGGCAACGGCAGCGTCGTGGGACGCTGCCGTTGGCATGGGCCCCGCGCGCTGCGCGAGGCGATGGTGCCGCCTTCAGCGGGCGGCGCAGAACCCGAACTCGGCGGTGGCGCCGGCGGCCAGGGTCTTGTTCCAGTCCACGCCGCTGGCGCTGAGCGTGGTGCCCGACTGCGTCCAGGTGGCGTTCCACAGGTTGTTGATCGTGCCGCTGATGGACAGGGTGACCGCCCAGTTGCCGGTGGCGCTGCCGCTGTTGGTCACCTGCACGCGTTCGCAGTAGCCGGCGTTCCAGTCGCTGTCGACGATGACCTTGGTGCTGAAGCTGGCGCTGCCCGGGGCCGGGGTCGGGGTCGGGGTCGGCTCCGGGTTAGGCGTAGGCGTCGGAGTGGGCGTCGGCGTGGTGCCGCCGGTGTCGCCCCACAGCCGCTTCAGCCCGGCCATCTTCTCGGTGCGCACGGTGGTCCAGTCGTCGTCGAGCACGCCGCCGGTGTCGCGGCTGTTGGGGTTCCACGCCCAGTAGAAGCCGCTGCGGATGTTCTTCTTGATCAGGTAGTCGATCAGCGCCTTCTGCAGGATCGGATCCTGCGCCTGGTTGCGGCCTTCGTTGCCGCCGAACTCACCGATCATCATGGCGTAGCCGCGCTGGGTCAGCTGGCCGAACTGGCGCTCCCAGATCGCCGGCATGTTGGCCGGGAAGCTGCCGTCGCCGAAGTAGGGCTGCCAGTTCACGTCCGGGCCGTACACGTGCGGCGACAACAGCAGGCGGTTGGCCGGCACATTGAGCTTGGTGCAGGTCAGCGGTTCCAGGTTGCCGCCCCACCAGTAGCCGTTGCTGCTGGAGCAGGTCGGGTTGTCGGTGATGCCCTCGACCACGATCAGCCACTTCGGCGCCACCTTCAGCACCGCCGCCGAGGCGCGCTCGACCGCCTTGTTCCAGTCGGTCTTGAGGTTGCCGGTGCCCCAGGTGTTGCGGCCATTCGGCTCGTTCTTCAGGTCGATGCCGATCACGCCCGGCACCGACGCGTAGCGCTTGGCCACGAAGCTCAGGTCGCTGAGCCACTGCTGCTCGCTGTAGGAGTCGGTGTACCAGAGCTCGGAGATACCCTGGCAATCGGGCGAGTGGTGGTCCAGCAGCACGTACATGCCGCGGCTGCTGAGTTCGTTGATGACCTTGTCCAGCACCTGCAGCGAGCTCAGACCCTGCAGGTCCGGATTGCGGCCGTAGTCGATGCTGGTCGGCGCCACGCCGCGCAGGGTCTGCGGGCAGAACGGCAGGCGCACGGCATTGAAGCCCAGGCCCTGCATCTGCGTGATCATGTCCTTCCAGTTGCGCGCCCACAGGCCGTGCACGGTGTGCGCGCTGCCTTCGAAGCCGAACCAGTTGACGCCGCGCAGCTGCACCGCGTTGCCGCGGTCGTCCACCACCGTGCCTTTGCTGATCGCGTAACTCCAGGCCGAACCGCTGGCGGCCAGCAGCGCGGCGGCCAGCACGCAACGGGTGATGCGGGTGAGGGGGGACATCGACATCTCTGCAGGTCTCCGGAAGCGAGCCGGCCCGCAGTCGGAGCGGCCCGGGTGAGGTGGGGAGTGACGGTTCTCACGCCGGGCTCGGGTGGAAGCCAGGGCGGGCGCGCGGATCGGCATGGGCCACCGGATTGGCGCGGACCCCGCGGTGCGCGAGCGCGGCATTAGAGCATGTTCAGCTTCATATTTGAGTGGTTTATCACAATAAATTTTTGCGACAGCGCACGTATGGCGGTCGTTCGACCCACCACGACCCGGTAGGGGCGCCGCTACACTCGCCCTTCTTTGTGTCTGCCGAGGGGAACCAAGTGAAACGACCGATCCTGAGCCTGCTGGCCCTGGCGCTGTCCGGCGCCTGCCTGGCGGCACCGCCGCCCGCACCGACCTTCGACACCAAGCGCCTGTCCACCGACGTCAAGACCCTGGCCTCCGACGCCTACGAGGGCCGCGCCCCGGGCTCGGCGGGCGAGGAGAAGACCGTGGCCTATCTGAGTGCGCAGTTCCAGGCGGCCGGCCTGCAGCCCGGCGGCGACCTGCGCGACGGCAAGCGCCTGTGGACCCAGGCGGTGCCGCTGCGCCGCGCCGACATCGTCGGCACCCCGACGCTGGCGATCGCCAGCGGCGACCAGCGCCAGGCCCTGACCCAGGGCCAGCAGATCGCCGTGCGCGCCGCGCTCGACGGCAGCAGCCAGGTGACCCTGGACGGGGCGCCACTGGTGTTCGTCGGCTACGGCGTCAAGGCGCCCGAGCGCGGCTGGGACGACTTCAAGGGCGTGGACCTGAAGGGCAAGATCGCGGTGGTGCTGATCAACGACCCCGACTTCGAGACCGGCAAGGGCGCGTTCGACGGCAAGGGCATGACCTACTACGGCCGCTGGACCTACAAGTTCGAGGAAGGCGCGCGGCAGGGCGCGGCCGGCGTGCTGATCGTGCATGAGACCGCACCGGCCTCCTACGGCTGGGCCACCGTCGCCAACTCCAACACCAACAGCATGTTCGACGTGGTCCGCGACGATCCCAAGACGGTGCATCCGGAGCTGGAAGGCTGGATCCAGCGCGATCTGGCGGTGGACCTGTTCAAGCGCGCCGGGCTGGATTTCGATGCGCTGAAGAAGCAGGCGCAATCGCGCGACTTCAAGCCGGTGGAACTGAAGGGCGAGCGCCTGTACGCCGACTACGCGGTGAAGTCGGAGGTGATCACCTCGCGCAACGTGGTCGCGCGGCTGCCCGGCAAGACCCAGCCGGACGACACCCTCATCTACACCGCGCACTGGGATCACCTGGGCGTGGGCGCGCCCGACGCCAAGGGCGACCGCATCTTCAACGGCGCGCTGGACAACGCCAGCGGCGTCGCCGCGCTGCTGGAACTGGCCCGCGCCTTCGCCAAGGGCCCGGCGCCGCAGCGCTCGGTGGTGTTCATGGCGGTCACCGCCGAGGAGAAGGGCCTGCTCGGCTCGGAGTACTACGCCTCCAAGCCGCTGTATCCGCTGGCGCGCACGGTGGCGGTGATCAACATGGACGGCATGAGCCCGTTCGGGCCGTCGCGCGATTTCGGCATCTACGGCACCGCCAAGCTGGAACTGCTCGACGACCTCAAGCGCGTGGCGAAGGGCTGGGATCTGCGCTACACGCCCGACCCGAAGCCGGAAGCCGGCTACTTCTTCCGCTCCGACCACTTCTCCTTCGCCAAGCGCGGCGTGCCGGCGCTGTCCTTCGCCGCCGGCCAGGACTGGGTGGACGGCGGCGTGGCGGCCGGCAAGGCCGCCGCGGACGACTACACCGCCAAGCGCTACCACCAGCCCGGCGACGAATGGCAGCCGAACTGGACCTTCGCCGGCGCCGCGCGCGACATGCAGGTGCTGTACACGCTGGGCGAGGAACTGGCCAACTCGACGCAGTGGCCGAACTGGAGCCGCGACTCCGAGTTCCGCGCCACGCGCGACGCCAGCGCCGCGCAGCGCCAAGCCGCGCCCGCCAAGTGAGCCACGCCCCGTTGCCGCCTGCCCCGCAGGCGGCTCCGGACCCGCTGCCGGGCGTGCGTGCGGACGTTGCCGATCAGGCCGACATGGACGCGGGCAACGACCCGCTGCCGCGCTGGCTGGTCGGTGTTGGCGTCGTCATGACCTTCCTGTTCGTCGGCCCGCCGCTCGGGACCGTGGTGGTCGGGCTGCCGGTGGCGATCGCGATGACCTGGGGGGAGAGCAACGGCGTCAGCGCCCCGCTGCTGCTGCTTCTGCTGATGGCGATGTTTTCCTATGTCTTCGGCGCCTTGCCGGCGCTGCTGACCGGGCTGTTCGCCGCCCGTGCCTGGCCACGCCTGCGTGGCTGGCGCGCGCATCTGCGCATCGGCCTGATCGGGGCCGGCACCTCGGCGGTGTGCGTCGCCGCGGCGCTGGCCCTGTTCGACAGACGCGACGACCCGTCCCACCAGGGCCTCGTCGCGGTGGGCCTGTGCGCCCTGGCCGGTTTCGTCGGCGCCGTGCTGCTGTCGCGCGCGTTGCAATTCCTGCGCGGCGGCTGACGCCGCCGCGGCTCAGCCGGCGCTGGCCTGCTGCAGCGACGGGGTGCGCCAGCCGGCGCGCACGCCCCAGAAGTAGAAGCCCAGCGCGACCACGCCGACCACCACCAGGTCCGGCCCGTAGGACAGATAGCCGTGACCGCCGAAGGTGGTGCTGCCGGCCCACGACAGCAGGGCGATGGTCGGCAGGTAGGCGATCAGCCAGCTGGCGCCGCGCAGGTGTCGGCGGAAATCCTTCCAGCCGTCGCGCTGCTGGTAGTAGGCATACACCGGCAGGGCCACCAGCATCAGCAGGATGATCTCGCCGGTCAGCGGCCAGCGCGCCCAGTACAGCAGTTCGGTGGCCAGCACGAAGGCCGCCGCGGCCAGCACCGGCAGGCCGGCGATGCGCAGCGGGCGGTGCATCTCCGGCGCGTGCTTGCGCAGCGCCATGGCGCTGATCGGGCCGGTGAGGTAGGAAATGATGGTGGCCACCGAGATCACCGCCGCCAGCGTGCCCCAGCCGCGGAAGAAGAACAGGAACAGGTAGGACACCAGCAGGTTGAAGAACATCGCCGGCCGCGGCACGCCCCAGGTCGGATGGATCCGGCCCAGCACCTTGGGCATGGTGCCGTTGCGCTCCATGCCGTAGATCATCCGTGCGGTGGTGGCGGTGTAGGTGATGCCGGTACCGCTGGGGCTGATGAAGGCGTCCACGTACAGCAGCATCGCCAGCCAGTGCAGGTTGACGATGATCGCCAGCTGCGCGAACGGCGAGCGGAAGTCGATGCCGTGCCAGCCGGCCTTGGCCAGCAGGTCCGGCGGCACCGCGCCCAGGTACGCGACCTGAAGCAGCACGTAGACCACCGTGGCCAGCGCGATCGAGCCGAGCACCGCGAACGGGATGCTGCGCCCGGGATTGCGTGCCTCGCCGGCCAGATTCACCGGGCTCTGGAAGCCGTTGAAGCTGAATACGATGCCGGCGGTGGCCACCGCGGTCAGCACCGCAGCGAAGTCGATGGTGTGGCTGCCGCCGTGCAGGCCGACGCTGAAGTTCTCGCTGTGGAAGCCGCTGGCGATCAGCGCAATGCCGGTCAGCGCCGGCACCACCAGCTTGAACACGGTGATCAGGCTGTTGGAGCGCGCGAACAGCTTCACGCTCCAGAAGTTCAGCAGGAAGTACGCCAGCACCAGCACTGCGGCGATGCACAGGCCGGGCACCGACAGCTCGCCGGCGCCGCCGGGCTGCTGCACGTACAGGTCCTGCGCCCACTGCCACGGCCAGGACGCCATGTACTGCACCGAGGCCTCGGCCTCCACCGGGATCACCGACACGATCGCGATCCAGTTGGCCCAGCCGGCAATGAAGCCGACCAGCGAGCCGTGCGAGTAGTGGCTGTAGCGGACCATGCCGCCGGACTCGGGAAACATCGCGCCCAGCTCGGCATAGGCCAGTGCGATGGTGGTGACGATCGCCGCGCCCAGCACCCAGGCCCAGATCGCACCGGGGCCGGCCAGCCCGGCGGCACGCCAGGCGCCGAACAGCCAACCGGAGCCGATGATCGAGCCGAGGCCGGTCAGCATCAGGGCGAACGGGCCGACATCGCGGCGCAGAGCGGAGTGGGTCATGGCGAGTCCGGGCGGCGGCGGGAAGCGGGGGATGATCGCATGGAAAGCCGGGAGTCGGGATTGGGGATTGGGGATTGGCTTAGAAGCAGGGATTCGGGATTGGTGGAAGCGCAGTGCCGCCATCCGCTTTTGCGAATCCCCAATCCCGAATCCCCCAATCCCCGCCATTACGCAAGCTTTACGCCCACAGTGCCCCAACGCCATGGAACGCTTATGCGGCGCGCGCGCAGACTGCGCCCCGTCCTTCCCGTTGGATGTGTTCCATGTCGATTCTGCTGATCCAGGGCCCGCATCGCGATGCGTCGGCCATCGCCGCGGCGCAGTGCCTGGCCGCTTCCCATGCCGCGCAGGTGGTGCCGGTGGCCTGCGCCGATGCCGCGCAGATCGTGGCGCGGCTGCGGCAAGGCGCCTGCGACGACACCGAGCTGGTGCTGCTGGATTCCGGCGAATTGCCGGCGTCGGAGTTGGCCGACCACGGCGCGCAGCTGTGCGCGGCGCTGGACGCGCTGGGCCACCCGTACATCGAGATGCACGACGCCAGCGCGCAGGCGCTGGAACTGCTCCTGCACCCGCGGCACGCGCCGTTGCTGACGGTGATCGCCAATGGTGCGCTCGCCGACAGCTACGCCATCGCCCTGGGCGTGGCGCAGCGCCGGCTCGGCGCGCGCGCGGCGCTGGCCAACTGAGGGCGCCGCCATGTCGATCCTGTTGCTCCGTGGCCCGGACTGCGTGGCCGGCCATCGCGGCCGCCCGGCGCGCATCGCCCCGCCGGTGATGCGGCAATTGCTGGCCAATGCCGGGCGCGCCGGCAAGACCCTGGCCGTGCGCGGCTGCGCCAGCGAGCGCGAACTGCTGCAGGCACTGGCCCAGGCCGACCAGGCCGGCGTGGAGATGCTGTTGCTGGATCCGGGCGCGTGCTCGGACAGCGCCGTCACCGCCGATGCGGTGGCGCACCTGCGTCGGCCCTACGTGGAAGTGCACGACGATGCCAGCGATCGCCGCGAAGCCTGCCTGTGCGCGGCCTCGGGGCAGCGCCTGGGCCAGGTCGGCGGCTACTGCGCGCAGGGCTACGCGCTGGCGCTGTCGATCGCGCTCGAACACCTGGGATGCAACGGCTACGAAGGCGATGTCCACGTCGGCACCTGAGCGCGCGCGCCACTACCTGGCCGACTACGAGGCCTATAGCTTCGGCCAGCGCGTGGCCTGGGGGACGCTGGCGCACACCTGGGCCGAGCCGGCGCCGCTGGACCCGGAGCGGCTGCTGTGCCGCCTGCGCGCGCAGGCGGCGCAGCGCCACGGCGTGGACAGCAGCGAGATCCGCATCCGCAGCGTGAGCCGGCTGTAGCGGCGTCTCTTCGGTTCCGCGCAGGCAGCGTCCCGTTGGCGCATGCCTGTGGCAGGTGAGCCGCGAGCGCGACGCACGCAGGTCCATGCCCTGGCGCGGCACGCTGTCCGGCGTGCCCGGCGCGGGGGAACATTTGCTAGGCTGGCGCGTCCGCGCTTTGCGCCATGGTCGCTCGGCACTGCGCCGTGGTGTCCATTGCGCCGGTCCCCGCGGTCGTCCTTCCAGCGCAGGTGTCGCCCATGCCCGTTGTGTCGCCGCTTCCGCGTTCGCGCATGCAGAAGGCGCAACGCGTCCGTGCGGCGGCCGTGCCTGCGCGGCGCGCGGCGTTGCCGTGGCAGGAGTGCCCATGCCCGGCGGGCTGAGCGGCTTCCTGCGCCTGCCTCGATTCGAACGCTGCCTGCTGGTGCCGGCCTGGGTGCTGCTGGGTGCGGCGCGTGCCGCGGTGCTGGCGCTGGGCTTCCGTCGCCTGGCCCCCTGCCTGGGACGCGGGGTGGCGGAGCCACCGCCCGCGCCGGTGCTGGATGCACGGGCGCAGCGCCGCGCCATCCAGATCGGGCGCACCTTGCGCCTGGCGGCGCGGCATACGCCCTGGGAATCCAACTGTCTGGCCCAGGCGCTGAGTGCGCGCTGCCTGCTCGGCCTGTTCCGGGTGCCGCACATGCTGTGCTTCGGCGCGGCGCGGGCGCCGGAGACGTTGGCGCTGCAGGCCCACGCCTGGGTGGTCGCCGGTCCGGTCCGGGTCACCGGTGGCGGTGGCGTGGAGCGTTTCGCCCGGATCGGTTGTTTCGTGGTGCCAGCGGAACCGCGGCGATGAGCGTTTGGCGCGCCTTGCGCCGGTTGCTGGGCTGGGCGCCGCGTGGTCGCCTGCTTGGCGTATTCGTCCTGATGTCGCTGGCCGGCGCCAGCGAGGGCATCGGCGTGCTGCTGCTGGTGCCCTTGCTCGGCGCACTGCAAGGCGGTGGCGCGACCAGCGGCGGTGCGATGGCGCATGCCGTCGGCGAAATCGTCGGCATGCTCGGCTTGCCGTCCGACGCCCCGCTGCCATTGCTGGCGCTGTTCTGCGCGCTGGTGCTGTTGCGCAATGGCATCCATTACGCACGCGAGCACGCTGCCGCCCGCTTGCAGCAGGACGTGGCCGAGCGCCTGCGCGAGGCCAGCTTCGCCGCACTGCTGGAGGCGCAATGGCGATGGTTGGTGGCCCAGCGCAGTAGCGACCATGCCAGCCTGATGCTGACCGAAGTGGAGCGGGTCGGGGTCGGGCTCGGCCATGCATTGCTCATGCTCGCGTCCCTGGCCACCGCCATCATCTATCTGTTCGCGGCCATTGCACTTGCCGGGACGCTGGCGTTGGCCACGGTCGTGGCGGGCGCGCTGCTGCTGTTGCTGCTGCTCGGCCGCCGCCGTCGCGTGCTGCGGCTGGGCAGCGCGCTGACCCAGACCAGGCAGCGCCTGCATGCCGGCATGCACGACAGCCTGGCCGGGTTGCGCCTGGCCAAGATCCTGGGGGCCGAGGCGCGCTATCGCGCTGTCGTGAACCGCGATGCGACGGCCGTGCGCGACCTGCAGGCGCGCTTCGCGTCGGGCCTGGCGCTGTCCAAGGCGCTGCTGCACAGCGCGGCGGCGCTCCTGCTGGCCGCTTATGTGCTGCTGGGTCTGCAGGTCTGGCACCTGCCGCTGGCCGAGCTGCTGATCCTGGTGGTGATGTTCGCGCGCTTGCTGCCATTGCTCACAATGGCGCAGCAGCAGCACCAGTACTGGGTGCATACCGTGCCCGCGTTCCTGGAAGTGGAGCGGCAACTGGCACAGGCGCGCGAGTGGTCCGAGCCGGCGCTGCCGCCGCGTGCCATCGACTGGCAGGTCCAGACGCAGATCGCCCTGCGCGATGTGCAGGTGCGTTATGCCGGTCGCGAGGCGTCGGCCCTGCAGGAGATCTCGCTGGTCTTGCCGGCGCGCACCACCACCGCCATCGTCGGCGCCTCCGGCGCGGGCAAGAGCACGCTGGCCGATGTGCTGTGCGGTCTGTTGGGCCCGGACCGGGGCGCGCTGGAGATCGACGGTGTGACCCTGGATGCGCACGCGCGCCGCAGCTGGCGGCACGCGGTGGCGTACGTGTCGCAGGATACCTTCCTGTTCAACGACAGCATCCGCAATAACCTGCTGCTGGCCGCACCGCACGCCGATGCGGCAACGCTGCAGCTGGCCCTGGAGCAGGCCTCGGCGCAGTTCGTGCATGCGCTGCCGCAGGGCTGGGAGACCGTGATCGGCGATCGTGGCATGCGCCTGTCCGGGGGCGAGCGGCAACGCCTGGCGCTGGCGCGTGCATTGCTGCAGCGGCCCGCGTTGCTGATCCTGGACGAAGCCACCAGCGCGCTGGATCACGACAACGAAGCGCGCATCCGCGCCGCGATCGAGCGCCTGCACGGCGATCTGACCGTGGTGGTGATCGGCCATCGGCTGGCCATGCTGGAACGCGCGGACCAGGTAGTGGTGCTGGAGGAGGGCCGGGTGCGCGCGCAGGGCCGCTGGCACGAAGTGGCCGCGGCATGGACCGGCGCGGCATGACAGGCCTGTGCGGATGAGCGCGCCACGCACGTCTGCCTGGCGCGCCGGCGCCGGTGCCTTGTCCGCGCAATGGGGGGCGATCCTGTGCGTGGCGGCGGTCTCGCTGGGGTTGTCAGTGTGGTTGGCGCGCAGCATGCAGCCGGAGGGATTCGGCCGTTACGCCTACCTGCTCAACCTGGCAACGCTGCTGGCGCTGGCCCAGGATGTGGGGATGCGCACGCTGGTGCTGCGCGAGCGCGTGGCGCCCAGCCCGGGGCTGGCCGAGTACGCGCCGGCGTTGCCGGGCCTGGCGCGCGGGCATCTGCTGCTCGCGACGCTGTTGCTGGTGGCCGTGGCGCTGCTGCTGCCACGCAGTGTCGGCGATCCGGCGCTGGGGTGGGCGGTGCTGTGCTTCGCCGCGGTGACCCTGTCGCAACTGGTCTCGGCGCAGCTGAAAGGCGCCGGGCACTGGCGCCGCGAAGCGCGTTGGCAGGTCGGCGCGCGTGCGCTGAGCGGACTGTCGATCGTGCTCGCGGTGCTGTTCCTGGGCGCCCGTCCCGAGGTGGTGTTCGCGGCCTGGGCCGTGGGGCTGCTGCTGGCGTACGCGCTGCTGGGTCGGGATCTGCACGATCGGCCGCGCTGGCGGCCGCAGGCCGCGCTGTATCGCGCCGCGGCCGGCTTCCTGTGGATCGACCTGGCGACCTGCCTGTACCGGCGCAGCGACATCGTCATCCTGCATCGTGCGGTGTCGCCGGCCGAGGTCGGCCAGTATGCCGCGGCCTATCGTCTGTTCGATGGCGTGCTGTTGCTGGCGGCGCCGGTGGCGCTGCTGTTCTTCCGGCGCCTGCGCCTGAGCCGTGTCGATCCTGCTGCCGCGCAGCGGCTGCAGCGCCGTACCCTGGCCGCCGCGGCGCTGGCCGGCATCGCGCTGGCGATCGCCGGTGCCGCGCTCGGCAGTTGGGTGGTCGGGCTGCTGTATGGGCCGGCGTACCGATCCACGGCGGGACCGCTGGTGGGCTGGCTGTTCGCCGCCTTCGTGTTCGTGCTGCCGAACTACGTGCTGACGCAGACGGCGATCGCGCTCGAGCGCCAGCGCTGCTACATGCTTGGCGCCGGCCTGGCGGCCGCGACCAACCTGGCGCTCAACCTGGTGCTGACGCCGCACTACGGCGCGCGTGGCGCAGCGCTGGCGACGATCGCCACCGAGGCAGTGCTGGCGGCGACGTTGTGGCTGGGGTTGCGCCGCGCCGCCGCACCGGTGGCGTGAGCCGCTTCGCATTGCCGCCATCGCGACCGGTATGGCACAGTGCCCGCTCCTCCAGCCGCCGATCGACATGAGGGGACATGCGATGCCGCGTAAGGCGCTGCGCCGGGCTGGTGACTTCCTTGTGACGCGAACACGGCGATGGATCCGATGCCTGGCAGAGACGATGTGCGTGACCGTGGCGACGATGCGTCGTTGGGCGACCTGCTGTTGGAGTTGCTGCGTTTCTATCGACAGTTCGGCCGCCTGCTGATTCCCGTGGCCG
This sequence comes from Xanthomonas rydalmerensis, assembly GCF_033170385.1. Classification (NCBI taxonomy): domain Bacteria; kingdom Pseudomonadati; phylum Pseudomonadota; class Gammaproteobacteria; order Lysobacterales; family Lysobacteraceae; genus Xanthomonas; species Xanthomonas rydalmerensis. The sequence continues at coordinate 4,483,255 of NZ_CP126170.1, read as the reverse complement.
CACTGCTGGCGCTGGCCGCCGGCGTGCTGGTCGCGCTGCGCCCGGTCTACAGCGTCAGCGCGCTGCTGGATGTGCCGCAACTGACCCTGGAGCAGTGGCGGCGACTGCAGCCGATGCTGTCGGACCGGCAACTGGTGGCCGATTCGGTGGCCGCCATCGCATTGCCGGCGGATCTGCGCGAACGCGTGCAGCGGCAGTTCCAGCAGCCGCGCTACTGGGAGACGCGCGTGCAGTACCGCAGTGCGGTCGAGCGCGACGACATCCGCCAGCAGGTCAATATCGATCCGAAGACGGTCGGCGCGCTGGGCCTGGAGGTGGCGATCAACGCACGCGACGATGCGGCCGCCACGCAGCAGTTGCAGGCGATCGCCCAGCACGTGCGGCAGGTGATGCTGTGGGGCGGCCTGCGCGATGCGCTGGATGGCATGCGCCAGCAGACCGTGGAGAAGCGGCCGGAACTGCAGATCGCGCAGATCCAGCAGCAATTCGCCATCCAGCAGAGCACCCAGCAGGCGGCGGACATGCAGGCGTTGCTGGAGCGCTATCCGGAACTGCGGCGCAGCGAGGTCAACACGGTGGTCTCGGTCGGCGACGGCGGCGGCAAGTACCTGTCGCCGCTGGCGCAGATCGTGGCGTTGCAGGCCACCATCACCGAGACCCGGGCCAATCTGCGCCAGGGCCAGCGCGAACTCGAACAGCTCGACTGGAAGCAGCGTTTCCTCGCCTGTGCCGACAAGCGCGCCTCGACACTGCATTCGGGCAAGGCCCTGCAGGACTGGCTGCAGGCGTGCCACGCGGCGGTCTTCGCCGCCGGTGCGCAGGCCGATTCGGTGCGGGAGCAGATCGCACGCGAGATCGAACTGACGCTGGCCCAGCAACGCGGGCGCGCCCAGCAGGTGCGTTATCGGGCGCTGCCGGCGCTCTCGGCGACGCCGGTGCCGGCGCGGCGACCCGTGCTGGTGGCAGTCGCGGTGTTCGTGGCGGCGCTGCTGATGATGTCGCTCGGGCTGGGCCTCTATGTCGCGGCCCGGCGTCTGCGCGATCCGTCCGCGTGGTCGCCGCAGCGCGATCCACTGTTCGCCTGGCTGCCTGCCGGACTGCGGCGCCGGTTGTTGCCCGACGACGCGTCGCCGCCTGTACCGAGGCGATCGTGAAACGGGTGCTGGTGACCGGCGCCGCCGGCATGATCGGACGCCGGCTGGTCATGGCGCTGTTGCAGCGCGGCGACGCGGTCGCTGGCCTGGACGACCTGTCCAGCGGCATGGCCCTGCCGGAGGGCCTGCACGTCGCGGCCGTCGCCGACATCCGCGACACGGCCGCGGTGGCTGCCTGTTTGCGTACGTTCCGCGCCGACGCGGTGGTGCACCTGGCCGCGATCCACCATATCCCGACCTGCGAACGGCAGCGCATGCATTGCCTGCAGGTGAACGTGGTCGGGACCGAGAGCGTGCTGCAGGCCGCCGACGACACCGACGTGCGACAGGTGCTGATCGCCTCCAGCGGGGCGGTGTATGCCTGGGGCGAGCAGGCGCTGGACGAAGCCGGCAGCCCCACGGAGGCGCGCGACAATTACGCGCTGTCCAAGCTCTGCAACGAAGGCCAGTTGCGCCTGTGGTGCGCGCGCGGCGGCGGCCGCCGCGGCCGGGTGGCGCGCCTGTTCAACAGCATCGCCCACGACGATCCGAACGCGCACCTGATTCCCGAGGTGCTGGCGCAACTGGCGGCCGATCCGGCGCCGGCGCCGCTGGTGCAGCTGGGCAACCTGCAGCCGCGCCGCGATTACCTGCATGCCGACGATGCGGCCGCCGGGCTGCTGGCCCTGCTCGACGATGCGCGGGCGGAGCCGGCCTACGATGTGTTCAATCTGTGCTCGGGCGTGGAGCACTCGGTCGGCGAACTGGTGGAGGAAATCGGTGCCTTGCTCGGCCGTGCACCGCGGGTGCAGGTGGATCCGCAGCGGCAGCGTGCGCATGACCGGGCGCATCAGCTCGGCAACCCGGCCAAGGCCGCCGCGGTGCTGGGCTGGCGCACGCGCTGGACCCTGCGCGAGGCGTTGCAGCGCACGCTCGCGCCGGAGCAGGCTGCGGACACACGCGTTCCCGGATGAGCGCACTCGACCGGATCGCTCAGTGCGCGGCCGATCCGCGCGTGCAGCCGGTGGCGAAGGTCGTCGAGGACGGTGTTCTCGACACCGTGCCGTGTGCGTCGCGCGCATCTGCCGCTGACCAGGCGTACGCCGCCGTCTCCACGGTCACGCGCACCCGCGTGCGCCATTGCGCTGGTCGGGATCGAGCCTGGATACTCGGACGTTTCCGCCCCTGGCCCGACGTACGGTGTCCGACGTGTCCGTAACGCTCATCGAACGCCTCAAGCTCGCCTATCGCGGCCTCCGGGTCGGCGCGAACCTGCATCGCAACGATGCGCTGGGCGCGCTGTATCGCGCCTGGGCCTACGTGCATGCCACCCAGCTTGCCGGCGATTACTACGAGTTCGGCGTGTACCGCGGCAACAGCCTGGCCCATGCGTGGCTGTGCTATCGGCACCAGCGGCGGCGCATCGAACGCAGCGCCGGTTTGCCCTTCCAGCATCGGGGCACGGTGCTGGGCTTCCTGGCGCAGCGGCCGCGGTTCTACGGCTTCGACACCTTTGCCGGCATGCCGCGCAATGCCGAAGGCGAGGACAGCCTGGCCACCGGCAGCTTCCTCGCCGCCCAATCCGAGGCGCAGGCGCGCTGCGCCGCGGTGGGGCTGCGCGCGCCGGACCTGCACCTGGTGCCCGGCCTGTTCGCCGACAATGCGCATGCCATCGGCCACACCCAGGCAGCGATCGTGAACCTGGATTGCGATCTGTATGCCTCGGCATGCGATGCGCTGACGTTGATCGCACCGCGCCTGGTTCAGGGCAGCGTGCTGCTGTGCGACGACTACGATCTGTTCCAGGCCGATCGCCAGCGCGGCGAACGGCGCGCCCTTCGGGAATGCGCCGAGCGGTTCGGCATCGAATTCGAGCCGTGGTTCGTCTATGGCGCGGCCTCGCGCGCCTTTCTGTGCCATGTGCCGGCGGCCGGATCTCTCGCCCGGCCATGAGCACGGCCGGGCGCCTGCGCGCGGGATTCGTGTCCGGCGCGTTGTTGTATGCGCTCGGGCAGGGCTGCGCACTGCTGTTCCAGTGGCTGCTGTTGCGCCAGTTCGGCCTGCAAGGCTATGGCGAGGTGGGACTGGCGCATCTGGGACTGACCACGGTGCTGTTTCTGGCCGACCTGGGCTACGCCTCGCTGTTCCTGCGCGAAGATCCGGCCGCGCCGGGATGGGAGATGCGCTGGCGGCAGGCGCTGCGCCATCGGCTGCTGGCCACCCTGGTGCTGGATCTGGCATGGGTCGTCGCGGCCGGATGGTCCTGGCAGTGGCGGGGCGCAGGCTTCGGCTACGTGCTGGCGGTGCTGCCGGCCACCCTGTTCGGCCTGGTCAATTATTCGGCGCCGTTGCTGGCGCAGGCACGGCGGCTGTCGGGATTCGCCGTGCAGCAGGTCGCGATGCCGGTGGCGATCCTGGCCTGGCTGCTGCTGCGGCCGTTTCCCGGGTGTGGCGGCGCGGTCGGTGCCGGCATCGCCGTGAGCATCGGCTATCTGCTGCAGGCGCTGGTCAACATGGCGGTGTTCGCCGCGCCGCTGCGCCTGCTGTGGCCGCAGCGCGGCCACGGCCGCCATCTGCTGGCAACGGCCGTGCAGCTGTCGCTGTTGGGCATCGCCGGCATCCTGCACGATCGCCTGACGCCGCTGCTGCTGGCGGCGGTGGCGCCGGGCTTCCTGCCGGTGTATCTGTTCCTGGGCTATCTGCTCAACGGCGCCAGCGGCGTGTTCAATCAGTTCAACCGGCTGCTGCTGGCCGAGGCCGCCAGCGAGGCCGGCCAACGCTGGGCGCAGTGGCTGATCTCGCTGGTGCTGGGCGGCGCGGCGCTGGCCGCGCTGCTGCTGCCGCTTGCGGTGGCGGCCTGGGGCAGTGCCGAACAGCGGGCCTGGTGGCCATGGACGACGCCGGTGTTGGCCGGTGGTGCGACGGTGCTGCTCAGCGGGGTGCTGGCGGCGCTGCTGATCGGGCGCCATCGCGAACGCGCGCTGTTGCGCCTGCTGCTGATCGGCTTGCTGTGCAGCGCGGGGCTGCAACTGGCCGCTGCGGCATGGGCAGCGCCGCAGTGGCTGCTGTGGGGGCGGCTGCTGTGCCTGTTGGGGATCGCCGCGGTGAGTCTGCGGCTGTGCGGCCTGCGCCTCAACGGCGGCGGCGTTGCGGCGCTGCTTTCGGCATTGCTGGCGGCCTCGCTCTGGGGCGGGCGGATCGGCTGGACGCTGGCGGCGGTGCTGCTGCTGCCGGCGCTGTGGACGGCCTGGCGCCAGCGCAGCCTGTTCGCGCCCGCGCCGGAGCGCGCGGCGTGACGCGGTCGTCGAGGTTCGCTGTCGTGTCGCGCCGCAGCGTAGGGGCAAGGAGGCGCGCATGTGCGGCATAGTCGCGTTGCGCAATTTCGGCGACGGCGCAGCGCTGCAGGCGCAGGCCGAACGCGCGTTGGCCGCCTTGGCCCGGCGTGGTCCGGATGCGCAGGGACTACTGTGTGAGCAGCAGCCCGTGCCGACCGCGCTGGGCCACCGCCGCCTGGCCATCCTCGACCTGAGCGAGGCGGCGACGCAGCCGATGCGCTGTGCCGACACCGGCAACGCGGTGGTGTTCAACGGCGAGATCTACAACTTCCTGGAACTGCGCCGCGAACTGGAAGCGCTCGGCCATCGCTTCCGTACCGACAGCGATACCGAGGTCCTGCTGCATGGCTGGCGCGCCTGGGGCGAAGACCTGTTCGCGCGCTGCAACGGCATGTGGGCGATCGTGTTGCTGGAGCAGGCCAGCGGCGATCTGATCTATTGTCGCGACCGGCTCGGGGTGAAGCCGCTGTACCTGCATCACGACGGCCGGCAGTTGCTGCTGGCCAGCGAGATCCGCGCCATCGCCGCGGCGCTGGGCGGCTATCCGCCGCCCAATCCCGGTGCGATCTTCGATTTCCTCGTCGCCGGCCTGTCCGACCATCGCGGCGAGACGTTCTATGCCGGCATCCGTGCGGTGCCGCCCGGCTGGGTGTACCGCGTCTCGGCGGACGGCCACAGCCGCCGCCACCGCTACCATCGCTGGCCGCTCCCGGGCGAGGTGGCGCCGCTCGACGACGAGGCGACGCGCGCGCTGCTGGAAGATGCCACGCGGCTGCGCCTGCGCTCGGACGTGCCGACGGTGACGCTGCTGTCGGGTGGGCTGGACAGCGCGATTCTGACCCGGCTCAGCCTGGGCGCGGCGCATGCGCCGCGCACCTGCTTTGCCGGCGCCTACACCTACGGCTACCGCGACGCCGAGCAGGCGCGCTTCGACGAGGTCGCGGCCGCGTCGGGGTTGATGGCCGAATGGGGCGAGGCGGCGCGCCACCGCGTGCACCGCGCGCATGCGATCCCGGCCGAAGACGAGTTGCTGGAGCTGGTGCGCGCGCAGGAAGAGCCGTTCTGCACGCCGTCGATCCTGGCCAGTTTCCGCATGTACCGGGCCGTCCGCGACGCCGGCTACCCGGTCGTGCTCAACGGCGAGGGCGCCGACGAGCTGTTCGGCGGCTACGTCCGCCTGTACCTGGCGTTGAGCGCGCGCAGCGCGCTGCACGCTCTGCGCCTGCCGACGCTGGTGCGCCTGCTCGGCAGCGGCGCGGTGGATCCGAGGTTGTTGCTCAACCGCCTGGCCTGGGATCTGCCGGCCGGTTCGCTCGGGGCGTTGCTGCGGCGGCAGCGGCCGAGCGTGGCCAGCATGTCGGCGGCGCTGTGGCACGACCAGGCGTCCCGTCTGGCCGTGTTGCAGGCCGATCGCCGCGGCGACGTGCAGGCGCGCCTGCGCGCCGACGTGCTGACGACCAACCTGCCGATGATCCTGCGCATGACCGATCGCAACAGCATGCACTCCGGGGTGGAGGTGCGCGCGCCATTCCTGGATTACCGGGTGGTGGAACGCGCGCTGGCCACGCCGGCGCAGCGGCGGATGGGCGACTACCATGGCAAGGCGTTGCTGCGGCAGGCGTTCGCCGGCATCTTGCCGCAGCGCCTGGTCGGCCAGCGCAAGAGCACCGGCTTCGGCCATGCCGAGCAGTTCCTGGTCGATCGCATGCCGCTGCAGCCGATCCTGGCGACATTGCCGCCGGAGCTGGGCGAATTTCTCGACCTGGCGGCGTTGCGCAGCCAGTGGCAGCGTGGCGAGGCGCACAGCACGCTGTGGTTCGCCCTCTCCGTGGCGCTGTGGTACCGGAGCATCTATGGCTAGGCCAGGGCGTGTGCCGATGGAACTGGCGGCCGACGCGGGCGTGTGCCGTTGTTGCGGCGCCACCACGCTGCAACGCGCGGTGTGGCCCGAGGTGTATGCCGACACCGGCCAGGAATTGCGCCGGTGCGGGCAGTGCGCGCTGGCCTATCTGGCGCCGGACTTCACCGAGGACACCCTGGCGCGTTTCTATGCGCACGACTACCGGCGACTGTTCCCGGCCGAATCGCCCTGGCGCAGCGAAGCGCGCTTCTTCGCCTGGCGTGGCGACCGGCCGATCGCGCAGCGACGGCTGCAGTGGATCGCGCCGCAACTGGCGAACGGTGCCCGGCTGCTGGAAATGGGCTCGGGTTTCGGGGCCTTCCTCGGCGTCGCTGCGGCAGCGCGTCCGGACCTGGCGCTGTGGGCGATCGAACCCGATCTGGAACATCGTGCGCGGCTGCTCGGCGACGCGCGCGTGGCGTTCGTGCCGGATCTGCAGGCGGTGGCGGACGCCAGCGTCGACGCAGTGGTGGCGTTCCACGTGCTGGAGCATCTGCCCGATCCGCGCGGTTTCCTGCACACGCTGACGCGGATCCTGGCGCCAGGCGGACATGCCTGGATCGAAGTGCCGGACGTGATGGGCGATTGGCGCTCGCGCAATTACGTGCATCCGGCGCATCTGAGCTATTTCTCTGGCCCCGTGCTGCAGCGCTTGGCGCTGAGCGCCGGGCTGGAGGTGGTGCAGTGCGGGGCGCATCCGGCCGGCGGCGTGCTGGCCGACAATCTGTGGGTGCAACTACGGCGGCCGCCGCATCCCTGCGCCACGCCACTGGCCGGCGCCAGCGCCGAGGAAGTGCGCCTGCTCGATGCACGGCTGGACAGCGTGGGCTGGGGCCTGCGCGATCGTCTGCGGCGCGCACTCAAGCGCGTGATCGTGCGTGCGTTCGGCCCCGGCCTGCCCGGCGAAGTGCAACGCTGGCGCGGACGCCGGCACGTGCGGGAGGCGACGCGCGATGCGCTTCGCTGACTTCCAGCAGGCGCTGCATGCGCACTATGGCGAGGAGGCCGCGGCGGCGCGCCACGAACTCTATTTTCTCGCCAGGCGTGGGCGCGGCGCGGTGGTGCGGGCATTGCTGGCGACGGTGCGCGATGCCTGGCTGTGCTGGCGCCTGCCACGCGCGCCGGCACCGTTGGCCGCCTGGGTGGCGCTGGTCACCCTGCCCGGCGCCAACGGCTGGGCTGCGCTGGCGCCGTGCGTGGCCGACCTGGCGCAGCGCGGCATCGCCTGCAGCGTGCTGATCCATCCGCGCCTGCGCAGGCGCGTCGCCGGCGACCCGCCCGCTCGCCCGGCAGCGGCCGCCTGGCGCCACGCCGCCGGTGCCTGGCGATTGCGGCAGACCGCCGCAGGCGCGCCACCGTTGTCGCCCTGGCTGGTGCGCTGCTGCGTGTTCCGGCAGCGCCTGTGGCGTGGCGCCTGGGCGCGGACTCTAGTCGCGCGTGGCGAGGCGACACTGCTGCTGCACAACGACTTCGACCTGTATGCGGTCGCCGCGCAACAGGCCGCAGGCACCGGCTGGCGCAGCGTGTGCGTGCAGCATGGTCTGCCCACCGACGAGTTCTTCCCCGTGCGCGCGCAGCGGCACCTGCTGTGGGGGCCGAGCAGCGCACAGGTGTTCGCGCAGCATGGGGTGGCGCCACAGGCACTCGGCTATGGCCCAGCGTTGCTGCCGGCCGCTGCAGCGGCCGAGCGTGCCGACGACGCGCCGTTGCCCGCGGCGCTGTGCCTGGTGTCGCAGACGCACACGCCGATCTATGGCCGTCCGCTCGCGGCGGACTTCCTGGCCCTGGCGCAGGCCCTGGCACAGTGCGACGGCCCCACGCTGCAGATCCTGCTGCATCCGGAGGAGGTGCGCGGCGGCCATCCATATGCCGCCCCCGTGCTGGCGACCCGTTGCCGGCGTCCGCCGCATGCGCTGCTGGACGCTGCCGCGGCGCCGGCGATCGTGGTCGGTTTCTGCTCCACTGCCTTGCTGCAGGCCGCCTGCCGTGGCCATTACGTGATCGGCCTGGCCTGGCCGGCGACGCAGTCGCTGGATGCGCTGGCGGTCGGGCGTCCGCCGACGCAGGTCGCTGATGCCTCCGCGCTGTGCGCGTTGATCGGCCAACTGTGTGCGGACCCGTCGGCATGCCGGCGCCTGCTCGCGCAGCAGGCGCAGTGGCTGCGCCAGACCTTCGCCAGCGACCCGCACTGGCCGCAGCGTCTGGGAGCGATGGCGTGAGCCGGCTGAGGCGGCTGGGGCTGGTGCTGCTGATCCTGTGGATCCATCTCGGCGATCTGCTGGTGGCCTGGCTGTACGCCGGCGGCGCGTTGCCGCAGGCGACCTGGCTGCGGCCACTGCGCGATGCCACGGTCCTGGGGCTGGCCGCGCTGTGCCTGCTGACCGCGCGCATGCCGCGGCCGATGCTGCTGTCGGTGCTGGTGTTCGGCGCGTTGGCGGCCGCGTACGCGCCGCTCGGGTATGCGCATGGGCTGCCGGCCGGCATCGTCGTGGGATCGTTCGGCGTGGTGATGGTCCCGCTGCTGTTCGTGCTGGCCGGTTACGGCGGCATGCCGCAGCCGCGCGATCTGCGCGCCGCCACGCGCACCCTGGTCTGGCTGGGCCTGGCCAGCGCGCTGTTCGGCGTGTGGGATCTGACCCATACCGACTTCTGGGTGAGGCAGGTGCGCTTGCCGGACTACCTGCAACAGGTCAAGGGCGTGATGCCGCAGGACACCGACCCGGAGACCGGGTTGCCGTGGAATTTCGTCGGCGGCGAAGATTACGCGCGCCGCGCCGGGGGACTGCTCGCCGCACCGTTGGCGCAGGGCCAGTTCCTGGTGACCGCGGCGCTGGCGGCGTTGGCGCTGTGGCAGCGGCGCTGGCCGTGGCGGGCACTGCTGGCCTGTGCCGGGCTGTTCGCGGGGATCTGGATGTCCGGCACCCGTGGCGCGATGCTGGCCGGCATCGTCGCCGTGCTCGGCTATCTGCTGACCGGGCGCGGCCTGGTGCGCTCGGCGTCGGCGCGGATCGTGCTGGCCGGCGCGGTTGGGTTGGCGATCGTGGTGGCCTCCTACGGCATCGTGGTGATGTCGGTGAACTTTCGTGACGGGTCCACCATCGGCCACTGGTGGGCGCTGCAGCGCAATCTGGCCGACCTGCATCAGGTCGCGTTGTTCGGCGGCGGAATCGGACGCCAGGGCGCTCTCGCCGCGCGGCAGGGGCTGACCGATCTCGGCGGCGGCGAAGGCGCGATCTTTAGCATCGCCTATCAGATGGGCGTGCCGGCGGCACTGCTGTTCCTCGGCTTCCTCGGCTGGTGCCTGCGGACCCTGTGGCGCACCTACCGCCAGGACGACGATCGCCTGGCCCTGGCCAGCTTCTGGCTGCTGTGCGGCATGATGACCACGCTGGTGTCCTCGGACAACGCCTTGACCGTGTCCGGTGCGGGCGGCTTCTGGCTATTGCTCGGCGGCGTGTTGCGGCAGTGCCGGAGGCGGGCACGTCCAGTCCAGACGCACACCCCCGCGCTGCCGCCGTCGGACGCTGCGGCGGAGGCCTGAGTCGTGCGCATCCTGCACGTGTACAAGGATTTTGCGCCGCTGCGCGGCGGCGGCGGCGTGGCCCGGCACATCCATGGCCTGGCGGTGCTGGCGGCGCAGGCCGGACACGCGGTGCGGGTGGCGGCGCCGGCGGCGGAAGATTCCGGCCGGCCCGACTACGCCACGGTCCGCGTCGCCGCGGCCGGGTTGTGGCCGCAGATCGGCTGGGCCGATGTCGTGCACGTGCACGGCGCACGCACGCCGATCGCGGCGCTGGCGGCGCTGCTGGCGCGCTGCCGCGGCAAGCGCGTGGTGTACACGCCGCACTGCTACTACGACGATGCGCCCAGCCTGGGCAAGCGCCTGCGCAAGCGCGTCTGGGATGCGCTGGTGGAACGTTCGCTGCTGCGCCGCGCCGATCGCGTGGTGCTGCTGTCGGCCTACTGGCGCGAATACCTGCAGGCACGGCGGATGCCGGCCACGCACGCGCTGCTGCTGCCCAATGCGGTCCTGGCCGCCGAACTGCCGGCGGCTCCGGTCGAGGCCGCCACGCTGGCAGGCGCGCCGGCCTTGCTCTCGGTCGGCCGCCTGGATGCGGTGAAACGCCTGCACGATGCGATCGCGCTGCTGGCGCAGCAGGGGATGGACGCGGCGGTGCTGCATCTGGTCGGGCGTGGACCCGATCGCGCCCGGTTGGAGGCCTGCGCGCATGCACACGGCGTGGCCGCACGCGTGCGCTTCCATGGGTTCGTCGCCGACACCGAGGTCGCGGCGATGGCGGCGCGCGCCGATGCATTCGTGCTGCCGTCGGCGGTGGAAGGCATGCCGACGGTGTTGATCGAAATGCTGCTGCTCGGTTGTCCGGTGTTGGCCAGCGACATCCCCGGCAATCGCGCGATCCTGCAGCCGCTGGGTTTGCAGGATGCGCTGTATCCGCTGGGCGATGTTCCGGCGCTGGCGTCGCGGGTGGCGGCGCTGCGCCGGCAACGCGTCGCGCCGCAGGTGGTGGCCTCGGTGCATGCCGGCTTCACTTGGGAAGGCATTCGGCCGCAGGTACTGGCGCTGTACGATGCAGTGATCCCCGAGGAGCCTGTCCCTTGAACCCCAGTCCGCCGCGTCTGCGTTTCTTCGATTGCCCGCTGGATCTGCTTGCGCCTGCCGAGCTGCTGCAACGGGCACAGACCGCCGCCTCCGGCGGCGCGCCGCTGCGGATCGAGGGCCTGAACGTGGCCAAGCTGATCGATGCGCGCGCGCAGGCGCCGTTGCGCGAGGCGCTGGAGGAGGCCGAACTGGTGCATATCGACGGCAGCGGCATCAGCATCGGCCTGCGCTGGATGGGCGTGGAGCCGCCGCCGCGGCGCGCCGGTATCGATCTGATGCAGGACCTGTGTGCGCAGGCCGCGCAGTCCGGCGACGGCGTGTATCTGCTCGGCGCGCGGCCGGCGGTGGTGGCGGCCGCGGCCGAGCGCCTGCGTGCGGCCGCGCCAGGGCTGCAAATCGTCGGCGCCCGCGACGGCTACTTCGGCGAGGCCGAGGTGCCGCAGGTGGTCGCGGCGATTCGCGCCTCCGGCGCACGCTACCTGTTCATCGGCATCAGCTCGCCGAAGAAGGAACTGTTCCTTCAGCGTTACTGGTCCGACCTGGGCGTGGCGGTGGCGATGGGCGTGGGCGGATCCTTCGATGTGCTGTCCGGCATGCTGCCGCGCGCGCCGCTGTTGATGCAGCGGTTCGGCATGGAGTGGCTGTTCCGGCTGGCGTTGGAGCCGCGTCGCCTGGGCTGGCGTTACGTCCGCACCAACTTCCTGTATCTGCTCCTGCTGCTGCGTGCGCGCCTGAGCCGGCGCTATCGCGCACGCGCGGCGATCCGCGAACCGGCATGAGCGCATCGGCGACGGGCGCGTCCGCTGTTGGCGCGCGCGCGCCGCAGCCGCTGGCGGTCGCGGCATGCCTGGGCGTGTATCTGCTGTTCTGCCTGCAGCAGGTGGTGCTGACCGGACGTTACTTCGGCGTGGGGCTGTCGCTGGGCTCGATGGCGATTCGCGCCTTCGTGCTGGGCGTGGCGGTCTGGGCGCTGTGGCGGCATGGCGTGCCGTCGATCCTGCGCGCGCCGTTGCTGGCGATCCTGGCGTGCCTGGCGGCACTGGTTGCGTCGGTGCTGGCATCGGGATATCCGGAGTTGGCGTTCAAGTTCGCCGTGCGCTACGCCACCGCCTTGCTGGCGCTGTGGGCCATGCTCAATCTCGCGCTCGCCTGCCCGCGCTGGCCGCGTGCGGCGACGCTGGCGGCATTGATTGCGCTGTGGTGGAACCTGGCCCTGGGGCTGGCGGTGCGCCTGCACTGGCCGCCTGCACTGCGCCTGTCGTTGGCCTTCCACGCCGAGGACAGTTTCAAGTACCTGCCGCGGATCTCCGGCATGTACGAACATCCGGCGCTGCTGGCGGCGAGCGCGGTGGTGGTGGCCACGCTGGTCCTGCAGTTGTGGCGTAGCGGCGCGTTGGGACGCGTCGCGCTGGTCATGGCGCTGCTGGGTGCCGTGCTGGCGCTGGCGCTGACCCAGGTGCGCAATCCGCTGTTGCCGGTCGGTGCGCTGCTGCTGTGGTGGGCGTGGCCGCGGCGCGGCGCGTCGCGCGTGCGTCGCAACGCGGCCGTCGCGGCGCTGCTGGGGTTGTCGGGGCTGGCCGGCTTCGTGCTGTGGCAGCGCTATGCGGACATGACCAGTGCGGTGCACGAAAGCACGCTCACCGCGGTGTCGCTGGGGCGGACCTATCTGTGGGCCGGCGCGTTCGAGGCCTGGCGCAGCCACCCGTGGTTCGGGCTGGGTGCCGGGGTCTTCCAGTTCCTGGTGCCGGACTACACCGGTGGACGCTTCGATCGCGGCGAACTGCATGCGCACAACCTGCTGCTGGCGGTGCTGTCGGAAACCGGGCTGTGCGGGCTGCTGGCGTGCCTGGGCTTGCTGGTGGCCTTGTGGTCGCCCCTGCTGCGGCAGATGCGAATGCGCGCCTGGGCGCTGCTGTGGGGCGTGTTGCTGCTCGGCCTGGGTGTGTTCGACTTCTACCTGCAGTTCTATGCGTTCTCGCTGCATGCGGCGCTGGCGGTGGCGACGCAGTACGCCCTCATGTGCGCTTCCGCGCGATCGCCCGAATCGGGCCGTCAGCGCGCGGCCTGACGCAACGGCACGCGTGCCGAGAAGCGTTGCCCGGCCTGGGTGCTGGTCAGCAGGGTGTCGAGCACGTCGCGATAGGCATGGCCGTCGCCGAACGGGTTGCGCCATGCCACCTCGCGCGCCAGCAGCGCGTCGGCGGCCACGCGCAGACCGGGCGCGTCCAGGCTCAACGGCAGTTCCGCCCCGCCGACCTGCAGGGTTTCCGGCCGTTCGGTGTTGGTGCGCAGCACCAGGCACTTGCGCTGCAGGATGCAGGCCTCCTCCTGGATGCCGCCGCTGTCGGTCATGATCAGCGATGCGCCCTGTTGCAGCGCCAGCATGTCCAGATAGCCGACCGGCCCGATCGCGCGCAGGCAGCGATGCCGCGCCGAGGCGGCATCGCCCATGCTCGACAGGCGCGGATGCATCGGGAACACCAGCGGCACGCCGGCGTCCTCGGAGATCGCCGCCACCGCCTGCATCAGCGCGGCGAAATGCTGCGGATCGTCGGTGTTGGAGCGCCGGTGGCAGGTCAGCAGGTGGTAGGCGCCCTCACGCAGTCCCAACCGCTGCAGGATGTCCGACCGTCGCAGGGCGGTGCGCGCGTGCGCCAGCGTCGCATCCGCCACCGTGTTGCCGGTGACCCGGATGCTCGCCGGCGCCAGGCCTTCCTCGCGCAGGATCTGCGCCTGCAGCGGGGTCGGGCAGAACAGGTGATCGGACATGTGGTCGATCAGGACCCGGTTCACTTCCTCCGGCATGCTGCGGTCGCGGCTGCGCAGGCCCGCCTCCACGTGCGCCACCGCGATGCCGAGCTTGTTGGCGGCCATGGCGCCGGCCAGCGCGCTGTTGGTATCGCCCTGCACCACCACCACGTCCGGGCGGATACGTTCCAGTACCGGTTCGATGCCGCACAGCATGCGGCCGATCTGGGTGGCGTGCGACGCCGAGCCGATCCCGAGGTTGTAGTGGGCGCGCGGCAGTTCCAGTTCGTCGAAGAAGATGCGGTCCATCTTTTCGGCGTAGTGCTGGTTGGTATGCACGATCGAGAAGCGCAGGCCGTCGCGCTCGCTGGCCGCGATCAGCGAGGCCAGCTTGATGATCTCCGGGCGGGTGCCGAGAACGTAGCTGATATGCATCGGATTCGGACTCCCCCGGTCCTGCGGTCAATAAGCGTCGCGGTCGAACAGCACGATCACGCCGGTCTGCGCGATGATGCTCAGGTCCAGCCACAGCGACCAGTGCTGGATGTAGTACAGGTCGTAGTCGATGCGCTTGCGCATCTTCTCCACCGTGTCGGTCTCGCCGCGCAGCCCGTTCACCTGCGCCCAGCCGGTGATGCCGGGCTTGACCCGGTGGCGTTGCAGGTAGTTCGGCACCAGGTCCTGGTACTGCGCGTTGTGCGCCAGTGCATGCGGACGCGGTCCGACGATGGACATGCGCCCCTGCAGCACATTGAAGAACTGCGGCAGCTCGTCCAGGCTGGTGCGGCGCATGAAGGCGCCGAATCGGGTCACCCGCGGATCGCCGCGCTGGGTCTGCGGCGCGGCAGCGTCGGCGTCGTGCAGACGCATGCTGCGGAACTTCCACAATTCGAATGGTTGACCGTCCCAGCCGTGCCGCGTCTGCCGGAACAGCACCGGCCCCGGCCCGGACAACTTGACGCCCAGCGCCAGCGCCAGCAGCAGCGGGCTGCTCAGCAGCAGGATCAGCGCGGCCAGCAGTTTGTCGGTGACGTCCTTGAGCCATTGCGCGGTGCGCGACAGTGGCCGCACCGACAGCTCCAGCAGCGGCATTCCCGCCACCTCGGCGATGCCGTGGTGAATCATGCCGAAGGCAAAAATGTCCGGGATCCAGCGCACGTCCACGCTGCTGGCGTCGAGGCGGCGCATGCTCTCGCGGATCAGCGCTTCCTCGCGCATGGGCCAGGTCAGCCACACTTCGGCAATGCCCTGCAGATCCAGCCATTGCGGCAGTGCCGCAAGGTCGCCGTTGCGGATCATCGCCGGTGAAGGCACCCATTGCAGTCCGGACCATGGCCCCTGGCTGATCCGCGCGCCGACCTGTTCGACCCGCTCCGGCGGACCCAGCACCGCGATTCGACGTGTGCCGATGCCATGTCGGTGCAGCCAGCGCAGCAGACGATCCGCGGCCAGGCGCACCCCGATCAGGCTGCACGCGCCGATCACCGCCCAGTACAGAAACCACAAGCGCGAGAAACTGGGGCCGGTCTTGCTCAGGAAACTCAGCGACGCGAGCACGCCCAGCACCACGCCCCAGCCGAGCAGCAACCGGCCCAGCATCATCGTCGGCAGCGCCAGGCGCCAGCTGCGGTACAGCGCCAATTGCGAGAACACCAGCAGCGTCAGCGCGGTGCCAGCCAGCAGCGCATACGGATAACGTGGCGCCTCGGGCAGGTTCGCCTGGCCCACGCGCAGGGCATAGGCCAGCAGGCCGCTACCGATCACCACCGCCGCATCGGCCACCTTCAGCAGCGTCGCCGCCAGCGCCATCGCATCGCCGACCATGCCCGCTGCCGCCGTCCGCGGCAGTGGCCTGCCCAGCAGTCTCATGCGCGTTCGCTCCGCGCGCTGCGCGACTGCATTGCCTTGTTTCCGTGCGTCCCCAAGCTGCTCCTCATCCCCATTCCCTGTCTTCTGCCCCGCGCGCCCCGCAGACACTGCGGTAAAGTGCCAGATAGGCGTCGGTCATGCCGTCGGCGGTGAACAACCGCCGGTATCGCGCTTCCGCGTGCCCCCCGAAGGCCGCGGCGATGTGTGGATGGTCCCATAGATAGCGCATCGCGTCGCGCAAGGCCACCGGATCGGCCGGCGGCACCACCAGACCGGTTTCGCCATCGATGTTGACGAAGCTGGTCCCGGTGCCGATCTCGCAGGAAATCATCGGCTTGGCGTGCATCGCCGCTTCCAGCAGGGAAAGGCCGAAGGCTTCGGAACGCAGATGCGACGGGAACACCAGCGCGTCGCAGGCGGCGAGCAGGGCGTGCTTGTCGGCCTCGTCCACCGTGCCGAGGAACTGCACGTGGGGCAGGCCCAGCGCCTGCGCCTGCGCGCGCAAGGCGGACGCTTCCGGGCCATCGCCGACGATCGCGATCGGGATCTGCAGCCCGTGTGCGGCCTCCAGCAGAAAGCGCACGCCCTTGTAGTAGCGCAGCACCCCGACGAACAGCAGGAAGCGCGGACCCAGGCGAGTGCGCCAGGCCTGCATCCGCTGCGTCGATGCCGCGTGTTGCGGCGCGGCATCCAGACCGATGGGAATGACGCTGACCTTGGCGCGGTGTTCCGCCAGGACCGCGCTGCTGGCGAGGTAGTTCGGCGAAGTCGCGACGATGCGGTCGACGCTGCGCAGGAAGCGCCGCTGCAGCGGTCGGTACAGGCGCAACAGCTGCCGTTGCCGCACGATGTCCGAATGGTAGGTGAGCACCGAGGGGGTGCCCGCCGAGGCGGCGAAGTGCAGCGCGTCCATGAACGGCCACGGGAAGTGGTAATGGATCAGGTCCGCGCGGCGCGCCAGTTGCGCGTAGCGCCGCACCAGGCCGACCGAGACCGGCATCGAAGCGAACTCGGCGATGCGGCGCAGCCGATGCAGCGTGTAGCCGGCATGGAGGCGGGTGCCGGCCTGCGCGGCATCATCGCACAGCGCCAGGACCTCACTGTCCACGCCGCGCGCTTGCGCCTGCTGCGCCAGCGTATGCACCACCCGCTCGATCCCGCCGATGGAGTCGGGCAAGGCGGTCTTGTAGACATGCAGGACGCGCATCAGCCCGGAGCTCCGTGATTCATGCGCGCATCGCGTCGCGGTAGGCGTCGACAGTGCGCTCGGCGCACGTACGCCAGTCGAACTCGGCAGCACGACGGCGCCCGGCCGCGCTCAGCGTCGCGCGCCAGGCCGCATCGTCCAGGCCGCGCGCGAGCAAGCCGACCAGACCGTCCACATCGCCGGGATCGAACAGTGCGGCCGCGTCGCCGGCGACCTCGGGCAGCGCCGCCGCATTGGAACACAGCACCGGTGTGCCGCTGCCCATCGCCTCCAGCACAGGCAGGCCGAATCCCTCGTAGAGCGACGGGAACACGAACAGTCGCGCACCGGCGACCAGCGCCGGCAGGCTGGCCTCCTCCACGTAACCCAGGTAGCGCAGCCAGCCGTCGCGTTGCGCCTGCGCCATGCGCTGGTGCAGCGCCTCGCTGTGCCAGCCCGGATGGCCGGCCACCACCAGTGGCCAGCGCGTGCGCAGCGCCGTCGGCAGCGCGGCATAGGCCTGCAGCAGCGTCTGCAGGTTCTTGCGCGGCTCGATCGTCCCCAGGAACAGCGAATAGCCATCGGCCTGCAGGCCCAGCGCCTGCAGCGGCGGCTGCAACTCCTCGGTGCGATGCGGGCGAAAGGCCGCATTGCCGGCCAGCGGGATGGCGCGGATGCGCGCCAGCGGCCAGTCGAACTGCGCGGCGATCTCGCGCCGCGAGAATTCCGAGACGGTCAGGATCAATTGCGCGCGGCGCAACGACAGCGCGAGTTCCTTGCGCATGTAGCGTACCCGGTCGGCACGATGGCACTCGGCCCAGCGATAGATCGAGACATCGTGGAAGGTGGCCACGCAGGGGCCGTCGAACGCCGGCAGGTAGTAGTTGCAGCCATGGAACAGGGCCGGCGCCTGTCCGCGCAGCGCGCGCGCCTTGGCTGCATTGTTTATCCGCCGGTAGATGTCGACGGCCGGCTGGATGCCCGACAGCCGGTCGCGCAGCCACGGCACCAGCGTCGGTGCCGGGCCCGGCGCTGGCAGGTCGTTACGTAGGCGTCGGCCGTGCAGGAAGCGCAGCGAATCGATCTGCGGCAAGGCCGCCAACTGCGTGGCCAGTTCCTGCGTGTAGCGGCCGACGCCGGTCAGCGGATACCGGATCGATTCCGTCGCCAGAATTACGTGCATCGTGACCACGGTCGCGCGCCACGCACAGCGGGGCTGGCGCCGCAGTGCCGATCCTGCGTGCGCGCGGCGGCCGGGCCGGGCGCGACTGCCGCCGACGCTCCGCGTTGGGCGAGCGTCGTCATGGCGCGGCGTGGGACGTGCTGCTGGCGCATCCTGGTTTCCCCTGGTCGGACATAGAGTCTAGAACGAAGCTGCGCCGCCCAGGCGGTGAGCGATCCTGGCAGGCGATGCGCGCCGGTCTGGCCGACCATACGAGCCGCTGCCGCTCAGGAGGCCAGTGCGTCGCGCGGGCGATGGTCGCTTCGAGTCCCGACGCCGTCCATCGCGGATCGCCATCCCGGCAGTGCGCGGGCAGCGGCTGCAGCGCCGGGCGGGCAGCGGTTGGCACGCCGAATTCCTGTCTCCGCTCCGCGTTCGTGCGGTTTCGTCGCAGCGCGCTGGCGCCGCCGGCTGCGGCGGCTATGCTCGCTGGCACCTCTTCCGGTCCCCGGCCGCCATGCTCGCCAGCCTGTTCTTCATCGTCCGTCTGTTGTGCGCCTGGGCCGTGGCGGTGGTCGTCGCCGGCTTCGTCTGGAGCGGACTGTTCTACGCCATGTCCAGACCGCCGGGCTGGTTCTTCGGCCTGTTGGCGATGCTGCTGATGCTGTCGGCGCTGATCGCCGGCATTACCCACCTGCGCCGGGTCTGGCTGATCGCCGGACGCCTGGACTGGGAGACCCTGGCCAGCCGCCAGCGACGCCAGATCGAGATTCCGCTGGACACCCGCGAGGCGTTCGCGCTGCTGGATGCGGCAGTGCGCGAACTGCCGCGGGTGGAGGAGGTCGAAAGCACGCTGGACAGCCTGCAGGTGCGCGCCAAGGTGCGCCGCATCGATCCGTACAACGGCCGCCGGCCGTCGCGCTGGAACCTGGTCGCGCGCTTCGCGGTCAAGCGCAACCAGGTGCTGGCGACGGTGACCCCGGGCACCGGCACCAGCAGCCTGACCTTGCTGCTGGAGCCTGATGCCAGCGCCTGGATCGACCTGTTCGCGGTCGACGAAGGCAGCAACTACGAGAACGCCGAGGCCTTGGGCCGCGCGCTGACGCGGCGCGTGGCCGAGCTGCGCCGCGACGAGCAGGCTGCCGCCGCGCAGGCCGCCACCGAGCAGGAGCTGACCGTGGCGCGGCTGAATCTGCTGCACGCGCAGGTCGAGCCGCATTTCCTCTACAACACCCTGGCCAGTGCGCAGGTGCTGGCGCGCACCGACCCGCCGCGCGCCGACCTGATGCTGGGCTATCTCATCCAATATCTGCGACGCTCGCTGCCCAGCGCCGAGGACGCGATGAGTTCGCTCGGCGACGAGCTGGAGCGGACCCAGGCCTATCTGGAGATCCTGCGCATCCGCATGGGTGCACGCCTGCAACTGCAGGTACAGGTGCCGGAGACGATGAAGACGCTGCCGCTGCCGTCGATGATGTTGCAGACGCTGGTGGAGAACGCGATCAAGCATGGCCTGGAACCCAAGCCCGGCGGCGGCACCATCTGGATCATGGCGCGCGTGGTCGACGACCACGTCACCCTGACCGTGGCCGACGACGGCCTGGGCTTCAACACCCAGTCCAGCGGCACCGGCATCGGCCTGAAGAACCTGCGTGAGCGGTTGCGCCTGACCTACGCCGGCGCGGCGAGCTTCGCCATCGTCTCCAACTTCCCCAGTGGCGTGGCCGCCACCATCACCCTGCCGTGGCCGGTTGGGGCGCCGCCGCCGCCACCGCCATTGCCGGTGCCGATGGCCATGGGAGCGCAGCATGGCTGACGCGATCGTCGCCGAGGACGAAACCCTGCTGCGCGACGCGCTGGTCGCGCTGCTGGGCGAGGTGTGGCCGCAGCTGCGCATCGTCGCCGAGTGCGAGGACGGCGCCAGCGCGCTGGAGCGGCTGGCGGAGCTGCGCCCGCAGGTGGCGTTCCTGGACATCCGCATGCCCGGGCTGAGCGGCATCGAGGTGGCGCGCGCGCTGGGGGAACTGAGTCCACACACGCAGGTGGTGTTCGTCACCGCCTACGACCAGTACGCCATCGATGCGTTCGAACACGGCGCGGTGGACTACCTGCTCAAGCCGATCGTGCGCGAACGCCTGCAGGCCACGGTGCAGCGGCTGCAGGCGCGCGCGGCGCAGGGGCCGGATCCGGCGGTGCTCGATGCGCTGCTGCAGCGCCTGCAGCAGCGCCCGGCCGCCCCGTCGGCGCCGCCGCCGCTGGCCTGGGTCACCGCCAGCAGCGGCCGCGAGACGCGGCTGATCCTGCTCGACGACGTGCTGTATTTCCAGGCCGACAGCAAGTACACCACGGTGCTCACCCGCGATGGCGAGGCGGTGCTGCGCACCTCCCTGCGCGAGTTGCTGGACGTGCTCGATCCGGCTGCGTTCCGACAGATCCACCGCTCCACCATCGTCAACCTCAAGGCGGTGGCCTCGGTGGTGCGCGACGACACCGGCAAGGGCCGGCTGAAGTTGCGCCACCGCGACGAGGTCCTGACCGTCAGCCAGCCGTACATGAGCCTGTTCCGCGGCATGTAGCCGCGGCATCACCTTCCGCTTCGCACTGGAACAAGGAATCTCCGCATGCGCCTGCTCTCCTTGCTGTGGTCGTGCCTGCTCGGCCTGTTCGGCTGCCACGGACAGGCCGATCTCGACCTGTCCGTCGGCGCCAGCCGCGAGACGGTGGTGCAGGCCAGCGAACGCGGCGTGCCGCTGCTGTTCAGTCGGACCACCTACCGCGGCGGCCTGGCCACGTTCCGCTGCATCGACAGCCACAGCGGACGCTGCCACTACCAGGTCTACGCCGCCTGCACGGCATCGCAGGCGGCGCATGGTAGCGACGGCGCTGCCTGCAGTCCGCGCGTGCTGCAGGCCTTCGATCTGACGGTCGGCCAGCGCCGCGAGATCGCCGGGCTGCCGCGCGATTTCCGGCAGTGCGTGGTGTCGGATGCCTCCGCATCTGCGTGCGGGCGCGATTGAGGGGCGATGGCGTGTGGCTGGCCGACATGATCTGCCGCGGCATCTGGCGATGTCCGGATGATCGCGGCTGTTGTGGGAGGGGCTTCAGTCCCGACAGCGGGTGCAAAGCGGCTGCCGGATGACGTCATGTGTCGCGCCTGAAGGGCGCCTCTGACAACGACGCGAGCCCTCCTGTAGGAGCGGCTTTAGCCGCGACGGGCTTTCCCGGGAAAGCCCGTCGCGGCTAAAGCCGCTCCTACGAAGGTGACACGACATGTTCGCTTGAGTCGCGACAAAGTGCGTTATTGGAGGTGCCCTGCAGTCGCTCCCACAGGAGGCTGCTCCGTCCCTTTCGGCAGGACGGCATGGCGGCGCGGGGATGATGCGTCGACCGCGCGGTCATGCGCCGCAGGTCGCGCTTGCGACCACGCATGCGCGGCGGGGAAGCGACGCCGTCTGCTCAGTAATCCACGCCCACCGAGAACAGCAGCGTGCGCGGGTCGCCCAGGGCCACGGCGCGCTGCAGGCCGCCGGTGTAGTAGTCGCGGTCGAAGGCGTTCTTCAGGTTCAATGCGTAGCGCCAATGGCCCTGGCGGTAGCCCAGGCCGGCGTCGAACACCAGGTAGCCGGGGATGCGGTGGCCGTAGGCGGTCTTCTCGCCTTCGGCACGCGCGCCGCCGCTGACGCTCCAGCCGTCGGCCGCGCCGTGGGCGCTGTACTGCAGCCAGAGCGAACCGCTGTGCCGCGGCACGTTGTTCAGGCGGTCGCCGATGCTGCTGACGCGTTGGCCGCCATCGTCGGTGACCACCGCATCGGTGTAGGCGTAACCGCCGAACAGGCTCAGCCCGTTGCCCAGGTCGGCGGTGGCGTTGAGTTCCAGGCCGCGGCTGCGCTGTTCGCCCACGGCGATGCTGTAGCCGTCGTTGAACGGATCGGCCTGCAGCACGTTGCGCCGGCGCAGGTCGTACAGCGCCATGCTCAGGCTGGTGCCGCTGCCCACCTCCATCTTGACGCCCAGTTCCACCTGGCGCCCGCGCTCGGGGTCGAACTGCGCGCCCTGCGCGTCGGTGCCGACGTTTGGATAGAACGAGGTGGCGACGCTGGCATACGGGCGCAGGCCGCCGCCGGCGTCGAACATCAGTGCTGCCGAGCCGGTGGTCGCGCTGGCGTCGTTGCGCACGTCGCTGCCGGCCAGGTGGTCCTCGCTGCGGTTGCGGCTGCGGTCGTGGCGCAGGCCCAGCAGCAACTGCCAGTCGGGCGCGAACTGGATGCGGTCGCGCAGGTACAGGCCGCCGGAGGCGACCACGCTGAGATTGTCGCGATTGGGCCGGGCCGGGCAGACCACGGCGCTGCCGTAGACCGGCGCGTACACGTCGAGAGTGCCGACGCGGCAGGTCGACTGCACGTTCCACTCCCAGGTCTTGAACGCGTCCAGGCCGGCGGTGACGGTGTGCTGCCAGGTGCCGGTGGCGAAGCCGCCCTGCAGGTAGGTGTCCTGCACCCAGGTGCGCCCGTCGAACTGTTGCTGGGTGGCGGTGCGACGCAGGGTACGCAGGTCGGCGGCCAGGCCGTTGTTGGCGATCAGGAAGCCGTCCAGGCCGAAACTCTGCCAACGTGCGGCGTGGTGCAGGGTCCAGCCGTTGTCGAAGCGGTGATCGAGCACGTAGCCGATCCGGCTCTGGTGGCTGTGGTACGGCCGCTGCCCGGGTTCGCCGGTGAACAGCGCGCGGTCGATCCTGCCATTGCGGTTGGGTTCGGCGCTGCCTTCCCAGGGCAGGCCCTGCTGGCGGATGTAGTCGCGTTCCTGGTAGCTGGTCAGCAGCACGAAGTCGGTGCGCGGGCCCAGGTCCAGCGACAACGACGGCGCTATCCAGCGGCTGCGAAAGTACACGTGGTCGGTCGGGTCGTCGCTGTTCATCGCCAGCGCATTGAGGCGCAAGGCCGCCTTGCCGTCGGCCGACAGTGGCTGGTTGAAATCGACGCTGCCCTGGCGCAGGCCATCGCTGCCCACGCTCAGGTCGACCCGCCGCATCGGCTCGGCGCCGGGACGCTTGCTGATCAGGTTGACCAGGCCGCCCGGCAGCACCTGCCCGTACAGCAGCGAGGCCGGGCCCTTCAGTACCTCCACCTGCTGCACGCCGAACAGTTGCTCGGCCACGCGGTTGTTGGCGGCGGTGCGCAGGCCGTCGACGAACAACGCGTCGGAGGCGGTCTGGCCGCGGATGATCAGGTCGTCCCAGCCGCGCCGGCCATAGGTGTTGGCGACCACGCCGGAGACGTTGTGCAGCGCGTCGGACAGGCTCAGCGCCTGCTGGCTGTCCAGCAGCGCACGCGGCACCACGGTGATCGAGAACGGCGTCTGCGCCAGCGGCGCGTCGGACTTGTCGGCCTGCACCGGTCCGGTGGCGTGGAAGCCGCTCTGGGCGTCGGCGCGCACCTGCACCGTGGGCAGGGCGGTCGCCTGTGCGGCATCGGCGCTGCTGTCGGCGGCCGTGGCGGTATCGGCAGTGGCGGCGTGCGCAGGCAGGGACAGCGCCATGCCCAGCAGGCAGGCGCAGGAGAGGGGGTGCAGTGGCATCGAGACCGTGGGGGCGAAAGTTCTAATCGAGAATGATTATATTTCGCGAAATGGGCGTTGGGAATGCCCATGGCCGGCGCGTGCGTTGCAGCGGCCGTGACGGGTGCACGGCGGGGAGTCGGGTGGGAGGTCGGCTGGACTGGCAGGATCCGGCCAAATGGCCAGGCATCGTGGTTGCGCTGCCAGCGTGTCCAAGCTGCAGCGCCGAACTCGACGAGCACCCTGCAGGCGCGTGCGTGGATGCCGACCGATCATGCGTGCATGGCGGCCGCGCTGCGGTCGCGTGTGGCGCCAGGCCGACGACGCGCCGTCGTGCAGACGGCGCGCCTTGTGCGTGTGCGGCAGCCTCAGCCGGCGACGCGGAACACGCCGGGCTGGCCGCCGGGCGGCGTGCCTTCGAACTGGATCAGCGAGGCGACCAGTTCGGCATGCAGGCGGATGCGGCCCATCTCGCGCATGATCCGGATGTCCTCGTGGCGCAGTTCGCGGTTGGCCACCACCTCGCGCTTGTAGGCGAGGATCTCCGGATACTTGCGCGCCATGTTCAGCGCGTCGGCCACGCATTCCACGGTGTCGGCATCGGCGGAGAGCGGCTCGCGGCTGTTGAACGCGGTGAGCCAGCGCTCGAAGCCGGCGGTGCGGTCGAACATGTTGGCGATGAACCAGATCACGAACAGGATCGCCACCCAGGAGGTGACCACGATGACGATGCGCGAGAAGGTCAGGTGGTAGTCGTGCTGCCACAACTGCGCGGTGATCACCCCGAGCAGGATCAGCGAGATCGCCTGCCAGCCGATGATCGAGGCCACCAGCCATTGCTGCTTGGCCTTGGCCAGCAAGGCCACCTCTTCGCGGATCTGCGATTCGCTCTTGTGCTGCCAGTGCGCGACCTGTTCGGGAAACGAGCGCTGGTGCAGCGCGTTGTCCTCGAGCAGCAATCCCAAGCCTTTGAACAAAGCGAGCATGACGGGCTCCTTGCAGATGCGGTGACGGATGCGGAACGTCGACGGGCGATCTTGAGGCAGCTTCTTTCTAGCACAGCGGCCGCAAAGTGCATGCTGCGGTCGCACATGCGGCGCGGGCGGTGCGCGCCATACGCCATCGCACGGCGCTCGCGCCATCTCCGCTAGCATCGGCGTATGCCTTCGTTGTTACGCACCCTCTCCGCCCCGGCCACCACCCAGATCCGCCGCTGGGTGTTGGGCGCGTTCCCGCGCGAGCGCGATGCCATCGATTACGACCAGCCGCTCGGCGACATCGGCCTGTTCGGTCCGGACAGCGTCACCTGGCGCATCCATGCCGAATTTCCCGGCATGCTGGCCGGCGGGCTGTGTGCGCTGTTGCTGCAGACCCTGCATCCGCTGGCGTTGGCCGGGGTCTACGACCATTCCAACTTTCGCGAGGACCTGGTCGGGCGCCTGCGTCGCACCACGCAATTCGTCGCCGCCACCAGTTATGCGCCCACCGACGCGGCGCAGCGCCAGATCGCCCGGGTTCGCGCGATCCACACGCGGGTGCGCGGCCACACGCCCGACGGGCGCGCCTATGCCGCCGACGATCCGGCGTTGCTGACCTGGGTGCACGTGACCGAAGCCTACGGCTTTCTGCAGGGCTACCGCCGCTACTGCCGTGCGGTACCGGCGGCGATCGCCGACCGCTACTACGACGAGGGACGGCGCGTCGCCGAGGCGCTGGGCGCGCGCGCCGTGCCGGCCAGCGAGGCCGCGGTGTTGGACTATTTCGAACGGCAGCGGCCGCAGTTGCGGGTGGACGCGCGCTCGCGCGAGGTGCTGGCGGTGCTGGCCGGCCTGCGCCTGCCGGTGCCGGCGCCGGGGTTGTCGCGCGAATTGTTCCTGGGCGCCGGCGCGGCGCTGCTGCCGCCGTGGGCCAGCGCCATGCTGCGGCAGGCGCGGCTGCAGCGTACCGGCCCTGCGGTACCGGCCTGGCTGCTGCAGCAGGTGGCGCCGCTGTTCCGGGTCGCGCTGCACGACGGCATTGCCGCGCGTGCCTGCCGGCGCGTCGGTTTGACCACGCAGCAACTGGCGCAGTGGCCTGTGATGGACTGAACCGTTTATCTGCGTCGCTGAACGCAGCATCGCATCACGTACGGTCAAGATCGCCGGTGCCAGGCCGCTGTAACCAGCACCTACGCACCGTTGCAATTCTCGATGCCGCAGCACCCGCTCGCCGACAGGAAGCGCGACCGTCGCTTCCGGCACCGCCTGCGGCGCGTCACGCGCGCGCCGTCGCGGGCGATCGCGACCTGGGGCCTGGTGCTGGCGGTGGTGCTGGCGGCCGGCCTGGTGCTGGTCCTGGCGCAGGACCGCCACAATCGCCTGGCCGCGGCGCAGCGGCAGAGCCTGGCGCTGGCCACCGGCGCCGACCGCTTGCTGCAGTTGCAACTGGACAATCTCGGCCAGGCCCTGCACGGCGAAGGCCTGAGTGCGCAGGCGCTGCTGGCGGAGACGCCGCGACGCGCGCCAGAACTGATCGCCGCCTCGCTGCAGGGCCTGCTGACGCGGCACCCGGAACTGCACGACGTGTCCTTGCTGGATGCGCAGGGGCGACGCCGCTTCGGCGGTGCCGGCGATGCGCACCTGCTCGCGTGGATGCAGCGTGCGCGCTGTGGCGGCCGGGTCTGCGTGAGTCCGCCGCTGCGCCTGGCCGACGGCGAGGCGGTGGTGCGGGTGGCCGTGCCCTGGGGCACGGACGGCTGGGTCGAGGCGCAATGGCGGGTGGCCGCGCTGCAGCGCATCGTGCAGGGCACCGACAGCGGGCGCGACGGCATCGTCGCCCTGACCGACGCGCAGGGTGCGCTGCTGGGCGCCAGCCGCCCGCTCGCGGCCGGCCAGTCCCGCCTGCCGATCGCGCTGGCGCAGCCGATGCCGCACGGCGGCGCGCTGGGCGTGCGCCGCGATGTCTTCGACGGCACGCCACGGGTGCTGGCGCTGAGCGGCGGCGGCGCGTATCCGTTGCTGGCGGTGGCCGGCGTGGGGCTGCGCGAGACGCTGTCCGGCTGGTGGGGGTTCGCCGCGGTGGCGGCGCTGGTGTATGTGCTGTACCTGCTTGGTCTGGCCTATCTGCTCGGCAGCCTGCGCCGCGCCGAGCGTCGCCAGCGCCATCTGCTGCAGCGCCTGCGCCGCGGCGACGAGGACCTGCGCCTGGCCCACGGCATGGGCGGCATCGGCACCTGGCGCATCGACATCGCCGAGCGCGTGCTGCGCCTGTCCGAGCCGACCGGCGCGATGTTCGGCCTGCAGCGCATGCAGTTGCCGATCGAGGCGTTTTTGGAGCGGATCCACGACGAGGATCGCGCGCGAGTGACGCAGCTCTACGAGGACGCCGCGCAGGGACGGGCGGACTACAACACCGTCTACCGCATGCATCTGCCCGATGGGCGCCTGCGCTGGCTGGCCGCGCGCGGCGCGCTGGTGCGCACCCGCAAGGGCCTGTGCATGACCGGTGCGGTACAGGACGTCAGCGACCGGGTGGCGGCGCAGGCGCGCCTGCTCGACGCCGAGCGCCAGTTCCGGCTGGTGTTCGACCGCAATCCGCTGCCGTACTGGGTGTTCGCCGTGGACAGCCTGCGCTTCCTGGAAGTGAACCAGGCCGCGGTGCGCCAGTACGGCTACAGCCGCGCCGAATTCCTGGCGATGGATCTGCGCGATCTGCGTCCGGCCGAGGACGTCGAACGCTTGCTGCAGGACGTGCGCAAACCGCGCGAAGGCTTCGCCGCGCCGAGCGTGTGGACCCACCGGCGCAAGGACGGCAGCCTGCTGTCGGTGTGCGTCCACAGTGCCGACCTGGAGTTCGGTGGCGTGCCGGCGCGCTTGATCCTGGCCGAGGACGTCACCGAGCGCGTGGCCCACGAACGCGAGCTGGCCTACCTGGCGCGCCACGACTTCAGCACCGGCCTGCTCA
Source organism: Xanthomonas rydalmerensis (assembly GCF_033170385.1). Lineage (NCBI taxonomy): Bacteria > Pseudomonadati > Pseudomonadota > Gammaproteobacteria > Lysobacterales > Lysobacteraceae > Xanthomonas > Xanthomonas rydalmerensis. The sequence goes on along the minus strand of NZ_CP126170.1, from coordinate 4,455,806 downwards.
AGCCGCACGCCCTGGCCGATGCCCTGCGTGCGCAACGCGGCGGCTATGCCATCGCCTACGTGCAGGTGCGCGGCCTGGCCCTGATCGGCGATACCCTGGGCCGCGCCGCCGGCGATGCCGTGCGCAGCACGGTGGCCGGGCGCATCCACGCGCTCGGCGAGCGCTTCGGCCTGAGCGCGCATCAGCCGGCGCAGGACTTCGTACTGGCGATCCTGGACCCGTCTGCGCTGCCACAGGCCTTGCAGGCGCTGCAGGAGGCGCTGTACGCGCCGGTGCAGGGCGGTGAGTTCGCCCAGCAGTTGCAGGCGCACATCGGCGTGGCGCTGTGTCCGGACGATGCCGCCGACGCTCACGAGGCGATCGGCAGCGCCGCGCAGGCCGCGCACGCGGCACAGGCCGAGGGCCGCAGCCTGGTGCGCTTCGACCCGGCCATCGCGGCGCGGACCGCCGAACGCCTGCGCCTGGCCGGACGTCTCCAGCAGGCGATCGAGCGCCAGGAATTCGAGCTGTATTTCCAGCCGATCATGCACGCCGGCAGCAGCGCCCCGCGCGAACTCGAGGCCCTGGTCCGCTGGCCGCAGGCCGACGGCAGCTTCATCGCCCCGGATGCGTTCATCCAGTTGTGCGAGGACACCGGGTTGATCCTGCCGCTGGGGCGCTGGGTGATGCGCGCGGCGGCGCGCGCGCGTCGCGACCTGGTCGACCACGGATGGCCGGACCTGCCGGTGGCGGTGAACGTGTCGGCGCTGCAGTTCTTCGATGGCGATTTGGTCGCCGACCTGGTGCAGGCCTGTGCCGAGGCCGGGCTGGCCGCCAACGGCCTGCAGTTGGAGCTGACCGAGAGCAGCCTGATGCGGCAGCCGCAGCAGGCCGGCGACGTGCTGCGGCAGCTGCGCGCGCTGGGCGTGCGCGTGGCGCTCGACGACGTCGGCACCGGTTTCTCCAGCATGGCGCATCTGCGCGACCTGCCGCTGGACACGCTGAAGATCGACCGCAGCTTCGTCGCCGAGGTGGACCGCGACCCGCGCAACGCCTCGATCTGCCAGGCGCTGCTGACCCTGGGCCATTGCCTGGGGCTGGACGTGGTCGCCGAGGGCGTGGAAACCGATGCGCAGTTGCGCTGGCTGCGCGCGCACGGCTGCGGCGGCGTGCAGGGCTATCTGCTCGGGCGTCCGGCCCCGCTGGCGGACGTGCTGCAGCGGCTCGGCGCGGTCACAGCATGATCTCCACGTCGTGACCGCTGCCCGGCGTCGGTAGAGCGTCGCCTTGCCAGTAACGGCGTAGCGGTTCGCGCACCAGGTCCAGCGCGGTGGAGGCGCCGCGCGCGCCCGGGTAGCGCTGCAGGTTGCGCGACTGCAGCGCGAGCATGCGCCGGTCCTGTTCGCCGACCCGGCGCAGCAGCGGCCACACCAGCAGGCGCACCGCCCACGCCGGCGCCCAGCGGCCTTCCACGTGCAGGCTGGCGAAGACGTCGGTGCTGCGTTCGCCGAGCGGGGTGAAGTGCAGGCTGATCCGCACGCGGCCGCCGCGCGCGTAGCGATACTCGATCTGCGCGCTGCCGGGGGCGGCGAAATGCGCGCGTTCCAGGATCCGCGGCGATTCGAACAGCCGGTACAGCCAGCCGCTCTGCGCCGCGGCGCCGCGGTAGTCCACGTGGAAGCCTTCGTCGGTATGGCGCAGTTCCGCGCGCATCGCGGTACGCGCGCCGCCACGCCGCACCAGTCCCGGATGCAGCAGGTGGGTGTGCAGCGGGTCCAGGAAGTTCTCCAGCGCATCGACCACGTGCGCGTCCCAGCGCGTGCGCCACAGGAAGCGCCGCGCCGACGGCTGCAGCGCCTGCACCAGTTGCGACGGCGCGTCCGCGCCCTCGGGATCGGGACGCAGCCAGATCAGCCCGTCGTGCTCGCGCGCGGCGAAGGCGCGTACCCGCACCGCCGGCGGCGTCTGCCCGGGCGGCAACCCAGGGATCTCGCGCAGGGCGCCGGCGCGGTCGAAGCGCCAGCCGTGATACGGGCAGGACAGGCCATCGCCGGTGGCGCAGCCGGCCGACAGCGGCGCGTGCCGGTGCGGACAACGGTCTTCCAGCGCCAGCAGGCTGCCATCGGCGCAGCGCGCGATCGCCGCGTGCCGGTCCATCACCGACACGGCCAGCGGCCGCCGTCGCAACGCCGCGGCGGGCGCGACGGCGAACCATTGCCGGTACAGGGACGGATGCCAGCCGCTCATGCCGCGCGCAGCGCCCGCAGTGTGTGTGGTTCGCCGCTGGCGATCATGCGACGGTGGTGCCGGCGATCCGGTTGCGGCCGGCACGCTTGGCGGCGTACAGCGCCTGGTCGGCCGCCAGCACCAGGGTCTGCCAGGGCGCCTGCGCGCCTGCCGACCGGCAATAGCCGATGCTCACCGTGCATGCCAGTGGCGCATCGGGCGCCGGACCGATCTGCTGCTGTTCCACCCGGCGACGCAGGCGCTCGGCGAGATCGCGTACCGCGGCTTCGTCGCCATGCGGGACCAGCACCATGAATTCTTCGCCGCCGATGCGCGCCAGCAGATCGGGCGCGCGGATGTGCTGCGACAGGGTCTGCGCGATGGCGATCAGGACCTGGTCGCCGACGGCATGGCCGAAGCGGTCGTTGATCGCCTTGAAGTGGTCCACGTCGATCATCAGCACGGCGATCGCGCCCTGCTTGCGCGCCGCATCGCAGGTCGCCGCTTCGCCGCGCTCCCACATCACCCGGCGGTTGGTCACCCCGGTGAGCGGATCCTGCGAGGCATGCCGGACCAGTTCCGCGTTCATTTCGCGGGTCAGCATCCACAGGAACCCGGGGGTGATGCTGGCCGTCAGCACGATGCGCGCCAGCAAGCCGAAATTCGTGGTCGGGTCTTGGCCGAGACCGACGTCGGGATGGACGGCCCACCATGCGATCCGCAGCCCGATCATCCCGGCCCACAGGAAGTGGAAGACGGCGGTGAAGCGCGCCGCGGTGCGCACCATGCTGTGGGCATGGCGCCACAACGCCACCGCCGTGGCCACGGTCAAGATGCCGCGCAACAGGCCGCCGAAGATCACCATGATCCGGTGATCGTAGCCGGCGTAATGCAGGCTGTAGAGTTCCAGCGCGCAAAGCATCGCGACCGGCAGCAGCAGCGTCCACTGCAGCAGCGGGCGTTGCAGGTAGGCGTTCACCGCCACCAGCGTCAATACGGTCGCCACGTCCAGGGTGACGTTGCCGGCCGGCGCGATCCAGACGGCCGTGAAATGCCAGGCCGGCGCCAGCAGGATGCCGAAGCCCAGGGCGAAGACGGCGTAGCTCAGCGCCAGCAGCAACAGGCTGCGCGCATGCCGTTCCTTGCGGCCGGTGACGTACAGCGCCAGGAACATCGCCGAGGACACCGCCGCGAGCAACGCGTTGACGATCAGCAAGGTGCCGGCATGGGCCAGGTGCGCAATCCATTCCACAGATGTCCCGGGCCGCAGCGGCGATGGGGTGTTGCAGGTGCAGCAAAGTATAAGGCAGCGGGTGTGCCCGGCATTCGGCAGAACACGCGCGTTTTGCGCTGAAAACGGTTACGGAATGCAAAACGCGCGGCGCGGCGTCGCTCATAGCCGGTAGCGGCGCATCAGCGGGACGCCGATGCGCCGGGTCAGCGTGCCAAGCGCGGCGATCGGCTGGCGCCGTCGCAACGGCAGGTGGCGCGCATCGACCGCGCTGTATTCGATGACCGGCAGGCCGCCGCGCTGGCGTTTGAAGCTGGCTGCGCCGGCACTCTGGTTCAGGCGCTGGCCGTACCGACGCGCATGGTCGATGCCGCAGGCGGTGAGGGTGCGGTACAGCGCCAGCCGCTGCGGCAGGCGCAGGTCGTAGCCGACGATGGGCGCGGTGACGGTGCCGCCGATGCCGAACAGGCCGGTGATGCAGACCAACTGCCCGGTATCGTCGCGGAAGCCGTCGAAGCGCAGCAGCCCGGCGCGGTGCCAGGCGCGCAGGAAACCGGCATGGTAGGCCGGGTTGCAGTGCGAATATTTTTCCAGATACAGCTGCGCATACAGCGCGGCGATACGCGGGTAATCGGCCTCGCCGATGGCATCGTTGCCGCAGCGCTGCAGATCGCGGCGCTCGACCAGCTTGAGGTCGCGGGCCAGGTCGCGATGGCGCAGCAGCTGCGGCCAGTCCTCGTACAGGTACACCTGGCGGCTGGCGATCAGGGTGAAGCCCTCGGCCTGCAGCGCGTGCAGCCACTGCGGTGTGTCCACCGCATTGAGCGAGCGGAACCACAGCGCGTGGTCGGGCCAGCGCGCGCGTGCGGCGTCCAGCAGCGTACGCAGGCCGCCCGGCGGCAGCGGCGGATACAGGTTGGTGGACAGCAGCCAGTTGTTGAGGGTGACCGCGCGGTCGATCCGTGCCCAGTCCAGCCACGCGCCGATGCCGCCGCACAGGCCGCGTACCGGTGCGGCCAGCGCACCCGGCAACAGCCGCGCGGCTTCCTCGGCTGCGTAGTCGGCATACGTGGTGCGCGGCGAACATACCCAGGCGTTGCCCGGGTGACGCTCGCCGACCGTCACCGGCATTGCCAGTGCGCCGGCCTGCAGTACCTCGATGCGCGCATGCGCGTTGTCGGCCAACTGCTGCGCGTCGCCACCGGCATGCAGCGCGGCGAAGCGCTGCAGCTGCGCGGCGTAATCGGCGGCCGCGTCGTCGGCGCTGCCGGCGTTCATGGCGGCGGCAACGCCTCGCCGTCCCATTCGGTATCGCGGGTGGCGGCCTCGCGCACGCTGCAGCGTTGCGCCAGCGCCAGCCGTGCATGGCTGCCCAGGTCGCACAGCGTGCCGGCCAGCGGCCAGCGGTCGCCGCGCGGCGCCAGCACGTCCTCGGCGCGCGCGTAGTCGTGGCGCCACTGCCGCAGCCGGCCGTGGCCCAGCGCCGCGGGCAAGGCCACGCCCAGCATCAGCATGCCCAGCATCGCTGCGCGGTCCTCGGCCGGGCGCAGCGGCGCCTGCGCCGTGCCCGCGTCGCCGCTCAGCAACGCCACCAGCGGATCGGTCGCGGCGAACAGGTGCAGGCCGCTGGTCGCACGCGGATTGCATTCGATCACGCTGCAGCGCCCTTGCGCGGAGACCATCCAGTCGAAGGAGATCTGCCCGCTGAAGCGCAGCGCCTTTACCAACTGCGCGGTGAAGCGCTCGATCTGCGGATCCGGCGCGGCGTCGAAGTAGTAGCTGGAACTGCGCCGCAGCCGATAGCGCGGGCGGTACACCGCATGCGCCAGCAACACGCCGTCGCGCGCCAGTGCATACGAGCAGCGCTCTTCGCCCTCACAGTAGCGCTGCGCGACCCAGTCGCCCTGGTCGGGCAGCGGCGTGGCGTTGGCGGGCACGCCGTGCGGATACAAGCGCACATGCACGCCGAAGCGCGAGAACTCCGGCTTCAACACCAGCGGCGCGGTACCGGCCCACTCGCGTGCCTGCGCCAGGCTGCGCACGCGCACGCTGTCCGGCACCTCGACGTCGCTGTCCAGGCTGCGCGCCAGTTCCATGAAGGCGTACTTGCTGTGCAGCGTGCGCAGCGTGTCGAAGTCGTGCAGCGGCAGGTGCAGCTGCGCCGGCAGCGCGCTGCGGTAGCGGGCCAGGTAGAACACTTCCTCGCAGGTCGGCATCAGCACGTCGATGCGCTGGCGTGCGAGCACGCCATTGAGATCGGCCAGCCAGGCGCGCGGTGCGTCGCGCGCGGGCGCGACGCGGTGATGCGCGGCGACCGCACGCGACCAACCGGAGATGCGGCTGGCGACGCTGTCGGCCAGGTGCACCCGCCAGCCCTGCGCGGCGAAACGGCGCGCCAGGTCCAGGGCGACCGGCGCACGCGCGCCCGTGATCAGCACGCCGGGTGCATCAGCCATGCGTGTGCCCTGCCGGCGTCGGCCGCCATTGCCGGCAATGCGAGGGCACCAGCCGCAACTCCGGCTCGGCCTGGCGCAACGCATGCAGCCGCGCCAGCGTGTCGCGATAGACGCGGTGCTCGCCGAGCAGGTGGGTGACCAGCGCCGGCGGCGGCGTGCCGTCGGCGAGCGCGGCACTGGACCAGGCCGCGTCGGCGATCAGGAACACCGGGCCATGCGCGTCCTCGAACCACAGGCCGTAGTGGCCGGGCGCATGCCCGGGCAGCGGCACCAACAGCACGCTGCCGTCGCCGAACAGATCGCGCGGCGTGCCGAAGTCGCGCAGTGCGGCAGGTGTCGCGGCTGCGGGCAGCGCCTCGATCCAGTGCATGCGTGGGCGCGCGCCGTGCAGCAGCGCCGGCAGGAAACCTTCGCGCAGCGCGGCAAGCCGGCCGCGGCGCTGCAGGTCGTCCCAGGCCTGTTGTGCGCAGGCCAGACGCGCCTGCGGGAAATCGGCGACGCCGCCGACATGGTCGCCGTGGAAATGCGACAGCACGATCCAGCCGATGCGGTCCGCATCCACGCCGTCGCGTGCGAGCTGTTCCCGCAGCGATTGCCCGGGTGCCAACTGTACGGGGGTCAGCCAGCGGTACAGGCGCTCGGGAAAGCGCGCGGTGGCGTCGAAGAAGTGCGGCGAATAGCCGGTGTCGAACAACAGGTCGCCGTGCTGCGGATGCTGCAGCAGCGCCGCCAGTGCCGGGAACGGGCATGGTGCCAGCGGCGCGCCGCGGCGGGTGGCGCGTTCCGGATGCATGCAATGGCCGGCCTCGTACAGTCGCCAGCGCAGCCGTGGCGCGCTCATCGTTGCCCCAGCGCGGCCAGCCCGGCCTCGGTCGACAGCACCGGCGCATAGTCGAGCTCGCGGCGCGCACGGCCGATGTCCAGCGTCTGCGAATAGCCGAGCACGCCGATGCCGTAGCGGCTGAGCCGCGGTTCCGGTTGGCCGCGCCGGCGCAGCGCGATCTGTTCGCCGAGCGTGGCCAGGGCCAGCGCCGGCCCACGCGGCACCGGCAGCAGCCGCACGCGCAGGCGCAGCACCGCGAACAGCTCGGTCACCAGGTCGCGGACCGCGATCGGTGTGCCGTTGCTGATGTTGTAGGCGCGGCCGTCGCCGATGTGCTCGGCACGCAGCGCGGCCAGCGCAGCGGCCACCGCGTTCTCCACACAGCACACGTCGATCATCGCGCGGCCGCCGTCGATCAGTGGGAACCAGCCGCGCTGCGCCACCGCCAGCAGCCGCGGCACGATCGCGTTGTCGCCATGGCCGAACACCGCGCGCGGGCGCAGCACCACCGCCGGCAGCCCGGACGTCGCGGCGGCGCGCACCTTTTCCTCGGCCTCCCACTTGGTCTGCGGGTAGCCGCCGATCCAGCGCGCCGGCGGGGTGAACTCTTCGGTGATCTGGTATTGATCGGCGAAGCGAAAGTAGATGCTCGGCGAACTGAAGTGCACGAAGCGGCGCACGCGTGCGGTCAGCGCGGCGGCGAGCAGGCGTTCGGTGGCGACCACGTTGGCCAGGCGGAAGGTCTCGGCACTGGCCCACGGCGCCGACAACGCCGCGCAGTGGATCACTGCATCGCAGCCGTGCAGCAGCGGCGCTAGGTCGTCGCGGCAAAGCTCGGCGCGCACCACCTCGATGCGCGGATCGTCGACGAAAGCCGACAGCTTGGCGGCGTCGCGGCCGCTGGCGCGCACCGGCATGCCGGCGTCGGCCAATGCGCGCACGATGTAGGCGCCGATGAAGCCGGAGGCGCCGGTGACCAGGACGCGTGCCATGTCAGTAGCGCAACACCGCACCGCCGAACGCCAGCCCGGCGCCGGAGCCGACCAGGCCGATCAGGTCGCCACGAACGATGCGGCCGCTGTGGATCGCCTGGTGCAGCGCGCTGGGAATGGACGCGGCCATCTGGTTGCCGTGGTCGCCGATGATCTCGATCAGCGCATCCGGCGCCAGCCCCAGCGCGACGCGCAGGTGGCGCAGCGCCTTGGCGCTGGCCTGGTGCGGCACGATCCGCTGCAACTGCGCCAGCTCGACTCCGGCCTGTGCCAGCAGGCGCTGCAGGAAGCCGGGCAGCTTCGCCGCGGCGAGGCGATAGGTGGCGCGGCCGTGCATTTCGAACTGCGAGCCGGCGCGAAGCGCCTCGACACCGTGATCCAGACGCAGGCGGGTGCCGCCGGCGCGCACGCGGCAGTGGTCGATGCCTTCGGAGTAGGTTTCCAGCCGCGCCGCCAGCAATTGCGAGCCGCTGTCGCCGGTGTCGGCGCCGACCACCACCGCCGCGGCGCCGTCGCCGAACAGCGGCGCGGTGTCGGCATCGTCCGGGTTGAGGCCGACGCTGGCGATCTCGCTGGAGACGATCAGCACGCGGCGATAGCGGCCGGCGGCGATCGCGCAGGCGGCCAGGTCGAGCGCAGCGATGAAGCTCAGGCAGGTAGCGTTGATGTCGAAGGCCGGGATGCCGCTGCCCTGCAGGCCCAGCCGCGCGTGCAGCAGCGCGGCGCTGCACGGGATCGCCTGTTCCATCAGGCTGCAGGCGCTGATCACGCAATCGACCTCGTGCGCCTGCAGCTGCGCGGCCTCCAACGCCGCGTGCGCGGCGCGTTCGCCCATCGCCGTGGCCGGCTCGTCGGCGCCCGCATAGTGCCGCGTGGCCACGCCGGTATGCCGCAGGGTCCAGCCGGCGGGCTTGCCCCAGCGCCGGTCGAAGGTCTCTGCCGGCACTTGCTGCGCGGGCAGATACGTGCCCGTGCCGAGAAGACGCAGCGCGATGGGCCTGCTGGTGTGGACGCTCATCCGTAAAGCTCGCACAAGGGGCGCGCAGCGTACTGCCAGCGGATCGGCGCCGGCAACTGCGCGCGGGACGGTCGCGCCGTTGCCTGGCGCTGGCGATCGCAAGCAGTCCTCAGTCGCGCAACGACTTGGCGAAATATTTGGGCACTTCGACGAAGCCTTCCCGCCGATAGAAGGCGTGCGCCCGTTCGCGGCGGCGATGGCAGTGCACCTCCAGGCGGTCGCAGCCGCGCTGCCGCGCCAAGGCCTCGCCCTGCGCCAGCAGGCGCTGCCCCACGCCGGCGCCGCGCGCGCGATCGTCCACGCAGAAGTAGCTGATGCGGCCGATGTCGCCGGCCAACGCCAACTGCGGCAGAAAATGCAGCGACAACACGCCCACGACGTCGTCTCCTGCGGCGGCCACCAGCAAGGCGGCGTCCGGATGCGCCAGCAGTTGCGCCAGGCGCGTCTCGATGAAGGCCTCGGTGCCCGGATAGTCCAGCGCCGCCATCAACGCCGCGATGGCGTGCCGGTCCGCCATCACCGCGTTCCTGATCTCCAGCGTACCGTTCTCGTCCATGTGCAGATAGCCGAAAGCGCCCGAGCCTGTAGGGAAGGGGATGACACGCCCTAACGCCCGCGGCGCTGCCCGTACCAGAAGCCGAGCGCGTCGCGCGAGCGCAGCATGCCGCGGCCGCGGCGCAGCAGTTGCAATAGCAGTCCCAGGTGCTCGCGCTTGCTGAAGCTGCGCAGTTTGCGGTCGGAAGTGTGCACCGGCTCGCGCAGGATCACGAAGCGTCCTTGCCGCGCCAGCGCGCGGCTCAGCGCCACGTCCTCGCCGGCGTAGTAGCGCTCGTCGAAGCCGCCGGCGGCGACGAAGGCGCTGCGCGTGCAGAACAGGAAGCAGCCGGGGGCGATGCCGGTGCAACGGAACAGCCAGCCGAACAGCGCCTGGGCCAGGCGTTCGTACCAGGCGACGTCGCCGAGCAGGCGCACCTGCGCGCCGCCGCCGACCGCGCCGGTGCCGAGCGCGCGCAGTGCCGCGGCCAGCAAGGGCGTATTGACGCGGGTGTCGGCATCGACGAACAGCAGATGGCGACCGTGGCTGGCGGCGGCGCCGGCATTGCGCACGGCAGCGATGTGCCGCAGTTCCACCTCCAGCACCTGCGCGCCGTGCCGGCGCGCGATCTCGGCGGTGGCGTCGCTGCAGGCATCGGCCACCACCAGCGTCTCGCAGTCCAGCCGCAGCGCCTGGGCGGCGACGTGCAGCGAGGCCAGCGTGTCGCCGATCAGGGCAGCTTCGTCGTGCGCGGGGACGATGAAGGAGATCACCCCCGCATGATGCGGGGCCGGCGCGGCGCGGGCAATCGACCCGCGCCGCGGCCGGGGGCGCGGTTCAGCCCTGCAGGGCGCCGCGCGACGCGGCCGGGTAGCGATGGCCGGCGGCGGCATCGGCGGGGAAGATCGCCTCGATCTGCGCCAGCTCCTCGGCGCTCAGCTTCACCTGCAGCGCGCCCAGGTTCTCTTCCAGGTAGGCCAGGCGCTTGGTGCCGGGGATCGGCACCAGGTCCTCGCCCTGCGCCAGCACCCAGGCCAGCGCCAGTTGGCCCGGGGTCACGCCCTTGGCCTGGGCCAGCTCGCGCACCCGCTCCACCAGCTGCAGGTTGCGGTCGAAGTTCTCGCCCTGGAAGCGCGGCGAATGGCGCCGGTAGTCGTCGGCCTCGAAATCCTCCGGCGAGCGGATCGCGCCGGTCAGGAAGCCGCGGCCCAGCGGCGAGTAAGGCACGAAGCCGATGCCCAGTTCGCGCACCGTCTCCAGCACGCCGTCGTGTTCCGGGTCGCGCGACCACAGCGAATACTCGCTCTGCAGCGCGGTGATCGGATGCACCGCATGCGCGCGGCGGATGGTGCCTGCGGCGGCTTCGGACAGGCCGAGGAAACGCACCTTGCCCTGTTCCACCAGCCGTGCCATTGCCCCGACCGTGTCCTCGATCGGCACGTTCGGGTCCACCCGGTGCTGGTAGTACAGGTCGATATGGTCCACGCCGAGCCGGCGCAGGCTGGCCTCGCAGGCGGACTGCACGTACTCCGGGCGGCCGTCGATGCCGCGCGCGGTCGGGTCGTTGGGGTCGAGCTTGATGCCGAACTTGGTCGCTAGCACGACCTGGTCGCGGCGCCCGGCCAGCGCCTTGCCGACCAGCACTTCGTTGGTGTGCGGGCCGTACATGTCGGCGGTGTCGATGAGGCTGACGCCGTGCTCGATCGCGGCATGGATGACCGCGATCGAAGCCGCGTCGTCGCTGCGGCCGCCGTAGAACGCGCTCATGCCCATGCAGCCGAGGCCGAGAGCGGAGACGCGGGGGCCGTTGCGGCCGAGGGTGCGGGTTTGCATGGAGATGCTCCTGAGGGGGAGGGGAGGGAGAGCGTGGCCGCAGGGCGGTTCGCTCAGGGTGAGGATTCGCCGAGGACCTCGCGTGCGACGGCCAGGGCATTGAGCGCGGTGGGGAAGCCGACGTAGGCGTACAACTGGTCGAGTACCGCGAAGATCTCCGCGCGGCTGGCGCCGGCGGCCAGCGCCGCACGCAGGTGCACGCGCAGTTGCGGTTCGGCGTGGCCGAGGCTGGCCAGCACCGCCACCGTGACCAGCTCGCGGGTCTTCAGCTCCAGCGCGGTGCCCGGGCGATAGATCTCGCCGAACGCGATGGCCGCGCCGCGGCCGGTGAGCGCAGTGTCCGCATCGTCGGCGAGGGCGCGGATCGCCGCGCCCTGCTGCGCACCCATCAAGGCGGCGATCTGGGCGATGCCGGCCGCTTCGGCGTCGGCCAGGGTCATGCTGCTCGGCAGTGTGTTGGTGGTGGATGTCATGGGACGGTCCTCGTGTGCGAAGGTCGCCGCGCTCAGCGCGGCTGGATGCGGGTGCCGCCGCTCAGCAAGGCCTGCGGATTCGGCGAGGCCAGGAAGTCGTGCGGGAAGCCCAGTTCGATCGCGCTGGCCGCGTCCAGCCGCTGCAGTGCCTCGGCGTCCAGGTGCAGGGTGAGTGCGCCCAGGTTGTCCTGCAGTTGCGTCACACTGCGCGCGCCGACGATCGGCATCGCCCCGCGCGCGAGCAGCCAGGCCAGCGCCACCTGCGCCGGCGAGCGCTGCAACTCGGCGGCCAGCGCCACCACCACCTCGGCCACCGCCAGGGCGTGCTCGTTGAAGGTGCGTTGCGAATGCGCGACCTCGGCGCGGCCCACGCCATCGACCTGGGCGCCGCCGGAGGCGGCCGCGCGCACCCGCGCCAGGTCGGCGGCGCTGTACTTGCCGGTGAGCACGCCCATCGCCAGCGGCGACCAGGCCAGCACCGACATGCCCAGCGCCTCGGCCATCGGCACCAGTTCGCGCTCGACGGTGCGCTGTGCCAGCGAGTACTCGATCTGCAGGGCGACGAACGGCGTCCAGCCGCGCAGGTCGGCCAGGGTCTGCATGCGCGCCACCTGCCAGGCGGGGGTGTCGGAGATGCCGGCATAGAGGATCTTGCCGGCGCGGACTAGGTCGTCGAAACCGCGCATGACTTCGTCGATGCCGGTGGTGCCGTCCCAGGCGTGCAGGTACAGCAGGTCCAGATAGTCGGTGCCCAACCGCGCCAGGCTGGCGTCGACCGAGCGCAGCAGCGCCTTGCGGTGATTGCCGCCGCCGTTGGGATCGCCGGGGAAGGGATTGAGCGCGAACTTGCTGGCGATCACCAGGCGGTCGCGGCGGCCGGCGACGAAGCGGCCGAGCAGGGTCTCGGCGCTGCCGTTGGTGTAGATGTTGGCGGTGTCGAGGAAGTTGCCGCCGGCCTCCACGTACAGGTCGAACAGCCGGCGCGCCTCGTCGGCGTCTGCGCCCCAGCCCCAGTCGGCGCCGAAGGTCATGGTGCCCAGGCACAGCGGGCTGACGCGCAGGCCGGAACGGCCGAGCAGGCGGTAGTGATCGAGGGCCATCGCGGAGGTCTCCAGGTGAGGGTGCGGGCACTGTAGGCGCCGCGTCGCCATGGATAAATCCGGGTAATCCGCATGTGCTTTGAAGGTGTGCTAAACAATGCCGGCGCACCTGACGCGTCCGTCCCCCACTGTTGCCCGCTCGCCATGCACCGTCCCCCGCCGCTGTCCGCCGTCGTCGCCTTCGTCCGCGTCGCCCACCACGGCAGTTTCACCCGTGCCGCCGCCGAGCTGGGCGTCTCGCCCTCGGCGCTGTCGCAGACGCTGCGCGCGCTGGAGGCGCAACTGGGCGCGCGCCTGCTCAACCGCACCACCCGCCGGGTCGGCCTGAGCGAGCATGGCGAGCGCTTCCTGCAGCGGGTGGCGCCGGGCCTGGCGCAGATCGACGCCGCCTTCGCCGACCTGGATTTCCTGCGCGACCGCCCGGCCGGCACGCTGCGCATCAACCTGCCGCTGGTGGCCGCCGAGCAACTGGTGTGCCCGCACCTGCCGGCGTTCCTGGCGCGCTATCCGGAGGTCAGCGTGGAGCTGTACTCGGACCGGACCCTGGCCGACATCGTCGCCGGCGGCTTCGACGCGGGCATTCGCCTGGGCGAGAGCCTGGCGCGCGACATGATCGCGGTGCCGGTGGGACCGCCACAGCGGCAGACGGTGGTGGCCGCGCCGGCGTATTTCGCCGCACACGGGACGCCGCGCACGCCGGCCGAACTGGCCGAGCACGACTGCATTCGCTGGCGCCGCACCGACGGTCGCCTGCAGGCCTGGGAATTCACCCGCGACGGCCACGATTTCCTGGTCGAAGTCACCGGGCGGCTGGTGGTCAACGACACCCTGGTCGGCCTGGACGCCGCGTGCCGCGGGCTGGGCCTGGGGCAAGCGTTCGAATGGCAGGTCGCCGCCGACGTCGCCGCCGGCCGCCTGCAGCGGGTGCTGGACGACTGGCACGCGCCGTTCGCCGGCTGGCACATCTACTACCCGGCGCGCGAGCACTTGCCGCCGAAGCTGCGCGTGTTCATCGATCATCTGCGCGCAGCGCACGCGGCCGGCCGCGCTGCGTAGAGCGCGGCGCAGGCCGGTGGCCGGCATATTGCGACGTGGGGACAAAGCGAACGGGCGGCAGTGCCGCAACCGCAGCCGCGATCGTAGCGCGGCTAGGAGCAGCGCCCGACCGGCAAGGCCGGGCGCCGAGGGGCGTCGCGTCGCCCAGAGACCGCTTGCGATAGGGGTGCAGGGTGCCGCCCTTCGCGGGCGGCACCCGACGGACTCAGCCCTTGAGCTTGGCCGCGAACTCGGCCACGCGCTTGCCGAGCAGGCGCGCGGTCTCCAGGTCGCCGCTGCGCGGTGCCTCGTCCGGGGACGCATCGGACGGCGAGATCGCCAGCGCGCCGCCGGAGCCGGCGGTCCAGTTCACGTCGTCGGGGCCGTGCGCCTTGGTGTTGGACGGCAGCAGGCCGGTACCGACCCAGATCTGGCCATGCTGCTGGGACAGGGTCCAGAAGTAGCCGATGGTGGCGAACTTGTCGCCGTTGACCGAGGCCGAGTTGGTGAAGCCGGCGGCGACCTTGTCCTTCCAGGCCTGCGAGAACCACGGCTTGGAGCTGGCGTCGGCGAACTTCTTGAACTGCCAGGCCGGGCCGCCCATGTAGGTCGGGCTGCCGTAGATGATGGCGTCGGCCTGGCCGATGGCCTCCCAGGCGCCGTCGGGCAGGTTGCCGTCCTGGTCGATGCGGTACAGCGTGGCCTCGCCGACGCTGGCGGCGCCGGCGTGCACGGCCTCGGCCTGCTTGACGGTGTGGCCGTAGCCGCTGAAGTAGACGATCGCGATCTTGCTCATGCGCGGACTCCTGAGGGTGTGGGGGAAAAGCGCGGGCATTGTGCGCATGCGCGGCCGCCGCGATCAGCGCCATCGGCGGGATGTTGTGTCCGACCGCGCGCCGCGGTTCAGCTCTCGGCCGGGGAGCGCATCGCCCTGTCGATGCCCACTTCGACCAGGTAGTCGATGAAGCTGCGCACCTTCGGCGCCAGGTGGCTGCGGCTGGCGTACACCGCGTACACGCCGATCGGCCCGATCTCGTGGTCGGGCAGCACCCGCACCAGGCGTCCGTCCTCCAGTGCCGCCTCGGCCATGAAGTCCGGCTGCACGGTGATGCCCATGCCGGCGATGGCCGCCTCGCGCAGCACGTCGCCGCAGTTGGCGCGCAGGGTGCCGGCCACCCGCACCTGGGTCGCGCCGTCGGGGCCGTGCAGGGTCAGGTCGTCCTGCACGTAGCTGTAGCTGAGGAAGGCGTGGCCGGCCAGGTCGGCCGCCAGTTGCGGGGCGCCGGCGCGCGCCAGGTAGGCTGGGGACGCGCACAGGAATGCCTGCACTTCGCCGAGCTTGCGCGCGATCAAGGTCGGCGCCACCTGGCGGGTGATGCGGATCGCCAGGTCGTAGCCTTCCTCGACGATATCCACCAGGCGGTCGGACAGCGACAGATCGAGGGCGACCTGCGGATAGCGCGCGCTGTAGCCGGCCAGGCGCGGCCCGAGCCGGGCGACGCTGAAACTGAAGGGGGCGTTGATCCGCAGCGTGCCGGACGGCGTCAGCGCCTGCTCGCCGACCGCCGCTTCCATATCGTCGAACTCGGCCAGCAGCAGCTGGCAGCGTTGGTAGTAGGCGGCGCCGACGCTGGTCGGGCTGACCCGGCGCGTGGTGCGGTTGAGCAGGCGCGAGCCCAGGCGCTGCTCCAGCCACGCCACCTGGCGGGTGACGCTGGCGGTGGACATGCCCAGCGCGTCGGCGGCGGCGTTGAAGCCGTTGCGGTCGACCACGGCGACGAACACCCGCATGGCATCCAGCGTATCCATTGTTGCGCATCCTGAAATTAATCTTCGGAATAAAGGTAATTTATCCATGGTGGCGATGGGAATAGCCTGTGCAGCGTTCCCCATCCCACCGCTGTCGGAGATCCTTCATGTCCGCTCCCGTCTCCCGCCTGGCGCCCTACGGCGCCACCTTGCTGCGCCTGGCCCTGGGCGCGCTGTTCCTGGTGCATGCGCTGACCAAGCTGCTGGTGTTCACCCCGGCCGGCACCGCCGCCTACTTCGTGTCGCTCGGCCTGCCCGGCGGGCTGGGCTATGTGGCTATGGCGCTGGAATTCACCCTCGCCGTGGCCTTGCTGCTCGGCGTCTATGCGCGCTGGGTCGGACTGCTCGGCATCCCGCTGCTGCTCGGCACCATCGTCAGCGTGCACGGCGCCAACGGCTTCGGCTTCGCCAATCCCGGCGGCGGTTGGGAGTACCCGGCGTTCTGGGCGCTGGCGCTGGCGGTGCTGTTCCTGATCGGCGACGGCCGCTTCGCGTTGCGCTCGCGCTGAGCGCGGCGCTCCTTCCTCCGGAGACCTTCCATGTCCCGCCTGCCTTCCCTGTACATCTCGCACGGTTCACCGATGACCGCGTTGCAGCCCGGCCTGGTCGGCACGCGCCTGGCCGAACTGGCGGCGACGCTGCCGCGGCCGCGCGCCATCGTGCTGGCCTCGGCGCACTGGCTGGGGCGGCGGCCGCTGGTCGGCGCCGCGGCGCAGCCGCAGACCATCCACGACTTCGGCGGTTTCCCGCAGGCGCTGCATGCGATGCAGTACCCGGCGCCGGGCGCGCCGGCACTGGCCGAGCAGGTCGCCGAGTTGCTGGAACAGGCCGGGCTGCAGCCGGTACTGGACCCGCGCCGCGGCCTGGACCATGGCGTGTGGGTACCGTTGTCGCTGCTGTACCCGCACGCCGACATCCCGGTGGTGCCGCTGTCGATCCAGCCCGAACTCGGGCCGGAGCACCACCTGGCGCTGGGCCGCGCGCTGGCGCCGCTGCGCGAGGACGGCGTGCTGGTGATCGGCTCGGGCAGCATCACCCACAACCTGCACGACTTCGGCCGCTACGCCGAGGGCAAGCAGGTGCCCTACGTGCGTCCGTTCATCGAATGGACCGAGCAGGCGTTGCGCCGCGACGACGTGCCCGCGATGCTCGACTACCGCCGGCAGGCGCCGTTCGCCGCGCGTGCGCATCCCACCGACGAGCACTGGTTGCCGATTTACGTGGCGATGGGCGCGGCCGGCGCGGAGGGACTCGGCGCGCAGCGCATCGACGCCGGCATCGATGCGGGCTTGCTGGCGATGGACATCTACCGCTTCGACGGCGCCGCGGCGCGTGCCGCGGCCTGAATACCGGGCGCGTCGACTGAGCGGTTCATCGCGGTGAAGGCCGCAGCGCATCCGCGTCTCACCGTTTGAGACGCGGACCCGGCATCGTCGGCCGGTGAATACCCTCGAAAAACTCGCCGTGCTCGCCGACGCGGCCAAGTACGACGCGTCCTGCGCCTCCAGCGGCGCCGACAAGCGCAACTCCCTGCGCAGCGGCGGCATCGGCAGCACCGAGGGCATGGGCATCTGCCATTCGTACACGCCCGACGGGCGCTGCGTGTCGCTGCTGAAGATCCTGCTGACCAACTTCTGCGTGTTCGACTGCGCGTACTGCGTCAATCGCGTCTCCAGCAACGTGCGCCGCGCGCGCTTCACCCCGGCCGAAGTGGTCAAGCTGACTCTGGATTTCTACAAGCGCAACTACATCGAAGGCCTGTTCCTCTCCAGCGGCATCATCCGCAACAGCGACTACACCATGGAGCAACTGGTGGAAGTGGCGCGGCAACTGCGCGAGGAGCACCGCTTCGCCGGCTACATCCATCTCAAGACCATTCCCGACGCGGCGCCGGAACTGCTCGCCGCCGCGGGCCGCTACGCCGACCGGCTCAGCATCAACGTGGAGTTGCCGACCGAACGCGGCCTGGCGCAACTGGCGCCGGAGAAGAACGTCGGCGGCATCCGTGCGGCGATGGGCGAGTTGCGCTGGCGCATCGAGGAGAGCAAGGAAGCGCGCAAGGCCGAGACGCGGGTGCGCGCCAAGCCGCCGCGCTTCGCCCCGGCCGGGCAGAGCACGCAGATGATCGTCGGTGCCGATGGCGCCGACGACCGCGCGATCCTGCACACCAGCCACAATCTCTACGGCAACTATCGCCTGCGCCGGGTCTACTACTCCGCGTTCAGTCCGATTCCCGACGCCTCCAGCAAGCTGCCGCTGCAGGCGCCGCCGTTGCAGCGCGAGCACCGTCTGTACCAGGCCGACTGGCTGCTGCGGTTCTACGACTTCTCGGTGGAGGAGATCGCCCCGCCCACCACCAGCGGCATGCTCGATCTGGACGTGGACCCCAAGCTGGCGTGGGCGCTGCGCAACCCCGAGCGATTCCCGGTGGATCTCAATACCGCCGCGCGCGAACTGTTGCTGCGCGTGCCGGGATTGGGCACGCGCAACGTCGAGCGCTTGCTGCTGGCGCGGCGGCATGCGCGGCTGCGGGTCGAGGACCTGGCGCGGTTGCGGGTGCCGCTGAAGAAACTGCTGCCGTTCGTCAGTGTGCTCGACCACCATCCGCGGCAGCGGCTGGACGATCCGCAACGGCTGCGCGCGCAGCTGGCGCCGGCGCCGCGGCAGGGTGGGTTGTTTGACTGACGCGATGGGCGCGGTCCTTTGCGTTCGCGGCACCGGAGCGCTACGCGGGGCGGGCCATGTTTCAGGCTGAGGTGGTGCCGCCGTGGAGCCTGGAGGCATGGCGGGCGGTGGCGCGGGCGGCGTGGTGCGCGCAGGTAGTGCCGGAGACGCTGGCCTGGGATGGCGATGCGCAGGGCGGCCTGCTGGTCGGGACCGACGTCGCGACGCTGCCTGCGCAGGTCCAGCCGCCGCGGGTGTCGGCGGAGTTCCTGGCGCTGGCCGGCGCGGTGCTGTGCCATCGCGATCCGCAGCGGCATGCGCTGCTGTACCGCCTGCTGTGGCGCATCGCCGGCGGCGAGCGCGCGCTGCTGCAGCGGGTGACCGATGCCGACGTGCACCGCGCGCAGCAATGGGCGCAGGCGGTACGCCGCGACAGCCACAAGATGAAGGCATTCGTGCGCTTCCGTGAAGTGCCCGGCGAGCAGGAGGCGTACATCGCCTGGTTCGAGCCGGAGCACCACATCGTCGATCGCGTGGCGCCGTTCTTCGCGCGCCGTTTCGCCGGCATGCGCTGGGCGATCCTCACCCCGTACCGCAGCGTGCGCTGGGACGGCGAGACGCTGCAGTTCGGCGACGGCGCGCAGCGCGCCGATGCGCCGGCCGACGATGCGCAGGACGCACTGTGGCGCACCTACTACGCCAACATCTTCAACCCGGCACGGCTCAACCCGACGATGATGCGCCAGGAGATGCCGCAGAAATACTGGAAGCACCTGCCGGAGGCGCAACTGCTGCCCACGCTGATCCGCGATGCCGGGCAGCGCGTGCGCGAGATGGCCGAGCGCGCGCCCGAGCCGGTGCGGCGGCGCATTCCCGCGCCGGCACCGGCGCTGGTGGTGGCCGCCGACGACAGCCTCGATGCGCTGCGCGCGGCGGCGCGCGACTGCCGCCGCTGTCCGCTGTGGCAGCCGGCGACCCAGACCGTGTTCGGCGAAGGCCCGCAGGACGCGGCGGTGATGGTGGTGGGCGAGCAGCCCGGCGACGAGGAGGACCTGAGCGGGCGTCCCTTCGTCGGCCCGGCCGGGCGCCTGTTCGACCGCGCGTTGCAGGAACTGGGCGTCGACCGCGCCGGCCTGTACGTGACCAACGCGGTCAAGCATTTCCGTTTCGAGCAGCGCGGCAAGGCGCGGCTGCATCGCAATCCCGAGCGTGCCCACGTCGAGGCCTGCCGGATGTGGCTGGCCGGCGAACTGGCGCGGGTGCGTCCGCGCATCGTGCTGTGCCTGGGCGCGACCGCGGCGCGCGCGGTGCTGGGCAGCGGCTTTGCGCTGATGGCCCAGCGCGGGCAGTGGCAGGCGCTGGACGATGGCACCCGTGCCCTGGCCACGGTGCATCCGTCGTGGGTGCTGCACCAGCGCGGCGGCGAGGCGGGCGAGGCCGCCTATCAGGGCTTCGTGCGCGACTTGCGCGTGCTGGCAGCGCAGGTGCCGATGCCGCACGCAGGCGGTGCCGGCGACTGATGCCCTGTGCGCGTGGCGCGGTCGTCGTCGGCGGAGCGCCCTCGTGGTCGGCCGCATGCACGTGCAAAACGGGGACGGCCGTAGCCGCCCCCGCGATGCCAATGCACCCCCCGACGTGTGCTTACGGCATCAAAACCTTGTCCACCACATGGATCACGCCATTGCTCTGCATCACGTCGGCGGTGGTGACGTGCGCGGTGTTGCCCTTGCTGTCGGTGAGGGTGACCTTGCCGCCGCGGGTCTTGGCGATCAGCGTTTCGCCCTGCACAGTGGTCAGCTTGGCGCTGCCGCCGCCGGCCTTGATCTGCGCCAGCAGCGCGGCCGCATCGAGCTTGCCCGGGACCACGTGGTAGGTCAGCACCTGGGTCAGTTTTTCCTTGTTTTCCGGCTTGAGCAGCGTGTCCACGGTACCCGCCGGCAAGGCGGCGAAGGCGGCATTGGTCGGTGCGAACACGGTGAACGGGCCGGCGCCCTTCAGCGTGTCCACCAGGCCGGCGGCCTTGACCGCGGCGACCAGGGTGGTGTGATCCTTGGAGTTGACCGCGTTGTCGATGATGTCCTTGGTGGCGTACATCGGCGCACCGCCGACCATCGGATTCGGCTTGGCTTCGCTCATTGCCGCGTGGTCGTGCATCGCGGTTTGGCTGGGGGCGGCCATGGCAGGCAGGGAGACGAGGCCGGCGAGGGCCAGGGACAGCAAGTGGATCTTCATGGGCTTGCTCCTTGAAAGGGATGCGCGGCCAGTCGGCCGTGCACCTGTCTTTACGCGCGCTGCGCCGGCGCGGTTGCATCACGCCGTCCAGATAATGATGAATGGGCGGTGCCGACAGGCGCCGCTTGCATCAACGGTGGTCCAGGCGAGCGCCCTCTCGCACGGTGGCGCAGGCTGCAGGGCAGGGCAGGGCAGCGCTGTGGCGAACGGTCTACCGGACGCAGGTAGTGCGTCGTTGTCGGCTTATGTAGACGGGATCACAAGCACTGAGCAGGGATGTCCATATTTTCAAACTGGGTTGCCAGCGGTAAAACGCCAGCCTCAAACCTGGCGCCACGAAAGTCGCATTTCCTGAACTTCGCATCAGCAAAAATGCAGTTGATAAATGTCGATGCTCTAAATTCGACTCTGTCAAAGACAGCGTCAGTAAAATCGCAGTCTATGAACTTTACCCGGCGACCGCCGTACTCCATTCCATAAGATCCACCGGCAAACCTGGCTTTGACAAAAGCGGTTTTTTCGCAGATCGTATCATCCATGTTTATTACAAGCTTGCTTCTTGAGAAGCTGCAATTTATTATTTCCGATCTGCATAAAATGACTCTGTTCAAGCTGGCATTTTCAAGGCTAACGCGCATGAAGAAGCTGTTGTTCGCGCTTCCCGATAGTTTCGAGTAAGACAGATCGGTGTCGCTTATCCTTGATTCGAAGAGATTCGCGGTTTTCAATTGCTCCAGGACGGCAAATGGGCCGATGGTGATGCCGGAAAGATCGGCGTCGCTAATGATCGGCCGTCCAGCCGTTATTGAATCAATGCTGTCGATGATGCTCGCCAAATATTCTTGGTTGCGCCATTTGCCGGTTATTTGTTTCATGAGCGGCCACCTCGGTGATGCATTGGCGCCATGATATCTGCCATGCCATTATGTTTGAGTAAGGCTACAGCTTCAGACGCGCCGCGACGTCCCCATCCTGCGCGGCTGTCGGGTTCAGGGTCCGGGATGGATGATCGGTGTGTCGACAATGCTTGCCTTGTCGGTTGGCCGGGATCATCCCGCCGCTGGCATTCTCGGAACGCCGCCGCCGTCCGCTGCCGGCGCGCTGGAGGGGCAAAAGCGCGTCGGCTCAGCGGCGCTGCAGCACGTAGCTGTTCTCGAAGCCGTGGGCGCAGCCGAGCACGTGGAAGTCGCCGAAGTAGCCGGCGGCGCGCAGCAGGTCCACGGCCGGGCCGACCTCCGGCGAGTATTCCCAGTCGCCGTAGTCGTCGAACACCACGAACCCGCCGGAGACGACACTCGGTCCGTACAGTAGGAAATCCAGCAGCACATTGCGCCCGGTGTGCCCGCCGTCGATGTGCAACAGCGCTACCTTCGGCTCCATGGCGTAGAAATGCTCGGCGCAGAACTCCGAATAGCCGCGGATGAAGCGCGCATTGGGCAGCAACTGTTGCCGGTAGTGGTTGAATTCCTCGAACTGGTTCGGCAACGCGAACGGATCCATGCCGATCACCCGGCGCTCGCGCCCGCAGACCTCGTTCATCAGCACCAGCGACTTGCCCTTCCAGACCCCGATCTCCACCAGGTCGCCCGGCACGCTCTCCAGCAGCAGGCACAGGTAGCCCAGCAGCCGCACATGGTCGTGGAAGGACAGCTCGCGCCGCTCCATCGCGTGCTCGGCCGGCAGGCTGGCCTGGGCCTGGACGAAGTGGTCGCCGATCAGGTCCCAGACCCGCTGGACGCAAACGCCTTCCGCCGCCTGCGCCTCGATGAAGCGGTTGAGTTCCTGGATGGTGAGCATGCGGTCTCCGGCGGAAGGCGCCGGTGTCCACCACCGGCCTGCGGCAGGATAGTAGCCGTACACGCCCGCCGCGCCACTGGACATCGCCGCCGCGGTGCGCTTTGCTTGCAGGCTCCCCCATTCATGGGCGGCGCCGCCTGCGTGGCGCCGCTGTCGGACGAGCATGCATTCGATCGAAGTGGTCTTGGCGATGTTGCTGGCGGTGGTCGCCAGCGGCTACCTGGTGCGCGTCCTGCCGTTCTCGCTGCCGCTGCCGCTGGTGCAGATCGGCCTGGGCGCGATCATCGCCGGGGTGTTCAAGAAGGGCTATGCGCTGGAGCCGGAGCTGTTCTTCCTGCTGTTCCTGCCGCCGCTGCTGTTCCTGGACGGCTGGCGCATCCCCAAGCAGGGCCTGTTCCGCGACAAGGGCGTGATCCTCGAACTGGCGCTGGGCCTGGTGGTGTTCACGGTGCTCGGCGCCGGCTTCCTGATCCACTGGATGATCCCGACCATGCCGCTGGCGGTGGCGTTCGCGCTGGCCGCGGTGGTGTCGCCGACCGATCCGATCGCGGTGTCCTCGATCGCCGCGCGCGCGCCGATCCCCAAGCGGCTGATGCACATCCTGGAAGGCGAGTCGCTGCTCAACGACGCGTCCGGCCTGGTCTGCTTCCAGTTCGCGGTGGCCGCGGCGATCACCGGCACGTTCTCGCTGGCCGATGCCTCGCTGACCTTCCTGTGGGTGGCGCTGGTCGGCGTGGCCGCCGGCATCGCGGTGGTGGTGGGCACCAGCCTGGCGCAGCGCTGGGTGTGGCGCCAGGTCGGCGAGGAGCCGGGCGCGGCGATCCTGGTCAACCTGCTGCTGCCGTTCGCCGCCTACCTGCTGGCCGAGGCGATCAACGCCTCGGGCATCCTCGCCGCGGTCGCCGCCGGTATCGCCATGAGCTACGTGGAGCTGAGCGGCCGTGCCCCGGGCAGCATGCGCGTGCAGCGCTCGGCGGTGTGGGACATGGTCCAGTTCACCCTCAACGGCATCATGTTCGTGCTGCTCGGCGAGCAGCTGCCGGGCATCGTGCAGGGCGCCATGCACAACATGGACGAGGCCGGGCACCTGAATCCGTGGTGGCTGCCCGCCTACGCGCTGGCGATCTACGTCGGCCTGCTGCTGCTGCGCTTTTTGTGGGTGTGGCTGTCGCTGCGCTGGACCCTGCTCAAGGCGCGCCGCCGCGGCGAGGACCGGCAGAGCCCGCCGTGGCGGATCGTGGTGGCGACCTCGCTGGCCGGCGTGCGCGGCGCGATCACCCTGGCCGGCGTGTTGACCCTGCCGCTGGCCCTGCCCAGCGGCGCCGCGTTTCCGGCGCGCGACCTGGCGATCTTTCTGGCCAGCGCGGTGATCGTCACCTCGCTGCTGGTCGCCAGCATCGGGCTGCCGCGGCTGCTGCGCGGCCTGGCGTTGCCGGAAGAACCCAACGACCAGCGGGAAGAGGACCTGGCGCGGCGCGAGTCCTCGCGCGCGGCGCTGGCGGCGGTGGAGAAGCTGCGCCAGCGGCTGGTGCAGGACAGCGAGCACGCCGATCTCTACAACGAGGCCGCCAACCGGGTCAGCGCGCTGTACCAGCGCCATCTCGACCACGGCGAGGCGATGGAGAGCGATCCGGAGGAGGCGCGGCGCCTGGACGCGGTGCTGCGCCAGCTGCGCCACGCCGGCCTGCAGGCCGAACGCCAGGAATTGTTCAAGCTGACCCGCCAGCGCAAGATCTCCGACGAGATCGCGCGCCGGCTGATCCGCAATTTGGATCTGCTGGAGGCGCGGCGCAAGAGCTAAGGGCCGGGAGTGGGGAGTCGGGATTCGGGATTCGTGAAAGCGGGTTCCTGGTGCCGTCCCAGCTCGCGCCGGCTTGGTGTTCTTCGCCCTCTGCCCTCCATGGCGCACGCTGGCCTACGCCTCTGGCGCTGCATGATCAGTCGTAAGCCCCGCGGCTAGCGCATCGCGCTAGGCGTCCTCGACCAGCGGCGGCAGCCGCCTGCGGACCGGGGTCGACTTCACGATGGCGGAATTGGTTTCGGCGCGATCGGTGACTTTTGCCAGGATGCTGTCCAGGTGCTCGATGTCGCGCAGGTACAGCCGGCAGATGAAGCAGTCTTCGCCGGTCACCTTGTCGCACTCGACGAATTCCGGAATGCGCTGCAACAGTTCCTCCACCAGGTGCAACTGCCCTGGCAGCGGTTTGACTCGCACGATCGCCTGCAAGGTGTAGCCGAGCGCGCGCGGGTCCAGTTCGACCGTGAATCCGGCGATCACGCCCTGGTGCTGCAGCCGGCGCACGCGGTCGGCGGTGGCCGGCGCCGACAGGCCGATCTGCCTGGCCAGCTCGCTGGTCGCCATGCGCGCATCCTGCGCCAGCGCGGCGAGGATGGCGCGGTCGATCGCGTCGAGCGGGGCGACGGCGGGTGGGGAAAGGCGGTTTTGCATAGCGACCTTTGTTTCGCAGGAAGATTGCGGAATAAGCCTAAGTTTAAGCATGTTTTCGTGGAATCCCGGTTTCTACAATGGCTGTCGTTCGCAGCGTTGAAAGGAACCGGGATGGCGTCCAACGAAATTCGCCGTGGTGCGGCCGAGATGGTCGTGGCCATGCTCATGTCCGGCACCATCGGCTGGCTGGTGATGTCGTCACGACAGTCGCCGGTCAACGTGGTGTTCTTCCGCTGCGTGTTCGGCGCGGCTACCCTGCTCATCCTTTGCGCGGCGCTGGGCCTGCTGCGCCGCAAGGCGTTCTCGCCGCGGATGCTGGCGCTGGTGCTGCTCGGCAGCGTCACCATCGTGGCGAACTGGCTGCTGCTGTTCGCCGCATACGGCCGCGCCTCGATTTCGATGGCCACCGCCGTCTACAACACGCAGCCATTCATGCTGGTCGGACTCGGCGCGATCGTGTTCCGCGAGCGCATCAGCGCCTCGACCGTGGCGTGGCTGGCGGTGGCGTTCGTCGGCTTGGTGGGCGTGGTACGCATCGCGCCGGCGGTGCTCGCGGTGCCGGGCGAATACCTGCAGGGCGTCGCGCTGGCGCTGGGCGCCGCATTTCTGTACGCGGTGTCGTCGATCATCACCAAGCACCTGAAAGGCACGCCGCCGCACCTGCTCGCGCTGTTGCAACTCGGGATCGGCATCGTGTTGCTGGCGCCGTTCGCGCACTTCGATGCACTGCCTTCCACCCGGGGCCAGTGGCTGGATCTGGTCGTGCTCGGGGTGGTCAACACCGGCGTGATGTACGTGCTGCTGTACGGCGCGATCCAGAAACTGCCCACCGCGATGATCGGGGCGCTGTCGTTCATCTATCCGGTGGTGGCGATCGTGGTCGATCGCATCGCCTTCGGGCAGTCGCTGGCGTGGACGCAGGTGCTCGGGGCGCTGCTGATCCTGCTGGCGGCGGCCGGGGTCAACTTCGGCTGGCGCGTGCTGCCCTTGCCGCGCCCTGCGCGACCGGCCACCGGCACCCTCGATCCCGGCGAACGCTAGCCGGCGTTCGGCGCGGCGACCACGGCGGCGTCGTCAGCGTTTGCAGGCACTGGCTGGCGCACTGTCCCGCATCCGGGAGAGTGCTTCCGCCGGATCGGGATTTATCCATCACGACCGGGCTTCTACCCTGGGGGCCGTACCGCAGTCGCTGCGCCGCCCAGGGAGTTCCCGTGTCGCCGATCATTTCCGTGCAACAGCTCACCAAGACCTACGCCGGGGGCTTCCAGGCGCTCAAGGGCATCGACCTGGAGATCCGCCGCGGCGAGATCTTCGCCCTGCTCGGTCCCAACGGCGCCGGCAAGACCACGCTGATCAGCATCGTCTGCGGCCTGGTCACGCCCAGCAGCGGCCGGGTGCTGGCCGACGGCCACGACATCGTGCGCGACTACCGCGCCGCGCGCAGCAAGATCGGCCTGGTGCCGCAGGAGCTGGCCACCGATGCGTTCGAGACGGTGTGGGCGACGGTGCGCTTCAGCCGCGGCCTGTTCGGCAAGCCGCGCGACGACGCCCACCTGGAGCGGGTGCTGCGCGAACTGTCGCTGTGGGACAAGCGCGGCAGCAAGATCTCCACCTTGTCCGGCGGCATGAAGCGGCGCGTGCTGATCGCCAAGGCGCTGGCGCACGAGCCGTCCATCCTGTTCCTGGACGAACCCACCGCCGGCGTCGACGTGGAGTTGCGCCACGACATGTGGCAGATGGTGCGGCGCCTGCGCGAGCAGGGCACCACCATCATCCTGACCACGCACTACATCGAGGAGGCCGAGGACATGGCCGACCGCGTCGGCGTGGTCGCCCGCGGCGAACTGCTGCTGGTGGAGGACAAGCGCACGCTGATGCGCAAACTCGGCAAGAAGCAACTGGCGCTGACCCTGCAGGCGCCGCTGCCGGCGTTGCCGCCGGCGCTGGCGGCGCAGCCGCTGGAACTGTCCGCCGACGGCGCGACGCTCACCTACACCTACGACGCGCAGGCCGCGCAGACCGGCATCGGCCCGCTGCTGCGGCAACTGGAGGCGCAGGGCGTGGAGATCAAGGATCTGCAGTCCAGCGAGAGTTCGCTGGAGGAGATCTTCGTCAACCTGGTGCGGCCGGCCGCCGCCGCTGCGGAGGTGCGCGCATGAACCTGCACGCGATCGCCGCGATCTACCGCTTCGAGATGGCGCGCACCTTCCGCACGCTGACCCAGTCCATCGCCTCGCCGGTGCTGTCGACCTCGCTGTACTTCGTGGTGTTCGGCGCGGCGATCGGCTCGCGCATGGGCGCCATCGACGGCATCAGCTACGGTGCCTACATCATCCCCGGGCTGGTGATGCTGTCGCTGCTCAGCGAAAGCATCTCCAACGCCTCGTTCGGCATCTACATGCCGCGCTGGGCCGGCACCATCTACGAGGTGCTGTCGGCGCCGGTAGCGTGGTGGGAGGTGGTGATCGGCTACGTCGGCGCGGCGGCGAGCAAATCGGTGCTGCTGGGTTTGCTGATCCTGCTCACCGCGCGCGCCTTCGTGCCGTACGAGATTGCCCATCCGCTGTGGATGTTCGGCTTCCTGGTGCTGACCGCGCTGACCTTCAGCCTGTTCGGCTTCATCATCGGCGTGTGGGCCGACGGCTTCGAGAAGCTGCAGGTGATCCCGCTGATGGTGATCACGCCGCTGACCTTCCTCGGCGGCAGCTTCTACTCGATCAACATGCTGCCGCCGCTGTGGCAGAAGATCAGCCTGTTCAACCCGGTGGTGTATCTGGTCAGCGGCTTCCGCTGGGCGTTCTACGGCAAGGCCGACGTGCACATCGCGGTCAGCGTGGGCATGACCCTGGGATTCCTGGCGCTGTGCCTGGGCGTGATCTGGGCGATCTTCCGCAGCGGCTACCGGCTCAAGCCCTGAGGCGGTAGCCGGGGCCGCTGCGTGCGGCCGGCCACCGCAATGTGCCGGCAGGCGCTGTGCCTGTCGGCGGTCGCGCTTACTTGGCGTCGAGCCAGAAGGCTTCGACCTGGCCCTTGACCTTCATGGTCATCGGGTTGCCGCGGCGGTCGCGTGCCTTGCCGACCTGCACGCGGATCCAGCCTTCGCTGATCGAGTATTCCTCGACGTTGTCGCGCTCCACGCCATTGAAGCGGATGCCGACGCCGCGCGACAGCGTCTCGGCATCGTGGAAGGGGCTCTGCGGGCTGACCGCCAGGCGGTCGGGGGGCGTGTCGGACATCGTGGTGGCTTCGCGTGGCGGCAGACAGCGCCGTCTTCCGGGCTGCGAAGGATAAACGCCCGCGGCGCCGTTGCCGAGTTCCGCGCTTCCGTCGTCGCGCCGGGCGCGGCACACTGGCGGCCCCCGTGATGCCTGATGCGCCGCCATGCCCGACAACAGCGCCGACTACGACGATCCCGACGACCTGTTCGACGACGACGACGATCCGGACACACAGCAGGGCCTGATCTGGAACCTGTTGCTGCTGATCAACCCGGGCGACGAGGAAAGCGCGCTGCGCCAGTTCGACGCCTACCGCGAGGCCGCTGGCGAGGCAGAGCGCGAAAACGCCGATTGGCTGTGGACGCTGAAGGACGCGATCGACTGGCGCGCGGGCTTCTACGTCGACGGTCACGACTGCGAGGCGCTGATCGGCGCGATCGACGAACTGGCCGCGCGCTGGAACCTGCGCATCGACTGGGGCGGCGACATCGACGACGCCGATTTCCTGGAGGATCACGACAGCGCCTCGCTGCTGGCCGTGGCCTACGATCGCCTGCGCGAGCACGGCTACAGCATCTGGTGCTGGGACGCCGGCAGCGAGATCCGCGCCGGCTGGATGGCGCTCAGCCGCGACGACCAGGACATGCAGCGCCT